>JBAYVV010000212.1:0-6128 GCA_041674465.1 Sterolibacterium sp.
CCTCACCAGCCTCGGGACGATTGCCTCGATCAGTCCGCTGATGGGATTGTTTGGCACCGTGGTGGGCATGATCGAAATCTTCGGTTCCCCGACAGCCTCCGGCAACAATCCGCAGGCGCTGGCTCATGGTATTTCTGTGGCGCTTTACAACACCGGCTTTGGCCTGATTATCGCCATTCCCAGCATGATCTTCTACCGCCACTTTCGCGCCCAGGTTGATGACCTGGCAATCGAGATGGAGCAGCAGGCGATCAAACTGGTCGAACTGGTGCAGGGCGAACGCAAGTAGGATGCCGCCATGAACTTTCAACGCGGCCGTCAGCACGAAGATCCCGAAATCAATCTGATTCCGATGATTGATGTGCTGCTGGTGATCCTGATTTTTCTGATGATCACCACGACCTATTCCAAATATGCCGGCCTGGAGATCAACCTGCCCACCGCCGATGCGCAGCAGGCGCAGGAGCAACCCAACGAGATCAATGTCATCGTCAGCGACCAGGGCGATGTGATGATCAATCGCAGCGCCGTCGGTGCGCGCGATGTTGCGGCCATCAGCCTGGCTTTGCGGCGCGCAGTGACTGGTGGCAACAATGCGCGCGAAGCGGTGGTCATCATCAGTGCCGATGCCAAGACTTCGCACCAGAGCGTGGTCGATGTGATGCAGGCGGCGCAGCAGGCTGGCCTGTCGCATATTTCCTTCGCCACCCAGAACCCCAATCGTTGAGTTTCCCGGCGCGCTAACACCCCAGAAGCAAATGCGGGCACAAGCCGCCAACATGGTGGGACTCAGCGACATACTGCAGCGAACATGGCAAGGACGCGGTCCGCTGGCGTGGCTGCTACTGTTGCCCGGTTGTATTTTTCTGCTGGTAGCGGTGCTGCGTCGGGCGCTTTACCGCCTGGGAATCCTGCACAGTGAACGCTTGCCAGTGCCGGTAGTGATGGTAGGAAACATCATCGTCGGCGGCAGCGGCAAGACGCCACTTACCTTGTGGCTGGCGCAGCAGATGCTTGAACGTAACTGGCATCCGGGCATTGTCAGTCGCGGCTATGCCGGCAGTCTCCCCGCAGGCGTCGTCCGCGAGGTATTGGCAGACAGCAATACACTCGAGATGGGTGATGAACCCCTGCTGCTCAAACGACGCAGTGGCCTGCCGGTTTTTGTTGGCAGCGACCGGGTTGCCGCCGCACGATCCCTGCTGGCGATTTATCCGGACTGCGACCTGATCATCAGCGACGACGGCATGCAGCATTATCGTCTGCAGCGCGATGTCGAAATCGCGCTGCTTGATGGGCGCGGCCTGATGAACGGCTGGCCACTGCCGGCCGGACCCTTGCGCGAACCGGCTTCCCGACTTGCCCGAGTCGATGCAATCGTCAGCAACGGTGAGTCGAACCTGCCGATCTGCCCAGCGCCGGTTTTTTCGATGAAACTGACGGGCGATATGTTTTATTTGCTGTCCGACCCGAAGCAGACATGCACCACTGCCACGCTTAAACCACTGCGTCTGGCAGCGATCGCCGGCATGGGCATGCCGCAACGTTTTTTTCAGCACCTCAGGGCACTCGGGCTGCGATTTTCGGAGCACGCTTTCCCCGATCATCATCGCTACGATGCTGCCGATCTTGCAGCCATCCAGGCGGATGCACTGCTGGTGACCGAGAAGGATGCAGTAAAATGCGCGGGCCTCACCGAGCGCCCGGTTTGGGTTTTGCCGGTCACCGCGCAGGTTGCTCCCGCGGCAGCGGGAATCGATCTTGCTGCTCATGTCGAATACTGCATCAGGGAGAAAATGCATGGACGCCCGCCTGCTTGAGATCCTCGTTTGTCCGATTTGCAAAGGTCCGCTGGATTACCGCAAGGCGCTGTCCGAATTGGTCTGCAAACCCTGCCGGCTGGCTTACCGCGTCAAGGACGATATCCCGGTGATGCTGGAGGAGGAGGCGCGCGCCCTGGGCGCGGATGAAACCTGATGACGCCGCGCATCGTGATTCCGGCGCGCTATGCGTCGACCCGTTTGCCCGGCAAGCCGCTCGCCGACGTCGCCGGCAAGCCGCTGATCGTGCGTGTGGTCGAGGCAGCGCAAGCTTGCGCCAATGACGGCATCTGGGTCGCCACCGATCATCCGGAAATTCAAGCCATTGTGAGGGCGCATGGCTTCCATGCCGTGCTCACGCGCGCCGATCATCCCAGCGGCACCGACCGGATTGCCGAAGTCGCGGAGCGCATGGGTTGGGCCGACAACGAGATCGTGGTGAACCTGCAGGGTGACGAACCGTTGTTGGAACCAGCGCTGGTGAATGCCGTTGCCGCAGCACTGCGCGACGACGAGAGTGCTGCGATCGCCACGGCCTGTCATCCAATCGAGAATCCAGCCGACTTCTTCAATCCCAACGTGGTCAAGGTCGTCTGCGATACGCGTGGTCGGGCCCTGTATTTTTCGCGTGCGCCGATTCCCTGGGATCGTGATGCTTTCGCAGTCACTCGCGATGTCCTGCCTCGCGACCTGCCGGCGCAGCGCCACATCGGCCTGTATGCCTACCGTGTCAGCTTTCTGCGGGCGTACCGGCAACTCGCGCCAACCCAACTGGAGCACACTGAGGCCCTGGAGCAATTGCGGGCGCTCGGCCATGGCTACGTCATCCGGGTGGTGTCCTGTCGCGAGGCACCGGCAGCGGGTGTGGATACACCGGAAGATCTGGAACGGGTGAGGCGCGAATTTGAGCGGCGCGGCTAAGACTGCCGCTGGACCGGGATGACTGTGAGAAAATAACCCCCACATGCAGCGCAGGTGTTTATTGCGGCGTAAGATGTTTTCTTTTTTTATATGGAGTTGTCATGCGTTTGATACTTCTCGGACCGCCGGGCGCGGGTAAAGGCACCCAGGCCACTTTCATTTGCCAGCGTTTCGCGATTCCCCAGATATCCACCGGCGACATGTTGCGCGCGGCGATTCGCGCCGGCTCGACTTTGGGCCTGGAAGCCAAGAAAGTCATGGATGCGGGAAAACTCGTTTCCGATGACATCATCCTTGGTCTGGTCAAGGAACGCCTGCAGCAGCCGGACTGCGCCAAGGGCTACTTGCTCGACGGTTTTCCGCGCACCATCCCGCAGGCCGAAGCGATGAAGGTTGCCTCCGTGCCGATCGACTACGTGCTGGAGATCGACGTGCCGGATAGCGACATCGTGCTGCGCATGAGCGGACGTCGCGTGCATCTGGCGTCGGGGCGCACCTACCATGTCAAGTTCAACCCGCCCAAGATCGAGGGCAAGGACGACGTCACGGGTGAAGCGCTGATTCAGCGCGACGACGACCAGGAAGCGACGGTGCTCAAGCGTCTCGAGGTGTATCACGCCCAGACCAAGCCGCTCATTGATTTCTACAACAAGTGGGCTGCCAGCGGCGATGCGAAATCGCCAAAGTGCCGAAAGATCGCTGGACAGGGCAAGGTCGAGGAGATCCGTGACCGCGCTTTCGCTGCATTGGTAGGTTGAATCTAGCTACAGGGGAGACAGTGTCATGAGCATTCGCCGCATCGCCATCTGTACCGGAGGCGGAGATGCCCCAGGCCTCAACGCCGTGATCCGTTCGGTGGTGATCGCCGCTGCCAACCGCGGCTGGGAATCTTATGGCATTCACGACGGTTTCAACGGCATCCTGTTTCCCGAGCGTTACCCCGAGGGCGGTGTGTATCGACTGACGCGCGACAAGGTGCGTGGTATCGGGCACCTCGGTGGCACCATCCTTGGCACCACCAACAAGGGCAATCCGCTGCATTTCCCGGTGCAAATGCCGGATGGTTCGACCCGCGACGTCGACCGCACCGACGAGATCCTGCAGTTTTTTGCCATGAAGGAACTCGATGCGCTCGTCTCGATCGGTGGCGACGGTTCGCTCACCATTGCCAACGCCTTGCATCAGAAGGGCCTGCGCGTGGTCGGTGTGCCGAAGACGATCGACAATGATCTCGACAAAACCTTCACCACCTTCGGCTTCGATACGGCCGTGGCGTTTGCCACGGAGTGCATCGACCGCCTGCATAGCACGGCACAAAGTCATCAGCGTGTGATGGTGATCGAAGTGATGGGCCGTTATGCCGGATGGATTGCGCTGCATGCGGGCATCGCCGGCAGCGCCCACGCCATCCTGATTCCGGAAATTCCTTTCGATCTTGACAAGGTTGCCGCCAAGATTCGCGCCCGCGATAACGAAGGCCGCATGTACTCGCTGGTGGTGGTCTCGGAAGGTGCCGAAGCTACTCACGGCCAGCGGGCGATCCTGGCGCCGGCCGAAATCGGCCATGCCGAGCGCCTTGGCGGGGTTGGCGAGCAGGTCTCCAAGGCAATTCAGGATCGTACCGGCAAGGATACACGGGTGGTCGTGCTGGGCCATCTGCTGCGCGGTGGCAGCCCGACTTCCTTCGATCGACTCGCCGCGATGCGTTTTGGCACCGCAGCGGTGCGGGCGCTGGAGGAGGGGGAAAGCGGTGTGATGGTGGCGCTGGCCTTCCCCAACGTGAACTATGTCGCCTTGGAAGAAGTCGCCGGTCGCATGAAGGGGGTGCCGCTCGACTGCGATACGCTGCAGACCGGGCGGGACATGGGTATCACCTTTGGCGATTGAACAGCCGGTATTTTCATTTTCCCGACTTGAGTATCTTGTCCACCTTGTGCAACCGCAGACGGTAGGCGTCCGGCAGTCCTGATCCGAGCAAAGGCCTCAAATACAGTCGAAAAGCATCGGTGACGTCGGTGCCGCTGGGGGCGATGAACTCGTCTTCCATCACCCGGGTCTTGCCGGCAATCGCTGACAATGGCATCAGCTGATAGTCGACCGAATAAAAGCCGGTGCGCTTGATCGTCACCGAACCGTCACGGCCGCCCCACATTGCATACTGCACGGCTTTCTCGCCGACCTCGCGGGCTTCGCGCTGGTCGACATCCGATACACAGCCCATGAAGCAACGCTGCAAATAGCCGAAGGTGTCGCCGCGCACGCGCTTGATGCCGAGCTTGTCCTTGATTTCGTTGCAGAGCAGATCGGCCAGGGCGCCGGTCCCGGAAAGCTGGACGTTGCCGTGGGCATCGCGCTCCACCTGGTGGGACAGTTTGGTGATGATGGGCACGCCTTGTTCGTCGTGGATTCCTTCCGAGGCGGCGATCACGCAACGGCCATATTGCGCATAAGTGGCTTTGACGTCCGCGACAAACTTGGAGACGCTGAAAGTGCGCTCGGGCAAGTAAATTAGGTGCGGGCCGTCATCCGGGAATTTCTTGCCGAGGGCGGAGGCTGCCGTGAGGAAGCCGGCATGCCGTCCCATGACGACGGCAAGGTAGACGCCGGGCAGGGCCGCATTGTCCAGATTGGCTCCCATGAATGCCTGGGCCACAAAACGGGCGGCCGAAGGAAAGCCTGGTGTATGGTCGTTGCCGACCAGATCGTTGTCGATGGTCTTGGGGATGTGGATGCAGCGCAGCGGATAGTTCGCGCGAGCAGCTTCCTCGCTGACGATGCGCACGGTATCCGATGAATCGTTGCCGCCGATGTAGAAGAAATAACCGATGCCGTGCGCCTTAAGGACTTTGAAGATTTCCTGGCAGTAACGCAGATCGGGTTTGTCGCGCGTCGAACCGAGCGCCGAAGACGGTGTGCTCGCCACCATCTCGATGTTGTGGCTGGTTTCCTGGGTGAGGTCAAGAAAGTCTTCGGCCAGAATGCCGGACACCCCGTGATAAGCGCCATATACCAGTTCGACGTTGCGAAACTTGCGCGCCTCTAGCACGACACCGGCCATCGACTGGTTGATGACGGCGGTTGGTCCGCCGCCCTGGGCGACGAGCACCTTTCCTTGCTGCATGATCAAATCTCTCCTTTGGGTCTGTCTGACGGCATTTTGCCACCAGAAGCCTGATTTTAGGCGTAGCCCTGCGTTCCGGTGCTTTTTTGAGTACAAAAACTCAGGCCTGGCATGGTAAAATGACGAGTTGTTGTCAATCATTTAAAAACCACAGGGAGAAACGCATGTCCGCACTTACGTTCGCTTTGATCTGCGCCGTCGTGGCGATAGCCTTCGGGGCCATCGCTACCAAGTGGATCCTGGCGCAGCCCACCGGCAATACACGC
>JBAYVV010000213.1:0-6022 GCA_041674465.1 Sterolibacterium sp.
CGATTGCAGGCCGCCGAAGATCCCGGCCATGGCCTGCACGCTGACGCGGGAAATGTTGTTGAGCGGTTGTTGACGCGTGAGGTCGGCGCCGGAAGTCTGGCCGTGAAATTTGAAGCGCCAGGAGCGGCTGTCCCTGGCGCCGAGCCGCTCGCGTGTGATCCTGGCCCAGATGCGGCGACCGGCGCGGAACTTGGCAATCTCCTCGAAGAAGCTGATCGAGATGTCGAAAAAGAAGGTGAAGCGCGGCAAAAAATCGTCCGGGTTCATGCCGCGCGCGATGCAGTCCTCGGCATTCTGGATCGCTGCACTGAGGGTGAAGGCCATCGCTTCGGCCGGCGTGGCGCCGGCCTGCTGGGTGTGCTGGCCGACTACCGACATCGGGTTCCATTTCGGCAAATGCTTCACGCAGAACTCGATGTGGTCGACCAGCATCCGGCGTGCCCCCGCATTGGCCAGACGGTAGAACATGTGATTGGCGATGAAGTGCGAGAGGTAATCGCTCTGGTTGGAGGTGCCGGCAATGGTCGACCAGGGCACCTGACGGCGTTTTGCCGTGACCAGCAGAAAGGCCAGCAGGGTAAATGGCGTCGGGTCGTTCATGGCGCACGAGATCTTCGCCAGATCCACGCCGGCCAGCGCCTGGTCCATGTGATCGACATTGTTGATCACGGTGCCACAGGTGCCGAGCAGTTCGACCGGCACTTCGTCCATGTCGTAGCCGCGGAACACCGAGTTGCAGGGCAGCAGCGAGATCGCGGTCGCACCTTGTGCCAGCAGATGCCGCAGGCGCTCGTTGTAATCCTGCGGCGTGCCCAGTCCGATCAACTGGCGCTGTGTCCACGTGCGGCCGCGATGCATGGTCGGGTAAATGCCGCGGGTGAAGGGTGCCTGGCCGGGATAACCGAGATCGCGCTGGTAGTTGGTGTCACCAAGGTCCTTGGGCGTGTAGAGCGGACGCACCTCGATGCCGGAGCGGTTGTGCACGACTGATTCCGTGCCGATCTGCTGGCGGTATTCCTCGCTCCAGGTGTCTTCAGGAGAAGAAGCCGGGATCCGGGTTTCCATGGCCTTGTTCATGGTCAGCTCGCGAGTTGATACTGCTGTTGCACTTTTTCCGCAGCCTGTCTCACGAACTCGACGACCTCGTCCATCGAACTGCCCGGATGGAACACCTTGGCGACGCCGGCATCGAGCAGCAACTTGACTTCCTCGTCCGGAACGATGCCGCCGATGATGACGCACTTGCCGCCGAGACTGGCTTCGCGCAGTGCTTTCATGAGATGGGGCACGATCAGGTGGTCGGTGGCCAGCGAGGAGATGCCAATCACATCGACATCCTCTTCCCGGGCGATTTTCACGACGGCGGCGATCTCCTGCCAGGGCGGGGTGTAGATCACTTCCATGCCGGCATCGCGCAATGCCGCCGCGACGATCCGGCTGCCGCGATCATGGCCGTCGAAGCCGATTTTGGTGACGAGCACCTTGGGACGAAAAGTCATGCTGAGTCCTCGTGATGAATAAACGACGCCAGCGTCAGGGGTCGGGATGGCGCCGGCTGGTGACATACACCGTGCCGGTGAAACTCGACACCAGCGCACCGTCCTGCCGCGTCACGTCGGCGCGATACACCGCGAGCTTGCTGTTACGCGACAACTCCTTGCAGACGGTGGTGAGGACGTCACCGGCAACCACCGAGACCTGGTAGATGATGTGTGCGTCAATGCCTGCAGCGACCGGGCCGTAGGAATTCGCCGCCAGGCCGAAAGCGGTGTCTGCCAGGGTGAAGATCACGCCACCGTGGCAGATGTTCATGAAGTTGAGGTGGTGCGGTTCGATCTTCAGGCGCAGCGTGGCCTGGCCAGCTTCCGTGGCGACACATTCGATGCCCATGCCGACGACGAAGGGATCGAGGCCGGCCAGTCTTCTTGCGCGATCGGCCGGGCTTTCGTGTTGCATTTCGTGCTTCATGATGCTTACATGCTCCGGCGATACTGCCCGCCGACCTCGAACAGGGCGCTGCTGATCTGTCCCAGCGAGCAGACGCGTACGGCGTCGATGAGCACTTCAAAGACATTGCCGTTGTCGATCACGGTCTGCTTGAGGCGCGCCAGCATCGGGCCGGAAGCATCCTTGTTCCTGCCCTGAAAATCCCGCAGGCGCTTCAACTGCGATTGTTTTTCCTCCTCGCTGGAGCGCGCCAGTTCGATTTCGATCTGCGCATCGCCCTTGGGGTTGCGGAAGGTATTTACGCCAATGATCGGATAGGAGCCATCATGCTTCTTGTGCTCGTAGTAGAGCGACTCCTCCTGGATCTTGCCGCGCTGGTAGCCGGTTTCCATGGCGCCGAGCACGCCGCCGCGTTCTGCAATCGCCTCGAACTCCTTGAGCACGGCTTCTTCGACGAGGTCGGTGAGTTCCTCGACGATGAAGGAACCCTGGTTGGGATTCTCGTTTTTCGCCAGGCCCCATTCGCGGTTGATGACGAGCTGGATCGCCATGGCGCGTCGCACCGACTCGTCGGTGGGCGTGGTGATCGCTTCGTCGTAGGCGTTGGTGTGCAGGCTGTTGCAGTTGTCGTAGATGGCGATCAAGGCCTGCAGCGTGGTGCGAATGTCGTTGAAGGCCATCTCCTGCGCATGCAGGCTGCGCCCGGACGTCTGGATGTGATATTTCAGCTTCTGCGAGCGCTCGTTGGCGCCGTACTTGTTCTTCATCGCCACCGCCCAGATGCGTCGGGCGACGCGGCCGATCACCGTGTATTCCGGGTCCATGCCGTTGCTGAAGAAGAAGCTCAGGTTCGGGGCAAAATCGTCGATGTGCATGCCGCGCGCCAGGTAGGCTTCAACGTAGGTGAAACCGTTGGCCAGCGTGAATGCCAATTGCGAGATCGGATTGGCGCCGGCTTCGGCGATGTGATAGCCGGAGATCGAAACCGAGTAGAAATTCTTGACGTCGTTATGGACGAAGTATTCCTGGATGTCGCCCATCATCTTCAGCGCGAACTCGGTGGAGAAGATGCAGGTGTTCTGGCCCTGGTCCTCCTTGAGAATGTCGGCCTGCACCGTGCCGCGCACGCTCGAAAGCGTCCAGGCGTGAATTTTCTGCGCCTCGTCTTCGGTCGGCTCGCGGCCGTTGTCGGTCTTGAACTTTTCGGTCTGCTGCGCAATCGCGGTATTGAAGAACATTGCCAGGATCATCGGCGCCGGGCCGTTGATGGTCATCGATACCGAAGTGGTCGGTGCGCACAGGTCGAAGCCCGAATAGAGCACCTGCATGTCGTCGAGCGTGGCGATCGACACGCCGGAGTTGCCGACCTTGCCGTAGATGTCGGGACGTTCGTCCGGGTCGCAGCCGTACAGCGTGACCGAGTCGAAGGCAGTGGACAGGCGCTTGGCCGGCAGGCCTTCGGAAACCTTCTTGAAGCGCCGGTTGGTGCGGAAGGCATCGCCCTCGCCAGCGAACATGCGCGTCGGGTCCTCGTTCTCGCGCTTGAAGGCGAACACGCCGGCAGTGAACGGGAAGCTGCCGGGCAGGTTCTCCTGCAGCAGAAAGCGTAGCACTTCGCCGTCGTCCTCGAAGCGCGGCAGGGAGACCTTGCGGATCTGCGTGCCGCACAGCGAGGTGGTGGTCAGCGCCGAGCGGATTTCCTGGTCGCGGATTTTCACCACATACTCGTTTTGCGCATAAAGCTCGACCGTCTTCGGCCACATCTCGAGCAGCTTCCTGGCGCGTGCTTCGAGCTGGCCGTCCTTCCAGGCGATCAGGTCACGGAACTGAGCGTCAAACTCCTCGGTAAGTTTGCCGCAATCCTTGAAGATGACCTGGGAAGTTCGCAGCGCCTGTCGTTCCCTCGCCAAAGTGGCTTGTTGTTTCGTGTGCTGGTGATATCCGCGTAGCGTCGCGGCGATCTCGGCCAGGTAACGCACGCGTGCTGTCGGCACGATGGCACGCGAGACGGAAGAGTGCTTGACCTTGACCGCCGGCAATGTGCCTGTCGTCGTCTTGAGGCCGAGCGCCTGCAGGCGTGGCAGGAGCGCCTGGTACAAGGCCGTGACGCCGTCATCGTTGAAGCGTGCCGCCATGGTGCCGAACACCGGCATTGCATCGGCAGGTTCGCTGAAGCGTTCGCGGTTGCGCTGGTACTGCTTGGCGACGTCGCGCAGCGCATCGTCGGCGCCCTTGCGGTCGAACTTGTTGATCGCCACGAAATCGGCAAAATCAAGCATGTCGATTTTTTCCAACTGGCTTGCCGCGCCGAATTCCGGCGTCATCACATACAAGGAGCAATCGACCAGCGGTACGATCGCTGCGTTGCCCTGGCCGATGCCGGAAGTTTCTACGAGCACCAGATCGAAGCCGGAGAGCTTGCAGGCGGCAATCACTTCGGGCAGCGCCGCGGAGACCTCCGAGCCGGCGTCGCGCGTGGCCAGCGAGCGCATGAAGATGTTGGGATGTTCAATCGCGTTCATGCGGATGCGGTCGCCAAGCAGGGCGCCGCCGCTGCGTTTGCGCGAGGGGTCGATGGAGATGATGGCGATCTTGAGCTGGTCGTTCTGGTCGAGGCGGAAACGCCTCACCAGCTCGTCGGTCAGGGAACTCTTGCCGGCGCCGCCGGTGCCGGTGATGCCCAGCGTTGGCGTCTTGGCGCGCGCGGCGGCATCGAGCAGTTGCTGCTTGAGCGTGGCGGGATAGGCGCCGTTTTCCAGGGCCGTGATGATGCGCGCCAACTGGCGTCGGTCGCCGCTGTTGAGGGCTTCCAGAACTTTTTCGGCCGGTGGCGCCAGCGGCGACAGGTCGACATCCGCTTCGCGCACGACCTGGTTGATCATGCCCTGCAGCCCCATGGTCTGGCCATCTTCGGGCGAGAAGATGCGCGTCACGCCATAGTCGTGCAGTTCGTGGATTTCCGTCGGCACGATCACGCCGCCGCCGCCGCCGAACACCTTGATGTTCTCCCCGCCCTGGGCACGCAGCAAGTCCAGCATGTATTTGAAGAATTCGACATGGCCGCCCTGGTATGACGTGATGGCAATGCCCTGCACATCCTCCTGCAATGCAGCGTTGACGATTTCGCCGACCGAGCGGTTGTGCCCCAGGTGGATCACCTCGGCGCCGGTGGCCTGCATGATCCGGCGCATGATGTTGATCGAGGCGTCATGGCCGTCGAACAAGGATGCGGCAGTGACGAAGCGAACCTTGTGCCGGGGTTTGTAGGAAGCAGGCTTGGCGGCAGGCTGTAAAGATGAGCTGAGATCGGTCATGGCAGTGGCTCCTGCAAGCGGTTAGCGTGAAACAACAACAATGAGTGCTGGGTGATATATCGAGCGTAGCGAGCAAACTAATCGCCTCTCCCGTGAGGGGGAGGCCGGGAGGGGGCGGGTCTTTATGCTGCTTTTCGCGTGTTTCATCATCAGTGGGTGGCTTTACCTACCGTGAGCATTCGCTATCTTAGGCAGTTATGAGTTGCTGCGCCATGCTGCGGAATGTCGCATACTATGCATAAATTGCCAAATTGCCACGATCAGAATGCCAACCCAGAAATCTTCCCGTCATCACGCCACAGTCGCTATCGGCTTCGTCGGTGGGATGTTGTCCGGTCTCTCGCGAAATCATCGGAGCCCGCGGGAAATGCTCGAATGTGCAGGAATTGCCAGTCAGATACTGAAGGAAAACGACGCCCGGATTCCGATTGCCCGCTTTGCCGCGCTCTATCGCCTGATCAACGAGCAACTCGACGATGAGGGCTTCGGTCTGTATTCGCGCCCCCTGCGCCCCGGCTATTTCGAATTCATGTGCCGTAGTGCGCTGAGTGCCGCGACCCTCGAAGAGGCTCTGCATCGAATGTTGCGCTACCAGAACATTGTCATGGATGATTTTGTCGTCAAACTGGAAAAGACGCCGGATTCGGCCCTGCTCACCATCACCCAACTGCAAACCCTGGCGGTGAATCAGTCCGGCAGGGTGTTCGCCATCGAGTGGCTGCTGCGCGTCATTCACGGGATTGCGACCTGGCTGGTGGCGC
>JBAYVV010000214.1:0-6005 GCA_041674465.1 Sterolibacterium sp.
ATGTCGTACTGTTGATTAGCGCCATGGCAACCAAGACTAAAAAAGAAATATCAGGGGTCATCCGATCGCCGCAAGACTATCGCACCATCGTAGGGCGGGCTCGACGGAAAAAGACTGAAGCGAAGATTCTCGAAGCAGCGTTGCAAGTGTTTGCGGAAAAAGGACCGGATGCGCCGGTCATTGATGACTTCATCAAGGCCGCAGGAATCGCACGAGGGACTTTCTACAACTACTACAGCAACACCAGCCAGTTGTTGGAAGCGACGTCGAATTGGCTGACAGATGACCTGATTGAGTCGATTGAAGGCGAATTGCGCACCATCAAGGATCCCGCCCTGCGCCATGGTGTCGGCATGCGGCTATGGATGCGCAAGGCCGCACTCGATCCGGCATGGTGCAGCTTTGTTGCAGCCATATGGTTTCAGGGGGGATACGCGCAAGATGCGCCACTTCGCGATATTGAGCAGGGGATGAAATCCGGAGAGTTTTCCTGCCCAACGGCAATGTGCGCATGGGACATTACTTTGGGCGCGATTCGTCAGGCGATGATCCGCTTGCTGAGGGAGCCTAAGCTCAGGAAAGGTAAATATTGCGACCAGATCGTCGTGACCATTTTGCAAGGAATGGGTGCATCAAAACAGATGTGCCAGGAAGCCATTGCTTACCAATTGCCAGAGATGCGCCGACCAACGCGGACTCTGGCCGGAACCACGATGCTCTACATTCGTTGAGCACCCATTACGTCTCACGTTGATGCCGCCGTGGCCTCAATTGTTAGCAAAGGAGGGAAAAATATGTCTTTGACAGCCGAACAGAAGTTGATGTTGTTCCGCAACCTGGCTCGCGCCATGACGCTCGACAAGCTGATGATGCGCATCATTCGAGCGGGAAGGATGGTTGGGTTTTATCACGAAGGCGGTATAGCGCTGGCGCCGGGTGTCGCTGCCGGCTCGTTCCTGCGCCAGGATGACATCATGTGGCCGCATTATCGGGCACATGGTCTCGGGCACATGCTGAGCAAGGGTATCGATGTCAAGTATTACATCGCTGAGCACATGGGGCGGGAGACTGGATGCTGCAAAGGGCGGTCCAGTTACCACATGTCATTCCCGGATCATCATATTTTCGGTTTTTCCGGGAACATCGGCGCGAATTTTCCGATGAGCGTTGGCTACGGTTTTGCCGCGAAATACAAGAAGCAGGGCCAGGTGGTGATGAATTGCTCCGGTGACGGCTCTTACGGCGAGGGACGCTGCCATGAAGCGATGCTGATGAGCGCAAACTGGCAGCTGCCTGTCATTTTCTGGTGCGAAGCCAACGGCATGGCGCAGCACAGCAATGTCAAGGATTTGTTTCCGGGACCCAATATCTCCAGTCTCGCCGCAGGATTCGGCATTCCGTCGAAGATTGTCGACGGACAGGATTTGTTTGCTTGCGCAGAAGCGGCGTTGCAAGCGATCGATCATGTCCGGCAAGGTGATGGACCGATATTCATCGAATGCAAGACGTATCGCGTGCAGGAGCACAGCGTTGGCGGCGTCAATTTCGAAGGCCCGACACAGCGCGATCCAAAATTGATGGCGGAGTGGAGAGACAGCCGAGACCCGCTCAAGCTTGCGACAGTCCGCCTCCTCAAAGAGAAGATTCTGAAGCAGAAAGATATAGACAGAATCATCTCTGATGCCGAGAAAGAAGCCGACGATATGGAGGCTTTCTGCGAAGCCAGCCCGAAAGCGCTGCCTTCCGTCGAGGAACTGCAGTTGGCCGTGTACGCGGTCTAGCCAAAGAAAGGGACAAGATGAGCAATGAACGCGAAATCACTCTCTGCGAAGCGATCAGAGAAGCCTATGTTGAGGAAATGCGCCGCGATGAGCGGATATTCATGCTTGGGATCAGCATTCAGGCCGGCACCTTTCCGCATACCAAGAATCTCACCGACGAGTTCGGCGTTGGTCGAATTCTCGACACGCCCTTGGCTGAAACAGGAATCGTTGGGTGCGCCATGGGCGCAGCGCAAGAGGGTCTGCGCCCAATCCTGGATTTCATGTATGCGGGATTCTCTTATTTTGCTGCGTCGGAGTTATTTTTGCAGGCGGGTCAATATCACTTTCTTCACGGCAGCCAACATCCCTTGCCCATGGTGATGGTCGGCACTTGTGGTGTTGGGCGGCGTGTTGGCAATGAGCACGCGACGCTACCTTACGGAGCCACAATGCATCATCCGGGGATCAAGACCTGCATGCCCTCTACCCCCTATGATGCCAAGGGGCTGATGAAAGCTGCGATCCGTGACGACAACCCGGTTTTTTACCTGTGGCATACCAACCTCATGATGACTAAAGGCATGGTGCCAAGCGAAGACTATATAGTGCCTCTGGGCCTTGCCGACGTAAAACGCAGCGGCTCAGACATCACTGTCCTGACCAGTGGACAGCTGGTGCATAGCGTGCTCAAGGTCGCCGAAAAGCTGAAAGATGAAATCAGTGTTGAAGTGCTGGATGCGCGCAGCTTTGAACCGTTCGATCTCGAAACGCTGCTAAAGTCAATAGAGAAAACGACGCGGCTCGTCATTGTGGATGAAGACTTCGAACGTGCCGGGTTTGCCGCCGAAGTTTCCGCTCAAGTCATGGAACATGGTTACGATCTGCTGGATGCGCCCGTGAAGCGTGTGTGTCACCCCAACTTTGCTGTTCCCGGGGGCTACATCGATGTCTACACCATGCCCACTCAGGATCGGATCGAAGCAGCGATTCGAGATACTTGTCGCTAGGGGGCCAAGATGATAAGAGACGTTATTATGCCCCAGCTCGCTATGGGCATGTCCGAAGGAACGATCGTTGAGTGGTCAGTTCAGGAAGGTGACCGCGTAACTCGTGATCAAACCATGGCTGCCATCGAAACCGAGAAGGTCGTAACGGATCTTCCCGCGCCCTACGCCGGATTTGTTCATCTGCTGGCCCCCAAAGGCGAGACGCTCCCGGTTGAGAACGTGATCGCGAAAATTGCGGATACCCAGGGTGAGTACCAGTCCCTGGTAGGCGGCGATAAGGTTGTTGTCGGCGGCAGCGCTGACTCGCCAACAAAGGCCGCGCTTGCTTCGACCACATTGGCTGTGAGCCGTTCTGTCACGAACATCGTCGGTAAAGGAAAAGTGCGGGCATCAGGGCTGGCGAAAGCTATTGCCCGGAAGAATGGCATCAATCTTTCTGTAATTACCGGCTCCGGTCCGGCTGGACGCATTGTCCGTCGGGACGTTGATGACGCTATGAGTGCGGCAAGCAGTCGGACCGCCGACGTCCCGTCCGGCGCGGCGTCCGTGGCTCAGGGAATGCGTGAGAAGTTTAAATTGCCCCTTACCGGAATGCGCGCGACGATCGCGCAGCGGATGCTGGCGACAAAGACAAGCTCAGCTCAGACCTATGTGTTCTTCGAAATTGACATTACCAAGCTGCTTGCTGCACGAGCGACCATCCTGGGATACCAGAGCGATCTGGATGGCCGAATGTCACTGGCGCCATTTCAAGCACGCGCATTGGCGCTGGCATGCCAACAGGTGCCGATCTGCAATGCGACGCTCACCGATAACGCAGTCACGCTCTGGGAAAACGTCAACGTCGGCATCGCGGTGGGGATTCCCGGCCGCAACGAATACGAGTCAGGACTGGTTGTGCCGGTCGTTCGCGACGTACAGGACAAAGGTGTGCTTCAGATCCATCGGGAAATGAAGGACCTCGTCGCACGGGCGAGATCCTCATCGCTATCTGCTGCGGACATGGCGGATGGCACGATCACGCTGTCGAGCACTGATGGTTTTCTTCCAGGGGGTTGGATGTTGTCGACGCCCTTGCTCAACCTGCCTCAGGTGATCAGTTTCCAGCCGGGCACGCCGATTGAAAAGCCGGTGGTCATTGACGGACAAGTTGCCGTGCGGACGATTCTGCCCTGCGGCCTGACATTCGACCATCGTGCATTGGATGGCGTGCCTGCGGGCAAGCTTGCCAAAGCCCTGAGAGATTTGCTGTCCAATCCGGAGTTGATGCTGTTATGAGCGCTGCCGGCATGTATGACGTAGCCATCATCGGGGCTGGCCCGGGAGGCTACGTGGCTGGGATCAGGGCCGCCCAGCTGGGGCTGACCGCATGCATCGTGGAGAAAGATACTCCGGGCGGCGTTTGCCTGAACTGGGGATGCATTCCTTCCAAGACCCTGATTCATCATGCCGCAGAGTACGCCGGCCTCAAGGATCTCGAAACCCTCGGGATAAGCATCGATCGGTCGGGATTTCGCTATGGCGATGTACATGCCCGCTCCAGAGAGTCGGCGAAGGCTCTTGCCGGCGGTGTGGCTTCGCTGCTGCGAAAAAACAAGGTCGAGGTCATCAAGGCCGTCGGGTCTCTCATTGCGCCAGGGAAAATACTCTTGCAGAACGGGCAATCCCCAGACAAACAGATCACGGCAAAAAATATCATCATCGCCACCGGGTCGCGCCCACTGACAGTGAAGAACTTCGAGTTCGACGAGCGGGCGGTGCTTTCATCATCGGGCATCCTGGCGCTGACTGAGCTTCCCAAGCGGCTTGTCATTTTGGGCGCCGGAGCGATAGGTTGCGAATTTGCCTATGTCATGAACGCCTTTGGCGTCAAGGTGACGCTCGTCGAGATGGCTGGCCATATCCTGCCTGCCGAAGACGGGGAGATTGCAAATATTCTCGCCGGTTCGATGCAAAAGCATGGCATTGAAATTCTGGTCAATGCGCGCGCAAGGTCCTGGCGCAGGATGGAGAATGGTGCAGCAGTTTCAATTGACTCCGGCGGAAAGAGTGTGGAAATTAAGGCAGACAGAATTCTTGCCGCATTCGGACGCTCGCCGAATACGGAAGGCATTGGTCTGGAGCGCGTCGGAATCGAGTTGGATGCGCGCGGTTTCATCGTCACTCGTGACTACTGCGAGACTTCGCGCAAGGGAATCTTTGCGATAGGCGATGTGATCAGCACGCCGGCGCTGGCCCATGTTGCTTCGAAGGAAGCGGAAATCGCTGTCGAATACATTGCCGGACATGCACCGGCCAATAAGGGAATCGATCTTTCGCTGGTTCCCTCCGCCGTGTATTGTGAGCCCCAGGTAGCAGGCTTCGGGCTGCGCGAAGAGGTCGCCGCAAGAGACAAGATCAAGTTCAAGAAATCCGTCTTTCCCTATCGGGGTGCCGGTAAAAGCATCGCCATAGGCAAGCCCGATGGCATGGTAAAAATATTGAGCGATCCTGACACAGGAGAACTGCTGGGTGCGCAAATCGTCGGTTATGCTGCCACCGAGCTGATACACGAGCTGTTGCTGGCGAGAAGCGGCGAGTTGTTGGCACAAGATGTGAGCGAAATGATCCACGCCCATCCAACGCTTTCTGAAGCAGTCATGGAAGCTGCCCGCGGAATTTTTGGCAAGCCGATACATAGCTGATATTGATTCTCTGCTAGTCGGGCTAACTTCGCTGAAATGCAAATCAAGAATCAGCTCATCCACGTGCTGACCGTCTCGGCGGCGCGCGCAAACCAAAGCGGGATGACGCACCGCAATAATTAACGACGAAATCATTACCACTGGCCAATCCCCTTTCGGCAAGTGGATTTGGTCAAGTTTTCTGCAAAGAACCTGGTGGAAAATGATGGATTGTTAGTGCACTGCGACAATCGTTTTGTACTAACAATCCATCCTGGTTGACATGTCATGTTGACATTAAATGTCGATATGGATAATATGTATAAACAGTCGGGGCCTGTTGAGTGTAAGCCCGATTGAGCGCAACAACAAAAGCAAATGCGCGAGCTGCCCGAAACAAGCGCAGCCCATCAATCATCGTAGGTAACGGTCATCAACTGGAGGATAACGAGATGGAAAAACTTGCTCATGGGCAAGCGAGAGGAGCGGCTGCGATTATGCGGAAGGGGAGCGTGACGCGGGCCGTGGTTGGAGCGCTTGGGGTGGTCGGGCTGGTGGCATCGAGCCAGGCG
>JBAYVV010000215.1:0-5967 GCA_041674465.1 Sterolibacterium sp.
CGCGGCCGGCTTGTCGCCGCCATAGACAACACCGGGAACACGCCCGGCCTTGCGCAGGCGGCGGCTCGCTCCGGTGCCCTGCAGGGTGCGCACTTGCGCGTTGAACTCAATTTGCATGACTAGACACTCCAAAATAAAACCCGCCCGCGACCAGGAAGGTTGGTTGACGCCGCCACGCACATCGTTTGATGCCCGTGGCAGCAAAAAATCATTCCATGAACAACGATGAGACCGAGTCCTCGTTGCTGATGCGCAGCATGGTTTCGGCCAGCAAGCCGCCGATCGACACCTGGCGGATGTTCTTGCAGGCGCGCGCGTCTTCGCGCAGCGGAATGGTATCCGTCACCACCAGTTCATCGAGTGCCGAATCGGCGATGCGCGCAATCGCGGCGCCGGACAGGACCGGATGCGTGCAGTACGCCAGCACCTTGCTCGCGCCCTCCTGCTTCAGCGCCTGCGCCGCCTTGCACAGCGTACCCGCCGTGTCGACCATGTCGTCGATGATCACGCAGGTGCGGCCGGAAACTTCGCCGATGATGTTCATCACTTCCGAGACATTGGCCTTGGGGCGGCGCTTGTCGATGATGGCCAAGTCCGACTCCAGATGCTTGGCCAGCGCCCGTGCCCGCACCACGCCGCCGACGTCGGGCGATACCACCACCAGTTCCTTGTGGCTCTGCTTCCAGATGTCGCCCAGCAGGATCGGGCCGGCATAAATGTTGTCGACCGGTATGTCGAAGAATCCCTGGATCTGATCGGCATGCAGATCGACCGTCAGCAGGCGCTGCACGCCCACGGCCTGCAGCATGTTGGCCACCACCTTGGCGGCAATCGGCACGCGTGCCGAACGCGGCCGGCGATCCTGGCGTCCATAGCCAAAATACGGAATCACCGTGGTGATGCGTCCCGCCGAGGCGCGCTTCAGCGCATCGACCATAATCATCAGTTCCATCAGGTTATCGTTGGTTGGCGCGCAGGTCGATTGCAGCACGAAGACATCCTTGCCGCGCACATTCTCGAGAATTTCGACGCTGACCTCACCGTCGGAAAACCGCCCGACCTGAGCGCGACCCAACGAGATGCTGAGGCGCTTGACGACTTCCAAGGCCAACTTGGGGTTGGCATTGCCGGTAAATACCATCAGGCTGTCGTAGGCCATACCTTGATCGCTCGATTTGCGTTATGACGATTAACTGGTTGCGGAGGGTTAGTGCTGTTCTTTGTCACTCGACTGAAAGGAATCCTGGCCAGCGGGCGTAAAGCAGCTCATTAAGCCAAGCGCGGCATTATATTCCCTACTACATGGAAAACACAGGGAAATTTAGTCAGACGTCGACAACAAAATCGTCCCTGAAAGCGGGATTCTCGATCGTGTTCTTGGAAAGAACCGGGTAGCCGCGCGGGTTGACCACGACTCGGCATTTGCCGATGTGGGTGTCGAAGCTGTCGTGGGTGTGACCCGCAACCCACAGGTCAGCCTGTTCCGCCAGACTGTCGATGCGGGAGGCAAACGCGGCCGAAACCGGATCGTTCCGGTAACGCTCGGCAACCAGCGCATAGGATGGCAAATGGTGGGTCACCACAACCGTCTTGCCATCGAACGGTTCGGCAAGTTTTTGTTCGAGCCAGCGTGTCGATCGCTTAAAGTACTCGACGGTATCCTGTGGTTTCAGGACGCGAGGAACCTGGGCGGCACCCTCATCCTGATGCCCTGCAGGTAGCGCACCGACCTGGATGACCTTGAAGTCCGGCATGCAGCGTGAAGCTTCCAGCATGCAGGATTGGGCCTTTTCTGTACCGTACAAGGCAAAGTCCGTCCACAGCGTGGCGCCGAGAAACCGGACGCCGTGGTCCCGATCGATCGACTCGTCGTCTTCCAGGAAAATGACACCGAGTTCCCGGGCTGACCGGCGCATCTCCTCGATCAGGCCAGGCAGGTTTGCGTGGTACGCCTCATGATTGCCCATCACGTAGAAGATCCGCTTTCCTTTGAAAGCTTCGTTTGCCGCCGCCCACGCGATCCCCTCGGTCTGCTTGTGGATGTCGCCGGCAAGCAGGACGGCATCGAACTCCAAGCCGTCCGGCACGCGAAAACACCGGGGCGCCTCAGGAAATTCCAGGTGCAGGTCGGAATAGATCAGGAGTCGCATTGGCGGGAAATGGAACAGGGAATTCCTTGCCTCATGAAAGGGAATTGTATCGGCCTTTCGGGGAAATCAAAGGCGAAATTCAAGTCTGCATCTGCATGACAGCGGCCATCTTGGTCCGTGTGGCCTGGTCGAAGATGTGGCAATCAGCCAGGCACCGAAAACTCGGTACCAGGTGTGCTGTTCCGGACTTACAGAAGTGATGCTGTGGTGCATCGCCGGACACCAGTCACATCTCAAAGTGCTGTCGCACTCGGTCCTCCAGGAGCTGTCGTGCATCGCTCTCACTACAATCTGCCAGGCGATTGAAGATCTCGAGCGCCATTGGACAAAATACTGACATAACTGCCGGATCAAAGTGACTCCCCGTGTCATTTTCAAGAATTGCCATGACTGCCTCAAAACCCATTGGCTCTTTGTATGGGCGCTTGGAACAAAGCGCATCAAAAACATCGGCAACAGCAAAAATTCGTGCGGCGAGAGGTATCTTCTCGCCACTGAGTTTGTGTGGATAGCCGGAACCGTTCCACTTTTCATGATGGGCGGCTACGATCGCGTTAGCGCCATCGAGCCAGCCCATGCCAGTGACGATTTCCTCACCCTGCGCAACATGAGTGCGCATGACAATCAGTTCGGCATCGTTTAATTTTCCTGGCTTTAACAAGATGGCATCAGGTATCCCGATTTTGCCCACATCGTGCAGAAAGCTGCCAGCAATCAGAGACTGCATGGCACTTCCTTTTAAACCCATATGCTCAGCTATGCGTGCTGCAATCCAGGCGACACGATAGTTGTGAGCGCCAGTATCTGAATCACGCTTGGCAATGGCACGGCCGAGTGCTTCCATCATTGAAATATGTGAATCGAGAACCTCGCGGGCTTTTCTTTCGTTGTCTGTTGATAAATGAATTACTACGGGATAGATTGCCGCACCACACAGCAGCGATGCGAGACAAACCATCAATGCAACGTGCAGAGAATTCGCAAAAATATGCTCATGTTGCCATTTTGGTACGACACGCACCCCTTCGAAGTAGCCGGTTATCGGCCCGCTCGTATCATCAACGACAGCGCGCAGGGGAACGAATACCCTCAAGATCCAGCGTCCTTCGGGAAGCTTGATGCTTTCGTAAGACGCATTCGTGTAGTTTGGCGGGCCATGCTTAGGTAGAGAAGATTCGACCGCCTCTCCCTCAACTGTCATCGCTTCGGCCAGTTTGCGTCCATTGCCAGCGTAAATTTCAGCGATGTCAAACAAACCTCCGGAGATGGTCTTGGCCGCGCTGGTAGCATGCTCTGTCGCTTCTGCTCCGCTCAGGTTGAGAGCATCGTGGTGCCGGAGCAAACGCCCCGATTCCTCAATTGCCAAGGCAACTATGCCTTCCTCTTCCGCTTCCCTTGCCATGAACCAAGACACAGGGCTGGCGACGGAGGCAAGCAGAATACTGACAGCGGCAATCCGGATCGCGGTGCGTTTTTTGAATGGGTTCATCGCAACCTTCCCCTTACATCAGTATCGCGATCATATACGTATATGTGAAGATCCGCTGCAGATGCTATAGCCTGTTGGCGCTGCAGAGCAATCAATGTTGCCCGTCAGTAAAACAAAGTGTTGAAGGTAGTAAACATACACTTTCAATTGTGCTATGCAAAATAAAGGCGTCAGAACCAGAGGTGCCCTGATCTGACGCGCAGTGAATGCTGAGAATTCAGATCAGTTGCTACTGAATTTGCTGAATACCCGCGAGGAGCCAGCCGCTTTCCCCATCGCGCGACTTGATGAGGTGCCAGATCTCTTCAATCGATTCAACCGGCCCATCCTTATCCTCGCGAATCAGTCCGCTGTAGCGAACGCTGACAACATAGCGGTTGTCCTCTTCCAGGACCTCGATCACATTCGCATCGACACTGACAACCTCGGTTTCCTGGACGACATTGCCGCGCTCAGAGAAGTTCATCTTTAACTCGGCAAACATTTCTGGTGTGGTGAAATTCCGGATTTCATCAATATTGCAGGCATCATTGGCAGCCTGAAGTCGGATGAAATTTACCTTGGCATTACGTACAAAGCCATCAACATCAAAATCGGACGGAATGCCTTGGGTCGCAGGTTTTTCAGCACGCGCACCTGATCCGGTGCTTGATATCTGCCCAATCTGATCGGCGCCAGAGGCGGCATACTGCATGCCGCCCACGCCTGCCATGGCGGGTTGACGCGATGCTGCGCGTCGCCTCATGATGAGGCCGACCGCTATCATCACAGCCATGACGACTAGGCCGATCATGAGCATGGAAGCGAGTTCCTCCCCAAAGCCAAAATGGGATGCCAGAGCGGCCAAACCAAGACCGGCGGCGAGACCGGCAATGGGTCCCATCCAGGATCGATTGGGCTGTGCTTGAGGTGCGGCAGCTGCACCTGATCCTTTTGCGACGCCGGAAGCGGCTCCCGGTCCTTGCGCAGGTGGAGTCATCTGCCGTTGCATTCCAATCGACTTACCAGTGCCCATCCGCCTCGCAGCCTCAGCATCAACGGTCGTCAAGGTAAGACCGAGGACCAAGGTGGCAACCATAAGCGTGAATGTCTTCATAAAAGTCTCCTGTTAGATGAAGTTAGAACGCCATGAAGCATAGTCTCTCGCAAGATTAAAGAAAAACAGTATTATCATTAGTTATTATTCGTATAAAACTGATTATTAAGCTGCTGGTGTGTCAGCCATCAAGCGCAACGCAATGCGGATTCCAATGATGACATTTGCTATTGCAAACCCGGCCAGCACTAAGGTGAAGGTAGCAGGCAGGTCGTAAGAACGCAGGATGAATGAAATCGCGGAGGAGAGTCCGTTGAGGACGATCAACAGCCAGAACTTTGGGTTACGTGGCTGGATGAGTCTTGATAGCTTCACTATCGGAATTCCGATTCAACAAAAAATTTTGTACCCAAACGTGCATGTGTCTTTCCGGAATGTCGGTGCAACCGCACCACCAAGCATGTCGTGCTGAGAAAACCGACAAACAGCAGAGATAATGGGGTATTTTAGTTTGCGCTCGTTAGTGATCGCGTAAATCTGTTCCCAGACTGTCTCTATTCTCCTCACGGCTCAGACACTGATTGAAATTTGCGGGTACTTCGCACTCGCGGGCAGGAAATTTCGGTATTCTTAACTGGGAAATCCCCCTGCTCCGGGCAATTGTAAATAAATTGACAGGGCAGTCATTTAGACATCATGTATTGACCTACCGCACCCTGCCGAAGCACCAAGAAAAAAGGCGACAAGACCAAATCAGTCCTGTCGCCCTTTGAGAGATTAACTAACCAGACTAGCTCTTGCCTGAAGTCGCCAGCAATCCGCTCTTGGTCGGGTCGGTAGTGCCAGCCAGTTTCAGCGTCGAGTCGGCGGTCACACTCTGCAAGGTCCCCGTACCGGCAGCAGCACCCAACAGGTTGCCGTTCGCATCGAACTGCTTCAGCGCTTCGACAATTCCACCCACATTGGTCGCCATCGCCAGGCTCTGGGTCACCGGTGCGTCACCTGCCGTCAGGTTCAGCGGCGTACTGACTGCACCACCCTCCGGATTGTCGATGAACTCAGCAATCGCCTGGGTCAAGCCGCTCACCTTGCTGGTCAGATCCGCCGGCTTGGTTGCGAACCAGACGTCCGCCATCTGATGCGTTTCTCCATCCGATGTCTCGTAGCTCGACACCAGTCCGATCAGGTTGCCGTTGTCGGTGGCCGTGGAAGCATTGGCATTCAGGTTGAGCTTGGTGATGCCCAATTCGGCCAAGGACTTCAGTTCACCCGAGTTGCTTGAGCCATCCGTA
>JBAYVV010000216.1:0-5923 GCA_041674465.1 Sterolibacterium sp.
GATTGGTCTGGCGATTCTGGTGGCATTGTTCCGCAATATTTCCACGATCCATGTCGATGACCTCGACAGCCTCAAGGGATAGGCCCGCGCGATGGATATGCAAACCCTCTACCTGATCGTGCCCCTGGCGCCGTTATGTGGCGCAATCATCGCCGGCTTGTTCGGCAAGGCGATCGGCCGCAGTGGCGCCCACTGGGTGACGAGCCTGGGCGTGGCTGTGGCCTTCGTGGCGTCACTCATCATTTTCCAGGATGTTCAGGCCGGCCATACCTTCAACGGCAATCTCTACACCTGGCTCGAAAGCGGCGGACTCAAGCTTTCGATCGGTTTCCTGATCGACCCGCTCACCGTGCTGATGATGCTGGTCGTGACCTTCGTTTCACTGATGGTGCATATCTACACCATTGGTTACATGGCCGACGATCCTGGTTACCAGCGCTTCTTCAGCTACATCGCGTTGTTCACCTTCTCGATGCTGATGCTGGTGATGTCCAACAACTTCGTCCAGTTGTTCTTCGGCTGGGAAGCGGTGGGCGTGGTCTCCTACCTGCTGATCGGTTTCTGGTACACGCGACCGACGGCGATTTACGCCAACCTCAAGGCCTTTCTGGTTAATCGTGTTGGCGATTTCGGTTTCCTGCTTGGCGTCGGTCTGATTGCAGCTTACGCGGGCAGCCTGGACTATGCCACCGTGTTTGGTAAAGCCAAGGAACTCGCGACCATGACCGAAACCGCCACGGGCTGGCCGCTGATCACGGCGATCTGCATCGGCCTGTTCGTCGGTGCAATGGGCAAGTCGGCACAGTTCCCGCTGCATGTCTGGCTGCCTGATTCGATGGAAGGCCCGACACCGATCTCGGCCCTGATCCATGCCGCAACCATGGTGACGGCCGGTATCTTCATGGTCTCGCGCATGTCCCCCCTGTTTGAGCTTTCCGAAACCGCGCTTTCCTTCGTCATCATCATCGGTGCCATCACCACTTTCTTCATGGCCCTGATCGCCATCGTCCAGACCGACATCAAGCGCGTCGTGGCCTATTCGACCCTGTCGCAACTGGGCTACATGACCACGGCGCTGGGCGCCTCGGCCTATTCGGTAGCGATTTTCCACCTGATGACCCACGCCTTCTTCAAGGCGGTGTTGTTCCTCGGTGCTGGTTCGGTGATCATCGCGATGCACCACGAGCAGGACATGCGCAAGATGGGCGGCCTGCGCAAGTACATGCCGATCACCTACGCCACGATGCTGATCGGCGCCCTCGCCAACGCCGGCTTGCCGCCTTTCGCCGGATTCTTCTCCAAGGACTCGATCATCGAGGCGGTGCACATGTCGCATGTGCCAGGCGCCGGGTTTGCCTATCTGGCGATACTCGCAGCCGTGTTCGTCGGTGGTTTGTATTCGTTCCGCCTGATTTTCTTTGCCTTCCATGGTGAGGAGCGTTTCCGCCATGCCCACAAGGATGCCCATGACGCCCACCACGCTGACGCGCATGGCCACCACGGCCCGGTGGAGCCGCATGAGACACCCCTGGTAGTGACATTGCCGCTGATTCTTTTGGCGATACCTTCGATTGCCGCAGGCTGGTTGATCGGCACGGTGGTGTATGGCGGCTATTTCGGCAATTCCATTTACTTCAGCCCGGATCATCCTATTGTTGCCCACATGCAGGAGGAGTTTCATGGGGTGGTCACGATGACGCTGCATGGCTTGACTGCGGCGCCGTTCTGGCTGGCCCTGTCCGGTGCGATTACGGCCTGGTTCCTTTACGTCAAGCGGCCGGACCTACCCGCTGTGATCAAGCAGAAAGCCGGCATGCTGGCGACCATCCTTGAGAAGAAGTATGGCCTGGATGATTTCAACGACTGGTTCTTTGCCGGCGGTGCACGCATGATCGGGCGCGGCTTGTGGAAGGGCGGCGACCAGATGCTGATCGATGGCGTGATCGTCAATGGTTCAGCCAAGCTGGTTGGCTGGATTGCTTCGGTGGTGCGCCTGCTGCAGAGCGGCCATATCTATCAGTACGCATTCTCGATGATTTTCGGCGTCTTCGTGTTGCTGACGCTGTGGTTTAACCGAGCTTGAAGCGCGACAGGAATATTCCCAGATGATTGTCTCCCACCTGCTCAGCCTTTCGATCTGGTTGCCGATCGCCGGCGCCGTAATCCTGCTCGCCTCGGCATCCGACCGCAATGCCGGCATGACACGTTTTCTGGCCCTGATATTCGCCCTGCTGGGCTTCCTGGTCACCATACCGCTGTATACCGGCTTCGACACCAGCAAGAGTGCCATGCAGTTTGTCGAGTCTGTGCCCTGGATTCCCCAGTACAACATCAATTATTTCCTCGGCGTCGATGGCATCTCGGTGCTGTTCATCCTGCTCAACAGCTTCATCACCGTGCTGGTCGTGCTGGCCGGCTGGAAAGTGATCCAGAAGAGGGTTGCCCAGTACATGGCAGCCTTTCTGGTCATGTCGGGTCTCATGAACGGCATTTTCTGCGCGCTCGACGCTGCGCTGTTCTACGTCTTCTTCGAGGCCTCGCTGATCCCGATGTACATCATCATCGGTGTCTGGGGCGGACCGAATCGCGTCTATGCGGCATTCAAGTTCTTCCTCTACACCCTGGCCGGTTCGCTGTTGATGCTGATCGCGCTGATGTACCTGTTCCTGCAGTCGGGCGGCAGCTTCAACATTCTCGAGTGGCACGCATTGCCGTTGCCCATGTCGGCGCAGACCTTGCTGTTCCTGGCCTTCCTGGTCGCCTTCGCGGTCAAGGTACCGATGTGGCCGGTGCATACGTGGTTGCCCGATGCCCACGTCGAGGCGCCGACCGGCGGTTCTGCCGTGCTGGCGGCGATCATGCTGAAGCTGGGTGCTTACGGTTTCCTGCGGTTCTCGCTGCCGATCGCGCCTGACGCCAGCCACGCCCTGTCGGGAATGATGATCGCGCTGAGCCTGATTGCCGTGATCTATATCGGCTTCGTCGCGCTGGTGCAGAGCGACATGAAGAAGCTGATCGCCTACTCGTCGATTTCGCACATGGGCTTTGTCACCCTGGGCTTCTTCATCTTCAACCAGATCGGCTACGAAGGTGCGTTGGTGCAAATGATTTCCCACGGCTTCGTTTCGGCGGCCATGTTCCTGTGCGTGGGTGTCATGTATGACCGCATGCACAGCCGCGAGATCTCTGCGTATGGCGGCGTGGTCAATACCATGCCGAAGTTCGCCGCGTTTTTCCTGCTGTTCGCCATGGCCAATTCCGGCCTGCCGGCCACCTCCGGTTTCGTGGGCGAATTCATGGTCGCGATGGGCGCCATCAAGTTCAACTTCTGGGTCGGGTTCGCCGCGGCAACCACCTTGATCGTCGGCGCTGCCTACACCTTGTGGATGTACAAGCGCGTTGCTTTCGGCGCCATCGGCAACAAGCATGTCGCCGAACTGACCGACATCGACAACCGCGAATTCCTGGTCCTCGGGCTACTGGCGCTGTGCGTACTCGGCATGGGGGTGTATCCATTCCCCTTCACCGACGTGATGCATGCATCGGTCGACAATCTGCTGAAGCACGTCGCCATGAGCAAGCTGATATGACCTGCCTGAACCAAGTCAAACCCGAGATCCGCTCATGAACTTTGTCATGCCCGACTTCTACCCAGCCGTCTCGGAGATTTTCCTCCTGGCGATGGCCTGCGTCATCCTCCTGATCGACCTGGTGCTGCCGCGAGCCCAGCGCTGGGTGATTGCCTTGCTGACCCAACTGACCCTGGTCGGGGCGGCGATCCTGACCTTTCTGACGGCCGATGGACAGGTGGTCCTGACCTTCAGCAACATGTACGTCGACGACCTGCTCGGCGACTTCCTCAAACTGCTTGTGTATCTGTCAGTGATAGTGACCCTTGTGTACAGCCGCGGTTATATGGCGGTGCGCGACCTGGACAAGGGCGAGTTTTATCTGCTGGTATTGTTTACCACGCTGGGCATGATGGTGATGATCACGGCGAGCCACTTCCTTACCCTGTATCTTGGCCTCGAAATGATGTCCCTGGCACTCTACGGTCTGGTGGCCATAGATCGGGATTCGGCCCGCGCCACCGAAGCAGCAATGAAATATTTCGTGCTCGGCGCGATGGCTTCGGGTCTGTTGCTGTATGGCATGTCCATGATTTACGGTGCCACGGGCACGCTGGAGATCGGCGGCGTGGCGCAGGCCATTTATCATGGTGTGGCCAACAAAACCGTGCTGGTGTTCGGCTTGGTGTTCCTGGTTTCCGGACTCGCCTTCAAGCTCGGCGTTGTGCCCTTCCACATGTGGGTTCCCGATGTCTATCACGGCGCACCGACGCCCATTACCCTGCTGATTGGTGCTGCGCCCAAGCTGGCTGCATTTGCCATGGCGTTGCGCCTGCTGGTGTATGGCTTGTTTGAGCTGGCCTCCGAGTGGCAGATGATGCTGACCATCCTGGCGGTGCTGTCGATCGCCATCGGTAACGTTGTCGCCATCGCCCAGACCAACCTCAAGCGCATGCTGGCCTATTCGGCCATCTCGCACATGGGCTTCATGCTGCTCGGCCTGCTCAGCGGCGTGGTTGGCGGCGATCGGCACTTTGCCCTGAATGCCTACAGTTCGGCCATGTTCTACAGCATCTCTTACGTCCTGATGACCCTCGGTGCCTTCGGCATGATCCTGCTGCTGTCGCGCGCGGGTTTTGAAGCGGAGAATCTGGATGATTTCAAGGGCCTGAGCCAGCGCAGCCCATGGTTTGCGCTCATGATGGGCATCCTGATGTTCTCTCTGGCGGGCGTGCCATTCTTCGTCGGCTTCTGGGCCAAGTTTTCGGTGCTGCTGGCGGTGGTTGATACCGGCCAGGTCTGGCTGGCTGTCGTGGCTGTTTTCTTCTCGCTGATTGGCGCCTTCTATTATCTGCGCGTGGTCAAGCTGATGTGGTTTGATGCACCAGTGAACCCGGTGCCGATCGAAGCCGGCTTCGACATGCGCCTGCTGCTGTCGGTCAATGGCCTTGCCGTGGCCTTGCTGGGGGCCTTCCCGCAGGCCATCATGACCTTGTGCACCTTCACCCTGTTGCGTTCGCTTTAGGATCGCCGCAACGCAGCCTGACGGCGCCGTACTCTTGAGCACGGACGACCAGCACCTCATCGAAACCTGCTTGTCGACTGAAGAGGTCTTCAGCGGGCGACTGCTCAAAGTCAGTTCCGACCGGGTTCGCCTGCCCGATGGCTCTGAAAGTATCCGCGAGCATATCAGGCACCCCGGTGCGGTCGTCATGCTGGCGGTGCTGGATAACGGCAAACTGCTGTTCGAACGTCAGTTTCGCTATCCCTTGAATCAGGTCATCCTGGAACTGCCGGCCGGCAAGATCGATGCTGACGAACATCCGATGGATACGGCGCGGCGCGAGTTGCGCGAGGAAACCGGCTACAAGGCCAAAAGCTGGCGGCACCTTGGCACCATGCATCCCTGCATCGGTTACTCCAACGAGCGCATCGAAATCTTTCTGGCCCATGGCCTGACCTACATCGGCCATAGCCTCGACCAGGAAGAGTTTCTCGAAGTCGTAGAACTCAGCTTGGCTGATGCCGTGCTGAGTGTGCGCGATGGCGCCATCACCGACGGCAAGACCATTACCGCGCTGTTCTGGGCCGAGAAGATATTTTCCGGTGCCTGGGAACTGCCGGCATAAGCCAAGCGCTCAACTCAGGTTTCGACGATGGTGATGGCCCACAGGTCGTCCGCCAGATTCGAGTCGGCGAGATAGGCGTAGGGCATGTAGAAATAGCCATGGTGTAAGCGTGAGTCGCTACCAGGTACGCCTACGAAGAAATTGGGCGCGTATCTTGCGAGCGAAGCGGCAGCAAGGAATCGATCTGACTGTTGAGACAGGACGGCAGTTTCTCCAGGGTGTCGC
>JBAYVV010000217.1:0-5886 GCA_041674465.1 Sterolibacterium sp.
CCCTTGAAATCGGTCGCATACCAGCCGCTGCCCTTGAGTTGAAATCCTGGGGCGGTCAATTGTTTGGTATAGGTTTCCTGATGGCAGGAAGGGCAGACAGTGAGCAAGGCATCGCTGAGCTTTTGCAGCACTTCGTCTTCGTGGTTGCAACTGCTGCAACGATAGGCATAGATGGGCATGGCTGCCTCCTAAAAGAAACGATTATAACTTAAGCGAATAACTTAAGCTCTTAAACCAAAAGGGTTTTGGCTAGACACACAGAGCATAATATGGGAGCGCGAACCCCCTTTTTCAAGCGCTCAGATCAACCGTAGATAAACCTGGGTCAAAGGCTTTCCCCAGAACAAGGCGATTGCTCCAGCTGTCGCCAGGTAAGGACCGAATGGAATCGGGATTTCCCGGCCGCGGCGGGCAAAAATGATCAGGCTGATACCGACCACGGCGCCAACCAGGGAGGAGAGCAGTATGGTCAGCGGCAGCATCTGCCAGCCAAGCCAGGCGCCGATGGCTGCGAGCAACTTGAAGTCGCCATATCCCATGCCTTCCTTGCCGGTGACGAGCTTGAAGCACCAATACACGCTCCAGAGCGACAGGTAGCCGGCCATGGCGCCGATCACTGCGCTATGCAGGTCGGTGAATCCGCCAGCAAGATTGAACAACAGACCGGTCCAGAGCAGCGGCAAGGTCATGTCGTCTGGCAGCAACTGGGTGTCGAAATCGATCCAGGTCAGTGCGATCATGCACCACAGGAACAGCAATGCTCCGGCGGTTGCCGGACCAAATCCGAAATGCCAAGCTGCATAGGCCGAAAGCAAACCTGAGGCTGCTTCGACCAGCGGGTAGCGCAGGGAGATCGATGCCTGGCAATGCCGGCAGCGACCACGCAGCGCGATCCAACTCAGAATGGGGATGTTTTCCAGGGCTGAAATCATGTGGCCGCAGTGCGGACAGCGTGAACGCGGCGTTGCCAAAGTGAGCTTCTCCTCCGACGGCGAGACTTCGCCGCGAAGTTCCGCGCATTGCGCCTGCCAATCGCGCTGCATCATTTGCGGCAGACGATGGATCACCACATTCAGGAAACTGCCAACCATCAATCCAAGCAACAGGCATGCAACAGTCAGATAAGCGGGTTGCTTGAGAAGTTCGAGGAACAAATGAAAGTCCATAGGGTTGCGCCAGGTAATTACCAGTTCTGTATTCTCTTGCTAACCGGCAATTGCGCCAAGTTTGAAGATCGGCAGGTACATCGCCACCACCATGCCGCCGATCAGAGTACCCAGGATCACCATGATGAGCGGCTCCATCAGGCTGGAGAGCGCTTCCACAGCGTCGTCGACTTCAGCTTCATAGAAATCGGCGACCTTGCCGAGCATGCCGTCGAGCTGTCCGGATTCCTCGCCGATCGACACCATCTGGATCACCATGCTCGGGAACAGATTGGTGGTTTGCATCGACACGGTTAGATTCTGACCGGTACTGACATCGTTCTTGATCTGCTTGGTTGCCAGCATATAGACATGATTGCCAGCGGCACCGGCCACCGAATCGAGTGCTTCAACCAGTGGTACGCCGGCGGCAAACATGGTGGAAAGCGTTCGCGTCCAGCGCGCGATGGTGGCCTTGCGGACCAGTTCCCCGAATACCGGGAGTTTCAGCATGATTCGATCCATGAGGATCTGCATCGCCAGCGAACGCTTCCAGGTATAGAAAAAACCGTATACCGCACCGCCGATACCACCGAAGATGAAATACCAATTGGCGACAAAGGCATCCGATATGGCGATGACGACCACGGTGGGCGTGGGCAGGTCGGCGCCAAAGGTGGAGAAAATGTTCTTGAATTGCGGGATCACGAAAATCATGATGACCGCAGTGATGATGAAGGCCACGACAATGATCGAAATCGGATAAAACAGCGCCGACTTGATCTTGCCCTTGATGGACTGAATTTTTTCCTTGTAGGTGGCCAATCGATCCAGCAGCGAGTCGAGGATACCCGCCTGTTCGCCGGCGCCGACCAGGTTGCAGAACAGCGCGTCGAAATACAGGGGATATTTTCGGAAGGCCTGGGTCAGGCTGGAGCCGCTCTCGACATCGGTCTTGATGTCCGTCAGCAGTTTGCCGACCGCCGCATTGCTGGCGCCCTTGCCGACGATCTCAAAAGCTTGCAGCAATGGCACGCCGGCTTTCATCATGGTGGCGAGCTGGCGCGTGAATAGCGCGATGTCCTTTTCGGTGACCTTGCCGCCACTACCCATGCCCTGTTTCTTGATTTTGCTGACGAGGACGCCCTGGCGCCGCAGTGCCGCTTGCACCATGGTCTTGCTGATGGCGCGCATTTCCCCGCGAACCAGCTTGCCGGTTTTGTCCTTGCCTTCCCAGGCGAAGGTGGCTTCTGCAGCTTTTTCCTTGCTCGTCTTGGCGACGGTGGCCATTCCTGATGTCTCCCTACTGGCTGAAGCGTGCTCCGATCATGCCTCGCCCCTGACTGTTTGTAAAGCCGCTTGCCGGGGAAGGCCGGGCATGGTCATGGCGAGTCTGGCAATGGCTTGAAAAGCCGCACCATGCGGATACGGCGGTGCTGGGTCTGGACGATTTCCATCGGCACGCCGCTGATCTTGACGCTCAGTCCCGATTCCGGAATATCCTGCAAATGCTCGAGAATCAAGCCGTTCAAGGTTTTCGGTCCATCCAGCGGGAAATTCAGATCGAGTTCGCGGTTCAATTCGCGCAGGCTGCGGCTGCCGTCGACCAGCAGACTTTCCACGTCTTGCAGGTTTTCCCAAGCCAGTTCCTTGCTGCTGGCCGGCATGCCCGTGGTGAATTTGCCGATGATTTCCTCGATGATGTCTTCCAGTGTGACCAACCCTTCGATCTCGCCGTACTCATCGACCACCAGACCGAAATGCTGGTGATTCTCCCGGAAGAACAGGAGCTGGGCATAGACCGTGGTTGCCGCCGGAATATAGTAGGGCTCGACGAGATGCTCGCGCAGAATTTCGTTGGTCAATTCGCCGCTCACGGCACTGGCGAGGAGGCGGCGTTGTAACAAGATGCCAATGACATTGTCCGGGTCGCCGTCGTAGACGGGCAATCTGCGGTGGAAGCTGGTCCCGAGCTGCTCGCGAATCTGCTCGATCGGTGCGCTGATATCGATGGCCTCGATTTCGCCGCGCGGCGTCATGATGTCCTCGATGCAGATATGCTCTAGGTCAAATAGATTGAGCAGCATGGTCTGATGCTGATGCGGAATGAAGTGGCTGGCTTCCAGCACCAGCCCGCGCAGCTCTTCGGGCGAGAGGCGCTGCGTATCGCGGCCCGGCTTGGGCTGTAAATGCAGCAATTTCAGCAGTGCCACGACGAACAGGTTGACGAACCATATCACTGGATAGGCAATCCGCAGCAGAGGGGCCAGCAGATAACTGATCCGCGGCGCCAGCCAATCGGGATAAGTCGCCCCGATCACTTTAGGCGTGATTTCCGAAAACACCAGCAGACAGAAGGTGACGAACAGCGTGCCGGCTTCCAGGGTCCATTTCTCCTGGCCGAACACGGTCAGCGCAATGTGTCCGGTGAGCATGGCGGCAGCGGCATTGATCAAGGTGTTGCCGAGCAGGATGACGCCCAGCAGCTTGTCGGTTTTTCCCAAAAGCACCAGCGCCAGCGCTGCGCCGCGGCGGTTCTTTTCGGCCATGTGGCGCAAGCGATGGCGATTGGTCGCCATCATGGCCGTTTCGGCCATTGAAAAGAAACCCGAGAAAACCAGAAGAATGGCTAGCGCCGCGAACTGCAACGACAGGGGTATCTCATCCATTAGCGCCTGTTCTCAGGTGATTGGCGTGCGTTGCTCATGGAGAACACGACCTAGACAACTCGACCGAGGATCACTTCCAATACGAAACGATAGCCGACATAGGTCAGCATCAGCGCGACGAATCCCGCCAGCGTCCAGCGCAGCGCCTGGCGTCCGCGCCAGCCGTAGAGATGGCGGCCGAGCAGGAGCGCGCCGAAGATCAGCCAGGAAAGTATGGCGAAGATGGTTTTGTGATTGAAAGAAAGCGCCTTGCCGAACAATGTTTCGGAAAAGAAAATGCCCGAGATCAGGGTCAGTGTCAGCAGCAGGAAGGCTGTATGGATCAGGCGGAACAGCAGGGTCTCCATGGTCAACAGCGGCGGCAGGCCAGCCAGCAGCGGGGACAGGCGCCCCTTGTGCAGGCTTTTTTCGGCGACCGCCATCAACAGCGCATGCATGGCAGCAAGCGTGAACAAGCTGTAGGCCAGCATCGCCATCAGGAAGTGGGCGCGGAATGCGGGCGAATCGGCATTGGTCAGCAAGTGCTGGCCCGGAAACAGCGCAGGCAGCATTACGCAGATCGTGGCCAGAGGCAGGCCGAGCATTTGCAGCCCTTCCATGCGGGCGTAAAAGCTCTCGATCCAGTAGAGCGCGATGGCCACCCACAGCATCAGCGACAAGGCCACCGAGAAGCCAAAGCGCATTGTGCCGTCGGCGAAAATTTCCTGTCCCAGGGTGGTGCCGTGCAAAGCCAGCGCGGCCAGTAGCATGGCACGTTCCCAGCGTTGCAAGCCGGCCAGCGGTTGTGCCAGGACAGCGCCGCGCCAGCGCGTGTGCCAGAAGAAAGCAGCGAGCCCGGCATACAGGGCTGCGGCCAGGAGATGCAGTAGAATCGCAGGCATTCCCGCAGTTTACCTTAATCGCTCCCAGTTATCCCGCCAGGGGATTTCCATAGGTCATTACCATGCTCGACAATCTCTCCCTGCGGCTCGCCAAGGTCGTCAAGACGCTGCGCGGCCAGGCCCGCCTGACCGAAGACAATATCAGCGACATGTTGCGCGAAGTGCGTATGGCACTGCTGGAGGCCGATGTCGCCCTGCCGGTGGTCAAGGAGTTCATCACCCGCATCAAGGAAAAGGCGGTCGGTCATGAAGTGATCGGTTCGCTGACTCCCGGCCAGGCCCTGGTCGGCGTGGTGCATCGCGAACTGACCGAGCTGATGGGCGGTGCCAGCAGCGGGCTTAACCTGGCCACGCAACCGCCGGCGGTGATCCTGATGGCCGGTTTGCAGGGTTCGGGTAAAACCACCAGTACCGCCAAGCTTGGCAAGTGGCTCAAGGAACGGCAGAAGAAGAAAGTGCTGGTGGTTTCCTGCGACGTTTATCGACCGGCAGCCATCGAGCAGTTGAAGACAGTGGCAGCCCAGGCGGGCATCGATTTCTTTCCTTCCGAAGTCGGGCAGAAGCCGGCGGACATCGCGGCCGCTGCGCTCGATTTCGCCAGGAAGCATTATCACGACGTGCTGTTCGTCGACACCGCCGGCCGTCTGGCTATTGATCAGGCAATGATGGCTGAAATCACCGAGTTGCATGCTTTGCTCAAGCCGATTGAGACGCTGTTCGTGGTTGATGCCATGCTCGGCCAGGATGCCGTGAATACCGCCAAAGCCTTCAACGAAGCCTTGCCGCTCACGGGTGTCATTCTCACCAAGCTCGATGGCGATGCGCGTGGCGGTGCGGCGCTCTCGGTGCGTCATGTAACCGGCAAGCCGATCAAGTTCGCCGGCGTCGGCGAAAAGCTGACCGGGCTGGAAGAGTTCCACCCCGAGCGCATGGCCTCGCGCATCCTCGGCATGGGCGACATCCTCGGCTTGGTTGAAGAGGCGCAACGCGGTGTCGATCAGGACAAGGCCCAGGCGTTTGCCAACAAAATCAAATCGGGTAAGAGCTTCGACCTCAACGACTTCAAGCAACAGATCGGCCAGATGCGCAAGATGGGCGGCATGGCCTCGATGCTGGAAAAATTGCCGGCGCAGATTGCCCAGGCCGCGCAGCAAGCCAGTGGTGCGGTGGAGGACAAGTCGATACGCCGCA
>JBAYVV010000218.1:0-5866 GCA_041674465.1 Sterolibacterium sp.
GCTCGAAGGCGTCGTGACCAACGTCACCAACTTCGGCGCCTTTGTCGATGTCGGCGTACACCAGGATGGCCTGGTCCATGTCTCGGCGCTTGCCGACCGGTTTGTCAAAGATCCGCACAGCATCGTCAAGGCGGGCGACGTGGTGAAGGTGAAAGTGCTGGAAGTCGATAGCGCACGCAAGCGCATCGCGCTGACCATGCGTCTGTCCGACGAAGTCACGGCGAAGAAAGACAGCGTCGCGCCGAATCGGGGCGGCAAAGTCCGGTCGGCGAAACCGGAAATTCCACCGCCAGGCGGCGCGATGGCGGCGGCGTTTGCTAAACTGAAACACTGAACAACGCATACCAACGCATACGCTCAAAATGGCCAGGAAACCAAAATTCAATCTTGCTGCGCTACTGGCCATCCCCTGGTGGATTCCTGCCGCGGTGGCGTCCCTGCTGTACATCACATTTGAATGGGGCATTCCGGCGCTGCAGGTTGCCAATCCGGCATTCGGGTCGTTGGCAGCGATCCTCAAGCCATTCGGCATTGTGCTGGCTGCCGTGTGCGGAATCATGGCTGCGCTGCTTTTCTACAGGCAACGCAGCGGCAAGTCGCCCAAGACTGTGCGTTTGCTGGAACCGCATTTTTCCGTACCGCCACCATCCCTCCGTCCGAAAATTCCCAAAGTTGAGGCCGATGAAGCGACGCCGGCCAACCTTGCAGTCGAATTGGCGCCGAGTTTGCCAGTCGCAAAATCCGCCGCATGGTCACTCGAACTTTTGCGCCGAATCAAATGCGGGCAATTTGACGAATTCGTTGCCGCGTACTTCAGGGAATTGACCTTCCGCACGGAAGCCAGTCAGATTGGCGCGGATGAGGGCACGGATATCAAGCTCTTCGAAAAGGGCAAAGCCGCGGTCTATGCCATTGTTCAATGCAAAGCCTGCGATACCCAAAAAACCGGCGTGAGATCCGTCCGCGAATTGCTCGGCGTGATGACGCATGACAAAGTGCCACGAGGCGTTTTTGTTTCCACCGGTGACTATACTGAGGCTGCCATCGATTTCGCCAGGCGACACCCGATGATCCTGATCACGGGCGAAATGCTGATCAATGACATTCTCTCTTTCTCGGCAGATGCCCATGCCAGGCTGATGAATGTGGCTGCGGAAGGCGGACTGGAAGTCAAGCCAGCTGCGGCGGAGACGGCGTCGGTCGAAATCAATGCGGTTGAAGGAGACGAATCGGGCGAACCCGATTCGAACGTCATAGAGTTTCAAGTCGGCGACGGGAGCAGCGAACTCTGGCCGAAGATTTGAGTATTTCGATTTGCGCTTGAACCTGAATCACCAACCTGGGAGGCCATGACCATGAAACTTATCGATTCTCTTGGACCGAATCCGCGTGTCGTGAGGATGTTCATGGCCGAAAAGGGAATCACCCTCCCGAGTGAAGAAGTCGATATCCTCGCCAATGAAAACCGGCAGGAAGGGTATCTGAAACGCAATCCGTCGGGTCAGATGCCAGCTCTGGAACTCGACGATGGCACTTTCATCGCTGAAACGGCGGCAATCTGCGAATACCTCGACGAAAAATATCCGCGCCTGTCGTTAATCGGCCAGTCTGCCGAAGAGCGCGCGGTTTCGCGCATGTGGCAGCGTCGCGTCGAGCTCAATATCATTGAGCACATATACAACCGCTGGCGTTACGCGGAGGGTTATGAGTTGTTCAAGAACCGGGTACATTGCATACCTGCTGCGGCGGATGACCTCAAAGCCATCGGTCAGGAAAAGCTTGCTTGGCTGGACGGCTTGATGGGAAATCAGGCCTTCATCTGCGGCAGCGCGCTGCGTTTCATCGACATCAGTTTGTACTGCTGCCTGGACTTTGCGAAGGATGTCGGCCAGCCGCTCAATCCTGATCTCAGGAACATCAATGCCTGGTTCAAGAGAATGGATGAGCGACCGAGCGCGACGGCAAGCCTGCACCCTTCCTGGCAGCAGGTGAAGATGCGGGTTTGATTGTTTTACCGGTGGTTTCTTGCTATTCCCTCGCTATTCCTTATTTCCCCACAGGGCATTCCGCACGTTTTCCCAAGCACGCATCTGCCTGTCCCGGGCGGGATGTATAAACTTTGCGCCCGGATAATGGGTTGCGGGTGGCGTGTATGCACCCATCTCCTGCAGCCGTTTTATATTGCCTCGGAAGATTTCATCATGATCCGCATGTTGCAATGGATCCTTGTCGATCCACATGTTTTTCGGATGAATCGGCTTTTCATACATGCGCTTGAAGATTTCGGTCCGCAAATCTTTCAAGCCGTTGCCGAACAGAGACATCTCCCGGAAATGCCGGAGCTGCTCAATGTCAATCACAGCTGCCGTCACCGTATCCGTGCCGGATGCGCTGAAAGAAATGATGTTTCCCTGGTAATCGACGATATGTGAATTTCCGCCCGCCACGTCAAAACCGTGCTCAAACCCCGGGTGCAGGTAATACGGGCCGACGTTGGGAGCGATCACGTAGCAGTTGTTAAACATCGCGTGCGATTTGTTCTGCGTCTCCCACTGGCCATTGCCCGTTATCGGCTGGGCCATGCTTGGGCGGTAGATCACTTCTGCCCCGTTGAAAGCAAGTGCGCGGGCCGGTTCAGGATACATCCCGTCATTGCAAATGATCGTGCCGATATTGCCGATATCGTCCGTCTTCAGTACGGGGTAAAAGGCATCAATCCCGTCCCCGAATTTCTCCACCCAAATATCATAGATGTCGTGTGGCATGCAGGATCGTTCCCTGGCGAAAACGTGGTTCTTGGCGTACCTATGCACCACCTTTCCCTTTGGATCGATAATGAAGGCAAGATTGAAAAACCGGTCCTTGATGACTTCGGGCAAACGGGCTTTGCATTGTGCAATGATATAAGTTTCATACTGCTTGGCGATTTCACCCAGACGGTCTGTCTCCGGGCCCGGAACGTCAATCCAAAGTTCCCTTGCCGCCGTCACATGCGGAATATCAAACGCTTCGTCGGTAAACCCGGATAGAGCACCTTCTGCCAAGGCGATGATCTTGACCGGCATGTTGATGCTCACCACGAACATGGCGCCGTGAATCATATTCTCGATATGATCGATATTCCGCATGATGTCGGATCGCTTGCCGATACCCCGACATGTAGTGGACAGGCCAATCGCCAGATAGGGGGGGACTGGCTGCCGTTGTTTCGCATTTTCAGAAATGTTCTCTGACATAATTAATTTCTCCTCAATAATTCATGAAAAAATGCAACTACCGCCAGCAGTACAACTTCATCGGGTTCAACCCAATTCAATGCACAAGCGACTCTGCCCAGCGACACTTAACGGGTGCCGATAGCTCAGAATTAAACCTGTTTCTTCCGGAGCAAAAAATGCCCCAAGGCGGGTATCAGGATCAGTGCGCCCAGCATATTCAGGACGAACATGAAACCCAGCAGGACACCCATGTCTGCCTGAAACTTGATCGGAGAAAATGACCAGGTCGTCACGGCGATTCCCAGGGTGATGCCTGTGAGTACCACCACCTTTCCGGTGAAGATCAAGGCCCGGTAGTAAGCTTCCGACAAACTCATGCCATTTCGCAAATGGCCGAGCGTCACCGAGAGAATGTAAAGGGCATAGTCCACGCCAATCCCTACGCCAAGCGCGATGACCGGCAGGGTGGCGACCTTCACGCCGATGTTGAGTATCACCATCAGCGCCTCGCAAAGAACCGACGTGAGCATCAGGGGCAACACCGCGCAGACGACGGCACGCCAGGAGCGGAAGGTGATGAGAGCCAGCACGATAACCGCGACATAGACCAGCACCAGCATCAGCACATTGGCACGTCTGACCACGATGTTTGTTGCTGCCTCAATTCCGGCATTGCCCGCGGCAGAGAGAAATCGAACGTTCTCGCTGTTGTTTCGTGCGGCAAAATCTTCTACTACGCTGACGACGCTGTCCAGCGTGTCGGCCTTGTGGTCCTTGAGGTAGGCGTAAATTGCCAGCAGGTCGCAATTTTGGTTGAACAGCTCGCGCGGTGCGTGGGTTGTGATGGAATTGAGGATGTCCTGGGTGCGTGGCAGTTCATACCACTTGATGTTGCCCTCGTTCATGCCTGCCGCAGCGCGCTTTGCCAGCGATGCAAAGGATTTGGTGGACTCGACGCCCGGCAGTTGGAGAAGCTGCCACTCCAAAGCCTCGACTAGCGCCAGCGTGTTGTACTGCGCGCACATATACTGTGACGTTCGTGCCATCACGACATAGGTGTCGCTGCTTGCCTCATAATTGGCCGTCATGAAGGCGTTGTCGCGGTTGTAACGTGACTCGGCGCGCAGTTCGGGCACACCCGGATCGGTGTCGCCGATTTTCAAGTGCAAACTGATGGCAAAAGCAATAAGTCCCAACGCGGCTGCGACCGCCAGCGCAATGCCCGCCCACTTCCGTTCGGTGAATAAGTCGAGAAACGCCCAGAACGGGTGCTTGTTATGCCGGGTGTCGGGTTCTTCCATGCGGTCGGCGCTCAAGCTCCGCTGCGCCGCCGTCGCGCTGACACCGGTGTATGACAGCAGCAGCGGCAGAAGCACCAGATTGGTGAAGACCAGCACTGCGACGCCGATACTTGCCGTGATCGCCAGATCCTGGATCACCCTGATGTTGATCACCATCAGGACGGCGAACCCGACTGCGTCGGCAACCAGAGCGGTCAACCCGGCGAGGAATAGGCGCCGGTAGGTATAACGCGCGGCAACCAGCCTGTGTGTGCCGCGGCCAATGTCTTGCATGATGCCGTTCATTTTCTGGGCGCCATGGCTCATACCAATGGCGAACACCAGGAAGGGCACCAGGATGGAGTATGGGTCGAGTTCGAAACCCAGGGTCGGCAGCAGTCCGAGCAGCCAAACCACCGCGACAAAGGAGCAGGCGACCACCAGCAGCGTACTTCTGAGGCAGCGTGTGTACCAATACAAAACGGCAGTGCAAATCGCTATGGCAAGGGCGAAAAACTGCATCACCTGCGTCAGTCCGTCGATCAGGTCGCCGACGACCTTGGCAAAACCCGTGATATGGATCCGGATCTTGGCTGACTGGTATTTGCTGCGGACCTGCTCGAGACGGGACGAGAAGTCATGGTAGTCGAGGCGACTTCCATCCCCGAGCTTTTCCTGCAGGGGCAGCAGGACGATGCTGGAGCGATAGTTGCCCGATACCAGTTGACCGATTTCTCCGGAGCGCTCGATGTTGAAGCGGAGCTGCTCCAGGCTCTTGGTCGAGCCATCATAGTCATCGCCGATCACCGGTCCGCCATCAAGTCCTTCCTCGGTCACGCCAGTCCAACGCGTGGCCGGAGTCCAGAGCGATTTGACAAACGACCGGTCGACGCCGGGCAGCAGAAATAACTCGTCGCTGATCTGGCGTAGCGTCTCCAGATAAACGGCATCGAAGATTGTGCCGTCCGTTGTCTCCACCGCAATCCGCAACGTGTTGCCCAGCCCCGAAAGTTGCGATTTGTTCTCCAGATAATTGGAAATGTACGGGTGCTTGGTCGGAATCATCTTTTCGAAGGCCGCATTGAGACTTAACTGCGTGGCCTGGTAGCCGAGCACCACCGTGATGAGGAAACACAAGGCGACGATCACGGCGCGGTGGTTGAACAGCAGGCGTTCAACCGGCGATCCTGATTGCTGGTCAAACTCATCCAGGCTGCGGATAACCGGATGCTCGACAAGTGCTGATTCGCGGCTCACTTCGTCGAGTCCTCAAGCAGCGTAGGGAAGGTAAAGCGGGTCATGCCGCGCACGCCGCTCAGATTCAGACTGGAGTCTGTCGCCTGGACGATACCGGTGAATGGATACGGA
>JBAYVV010000219.1:0-5861 GCA_041674465.1 Sterolibacterium sp.
ACCAGCAGCACGTTCTTGCCCTTGAACTCCATGCCGATCGCATTGAGTTTCTGGCGCACGGATTTGCTGCGCTGTTTCTGACCCGGCATGATGAAGGTGCGTCCAATGTAGCGGTTTTTGACGAAACCTTCGCGATAGGGCAGGTTGAGGCGCTTGGCCAGTTCCATGGCCGCTGGCCGGCTCGAATCGGGAATCGGGATGACCGTATCGATCTCCAGATGCGGCATGGTGTGCTTGATTTTTTCGGCGAGGTAATCGCCCATCTTGAGTCGCGTGGCATACACCGAGATGCCGTCGATCAGCGAATCGGGACGTGCCAGATAGACAAATTCGAAGATGCATGGCGCATGGGTGGTGCGCTCGGCGCATTGGCGGCTGACGAAGTTGCCCTTGGTGTCGATCAGGACCGCTTCGCCCGGTGCGACATCGCGCAAGACCCTGAAGCCGAGCGTGTCGAGCGCGACACTTTCGGAAGCGACCATGTATTCCATGCCTGCTTCGGTCTGGTGGCGACCGATGATGAGCGGTCTGATGCCGTAGGGGTCGCGGAAAGCCAGCAGCCCGTAGCCGGCGATCATCACTACCACGGCATAGGCACCGCGCACGCGCCGATGCACACCTGCCACGGCACGAAAAATGATTTCGGCATCGACCTGGTACTTGGTCGAGGCGGCCTGCAATTCGTGCGCTAGTACGTTGAGCAGCACCTCCGAGTCGGAGTTGGTGTTCATGTGGCGCAAATCCTGCAGGAACATGTCCTGCTTGAGTTGCGTGGCATTGGTCAGATTGCCGTTGTGCGCCAGCATCAAGCCGAAGGGCGAGTTAACGTAGAACGGTTGCGATTCGGCAGCGTTGTCGGCGGAACCTGCGGTTGGATAGCGGCAATGACCAATGCCCCAGTTGCCGGTAAGGTTGATCATGTTGCGGGTGCGAAACACGTCGCGCACCAGCCCGGGACCCTTGTGCATGTGGAAGCGCCCGCAGTGCGCGGTAGCAATGCCAGCCGCATCCTGGCCGCGGTGCTGCAGGACCTGCAGTCCATCGTAGAGCAGTTGGTTGACGGGCGTCGTTGCGACCACCCCGATAATTCCACACATCGCTAGACCACCTATCGATATCGAATCTTCTGCGCTACTTGCGGCGGCAGCCAAGGTTTGAATGCCAGTACCGCAGTTTCCAACGGCGGCGCCAGTATAGCCTCGCGCCACCAAGTCTGCCGGGGAAATTCCGTCAGTCCGCCCAGCATCACACCGGCCAGGGCGATCAGCAAGCCACGCACCAGGCCGAACAGCACACCAAGAAACCGGTCCACCAGTCCCAATCCCACTGCGCGCAGCAAACGGGAGAGAAAAAATCGCACGGCACTGAACAGCAACAAGGTCAGCGCGAACACCGCAACGAAACCCAACACCTGGCGCAGTGCCGGATCGCGCAACCAGGCAGACAAGATTTCCGCGGCTTGCCCGCCCCAGATCTTTGCAGCGAAGAAGGCGGCCACCCAGGCCAGCAAGGCGAGAATTTCGCTGACAATGCCACGCCACAGACCCAGCAGGGCAGACAGGACCAGTATCGCCGCAACTGCACAATCGAAGGCGGCAAAATCCATCATGCGTGTCGGTGTCTACTTCTTGGCAACGACGCCGCCCAATGGCGCGCCGACGCCAATTTTCTTGAGGCGTTCGTGCGCTTTTTCGGCAGCCTCGCGGCTGTCAAACGGTCCGCTGCGCACGCGTGTTCGGGAGCCTTGTGGCGTATCCACTTTTTCAGTGAAAGATGGATAACCCAGCCCCTTGATTTTGCCCTGTAGTGCCTTGATGTTGGCCATGTCCTGGTATGCGCCGAGTTGCACAACCCAGTGTTCGGCATTGAGCAACTCGGTGGCACGTGCTGCCTCGAGTTCCTGCGCTGGCGCTTTTGCCGCCGGCTTTTCCGCAGATTTTTCCACAGGTTTTTCGGCGACCTTGGCTTCGCTTGGTTTTGCGGGAACAACAGGTACACTGGGTAGGCCGGCTTTGGGGGCTTCGGTTTTCGTTTCAGGTTTCGTTTCGGCTTTTGTGGCCGGCTTGTTTCCTGGCTGTGCTTCGGCAGTTGCCGCTGGTGCGGACGTAGCAGATGCAGGAGCGGACACTACGGTGGGCACTGCGGCGGAAGTCGCTGTCGGCTTGCTCGGGTTAACGCGGGAAAGCGCGGAAACGGAAGTGGATTCCTGGCTCGGGATGCGAATCTGGATGTCCTGGGTAAGCGGCTTAGGTTCCTGGTCCATTACCATGGGCAGCACAATCACTGCCAGCAAGGCAAGTGCTATGGCACCGACCAGGCGTCGCCGTGCACGCTTCTTGAGATTGAGCTGCTCGTCGGGGATAGACTCAGTGGCGGGTTCTGCCGCCGGATTGAATCCAAGGTCATTTTCAGCCATAAGCTTCTACGCTAGTTCGTGCAGAACATCCGCGACAGTTTGGAAGGATCCGAACACCAGAATTCTATCATCTCCATCTGCGTTCTCTAGTGCATGCCGAAATGCTTCGGCTGGACTGGCAAAGCAGCGCAATGGTGCGATCGCTTGATCATTCAGTATGCGCGAAAGTTCGTCGGCGCTTGCCGCACGTATCCCACCCAGCGAGCATGGCAGCCAGTGCGCGATCTGGCCTGCGAGCGCCATCACCACCCCGGCGATGTCCTTGTCGCGCAGCATGCCGAACACGGCCCAGGTTTCGCCGGAACAAGCTTGTGCCTCCTGCTGAAGCCCGAGGTTTTCCGCCAGCACGCTTGCCGCCTGCGGATTGTGGGCAACATCCAGCACGATGGTCGGCCGTCCCGGCAGGATCTGGAAGCGGCCGGCGAGCCGCACCTCAAGCAGGCCACGGCGGATGTCCTCCAGTCTTACCGGCCGGCGCGCATCCAGTGCCTGCAAGGCTGCCAGGGCACCGCAGGCATTCTGCAACTGGCTCAGACCGGAGATATTGGGCAAGGGCAACTGGTTGTAACGGACAACGCTGTTGTCCAGGTGTGACCAGAACGACCACAGCCCCGCTTCACGCAGGTAACCGAAGTCGCTACCGATACGGTACAGGTGAGCACCAATATTCTGTGCATGCACGACAAGACTCGACGGTGGGTCGGGATCAGCACAAATGGCCGATTTGCCCGCCCGGAAAACCCCGGCTTTCTCGAAGCCGATTTTCTCCCGTGTTCCGCCGAGATAGTCGGTGTGATCGATATCGACGGCAGTCACAATTGCGCAATCGGCATCGTAAATATTGACAGCATCGAGCCGGCCACCGAGGCCGACTTCAAGAATGATGACATCGACGCCGGCAACCGCAAAACACTCCCATGCAGCCAAGGTGCCGAACTCGAAATAGGTCAGCACCGTGCCGGTGCGGGATGCATCAACCCTTGCAAAGCTTGCGCAGAGATTTTCAGCCGTGATCGCAGTACCGCCGATGCGAACGCGTTCGGTGTAATCAAGCAGATGGGGCGAAGTGTACAAGCCGACGCGGTATCCCGCGCAGGTCAGGATGCTCTCCAGCATGGCACAAGTGGAACCCTTGCCATTGGTGCCGGCCACGGTAATGACGGGAACATTCTGATGCTGACCGAGCGCCCGGCTGACAGCCTGCACGCGCTCCAACCCCAACTCGATGCCGGCCTCCCCCCGCGGATGCTGGGCTTCGAGATGCTTCAGCCAGTCAGCCAGGGATTCAGGCAAGGAGGCTCTATTGCACCGCCGGAATGCGCTGCAGCAAGGTCAACAGTGCAGCGATCCTGTCGCGCTGCACGCGGCGGTCGACGATCATGTCGAGGGCGCCTTTGCCCAGCAAGAATTCGGAGCGCTGGAAACCGTCTGGCAGTTTTTCCCGCACCGTTTGTTCGATCACGCGCGGCCCGGCGAAGCCGATCAAGGCGCCCGGTTCGGCGAGGACGACATCGGCGATAAAGGCAAAGCTCGCTGAAACGCCTCCCGTGGTCGGATTGGTCAGGAGGGTGATGAAAGGCAGGCGCTGCCGCGCCAGGCGGGATACCGCCGCAGTGGTCTTGGCCATTTGCATCAGGGAGAACAGGCCCTCCTGCATGCGCGCACCGCCCGTGGCCGTGATGCAAATGAAGGGCAATTGCTGTTCGATCGCGGCCATCACGCCGCGGACAAAACGTTCGCCGACCACGGCACCCATCGATCCGCCGATGAAAGTGTATTCAAAACAGGCGACGACCACAGGTACGGTCTTTATCGCACCCTGCATCACCACCATCGCATCGGTCTCGCCGGTTTCTGCCTGCGCCGCGGCGATGCGATCGGTATAGCGCCGGCTGTCCTTGAACTTGAGTGGGTCGAGCGGAAGCACTTCGGCGCCGATCTCGAAACGGCCTTCCGGATCGAGCAGCAGGTCGAGCCGTGTTCTGGCACGCAACTGATGATGGTGTCCGCATTTTGGGCAGACACTCTGGTTGCTTTCCAGGTCGCTGGTGTACAGCACCGCCTCGCAGGCAGGGCATTTGGACCAGAGCCCTTCGGGGATGGTCTTGCGCGTGCCTTCGGCGCGCTTGATTTTGGGCGGAAGCAGTTTCTGCAGCCAACTCATGATTTGACCTCCTTACTGTCAAGCGCTTTGCGGATTTCCCGCAGAAAAGCGCCCACTCGATCTGTGACTTCCGGCCGCGGCGAATTTTCGATTTCCTCGATGATACGGCTGCCGATGATCACGGCGTCGGCGACCGCAGCGATGCGCTGGGCGCTTTGCGCATCACGGATGCCGAAGCCGACTCCGACCGGCAGACCGACCTTGTCGCGGATGGCCGGGATGCGCCGGCCGACTTCGGCGAAATCAAGCTTGCCCGAGCCAGTAACGCCCTTGAGGGAAACGTAATAGATGTAGCCGCTGGCGAGCGAGGCCACCTCAGCGCAGCGTTGCTCAGTCGAGGTCGGGGCGAGCAGAAAAATCGGATCAATCTGGTGCGCGCGGAGATCGGCGACAAAATCGACGCACTCTTCGGGCGGGTAATCGACCACCAGCACGCCGTCCACACCCGCCGCTTGCGCGTCCGCGACAAATGCCGCGTTCCCGTAGGCCTCGATGGGGTTGGCATAGCCCATGAGTACCAGCGGAGTGGCCTGATTCTCGAGGCGAAAGGTGCGGACAATATCGAGCACGCGGCGCAGGCTCATGCCATGCTTCAAGGCACGTTCCGAAGCACGCTGGATGGTCGGACCATCGGCCATGGGATCGGAGAAGGGCACACCCAGTTCAATGATGTCGGCGCCGTTGTCGACCAGGGTGCGCATCAGCGGCAAAGTCATGTCCGGATCGGGATCGCCGGCAGTAATGAAGGGAATCAGCGCTTTGCGGCCCTGGGCATGCAGTTCAGTGAAACAGGATGCGATGCGCGACATGGTTTAGGGCCTGCTACAACTGAATCCCGGATTTTTCGGCGACAGTGTGCATGTCCTTGTCGCCGCGTCCGGAAAGATTGACGAGCAGCAGTTGGTCCTTGGGCAGGGTCGGGGCAATCTTCGCCGCGTAGGCCAGGGCGTGGCTGGATTCGAGCGCCGGGATGATGCCTTCAAAGCGACACAGATCGTGAAATGCCTGCAGCGCCTCGTCATCGGTCACCGCCACGTATTCGGCACGGCCGCTGTCCTTGAGCCAGGCATGTTCGGGGCCGACACCCGGGTAATCGAGTCCGGCCGAGATCGAATGGGTTTCCATGATCTGGCCGTTCTGATCCTGCATCAGGTAAGTGCGGTTGCCATGCAGCACCCCGACCGGGCTGTTGGTCGTCAGCGGCGCGGCGTGCTTGCCGCTGTCCAGTCCCAGGCCGGCGGCTTCGACGCCGATCAGGCGCACGCCGGCTTTCTGCAGGTA
>JBAYVV010000220.1:0-5791 GCA_041674465.1 Sterolibacterium sp.
CCGATCAGTTCACTCGTCATCGCCGTTTGCTCGACCTGCGCGCGCAATACATCCTGCTGTGGTACCAGACCCGAGGCATAGCGCGCCTGGGCGACTTGGGCGATCCGGGCCACGAGGTCGAGTATCTCTCGCGTGAGCTTGACGCTGACATTGGCCCTGTAGTACTCGGCGTAGGCAGCTTTGACCCGAGATGCTAGGTCGATCCACATTGCACTAGCGGTTGCACGTGCCGACTCGGCGTCAGCGCTCGCCACATCGCGCTTGAGATCGCGTTTGCCCCAAAAAGGCAGGGGCTGGATCACGGTGTACTTGGTGCTGCCGACGCGCGAGGGCAACAAACTTGGCGCGGCATCCTGTCCCCTGTTGGTGACGTCCATCCACTCGACGCGCAGCGTGGGATCGGGCAGCGCCCCTGCGGGCTGCACACGCTCGCCAGCGGCCTCGGCCTCGAAGCGCATGACCGCGTATTCTGGGTTGTGGGTGCGGGCATAGTCGAGCAGAGAAGCGACGTTCGCTCCCGGCATCGATTCCTGCGCTGCCGCCGTCAAGGATATTACAGCCAGCATGGCCGTCAGCCATTGGGTCAGTCCTGGTGATCGTTTCATACGCTTCCTCAATGCCTCCTTGGCGGTACGTATCGATATCGCCTCAGGTACATCCCGTCGAGGCTGCTGCCCTCAGGAACTGCCGGCACGAGCCTTCCGGCCGGTTTTCATAGGCGTGACGCGGTGCCGGCAGTCGATGGCCCTGTCTCGGTCCAAGCAGCGACATGCACGATTGTTCACCCTGCGAGAGAGACTGAATATCGGGCATCAGCATGCCGTGTTACTGGAGGCGTTCGAGGCCTGTCACCGTCATCGCACCGTTGATGGTGTCGACTGAAAATCGGATGCGGTCACCCGCCCTGACTTGGCTGAGCCAGGCCGACTCTCTGACGCGGAACGACATGGTCATGGCAGGCATGCCGTTGGGCAACGGACCGTGGGAGATGGCCATCTTGCCGCCAGGCTTGTCCACGTTCTTAACGAGCCCATCGGTCATGGGCTGGGCCGCCTGAGTGGTTCCTTGCATTGAATCATGCATCCCGCTGTGCATATTGCCAGACATGGCACGATGGCCAGCATGATCATCCGCGGCGCCCACTGAAGTGGAAAGGCCAGCGGTAAGCGCGACGAGGGTGAAGACGATAGCAGTTTTCATGGTTTCTCTCTCCAAAAAAGGCGGCTCAGTGGCGCGCATAAACACGGGTTGTGCCGTCCAGTTGGACAAGCAGGGTTTCATAGGGAACTGACTTGCCTTGTTCCATGCCGGGAGACCCTGCCGGCATGCCTGGCACGGACAGGCCGATTGCCTTGGGTTTTTGTTTTAGTAGCCGACGGATATCGGCTGCCGGTACGTGGCCGATGACTACATAGCCGCCGATCTTGGCGGTATGGCAGGACTCAAGACTCTCGGATATCCGCAGTTTCTTGATGTCGGCCGGCAAATCGGTGTCCTTATGCGTCTGCACCTGAAAGCCGTTGCTGCGCAGGTGTTCGATCCACTGCTCGCAGCAGCCGCAATATGGACTTTTGAATACATCTACCTGGGTCGCGGCTTCGGCCCAGGCAGCGCCTGCACCGAGCAGCAAGGCCAGCGTAAGCGTAATTGAACGAACGGTCATGGCGGGAGATCCTATTGGATTGGAACAGCCCGCATTGTGCCGTACCTTAGCCTACGGCAAGCTTACCCAGACATTACACTTCTGTAATCTTCATGCACTCTCGGCAATCCCTTTCCCAACGCCTTCGCTCATCGGGCAAGGGATTCGATCGACAACCCAGTCCTCAGTGCATACCGCCCATCATCACATTGACCGTATTCGCGGCATTATTCACTGTCATCCCTGCATTTTGCATCGCGGATTGCATGGACGCAGCAGAAGTCATATCGGTCGCTATCATGGCAACGGTTCCATCGGTCTTCATTACCGGCATGCTGATATTGGTTACGTTCTGAGCGGTCAAAGCGGCCATCATATTTGCGACCTTGGTCGTGTCAGACGTAACATAGCTGTTCATGACGCCTGCCATGGCCGCGACAACGCAAGCCATTTGCTGTGAAGTCGATGTCGCTGACGCATTGCAAGGAACACCGCTGGCATCTGTAAGCAGACTTGAATTCTTTGCCGCCATCGCGACTCTACCCAATTGTTTGACCATATTGGATTGCATGGTCAGCAGGGTGGAATTGGAGCCACTGTTCTTCAGGTCAACCATCGGCATCACGCTCAAGTCAATACCCAACGATGACATGGCCGATTGGACAGCCGCAATGGATTGGCTGATCTTGGTTGCATCGATCGTGGTCGTGCTTACCGCACTGGCAGCCATTTCACTGAACGGCGTTACGTAAACAGTCGTCGTGCCGGAAACCGCGGGGACGACCGCACGCATCGTCATGCTGTAGGGGATGTCAGTACCCGTCGTTTCGTCCGCCATCATGCTCGAGGTGCCGGGCATAACTTTGATCATCGCCGGGCCGGTATAGCCGTCGCTGAAGACCACGCTATAGGAGCCATCAGCACCGGTGGTGCCTGACGCGCAGGAGGCGTCGGGCTCTGGCGCACCGTTTACGATTCGACACGCCAGGACCTTGGCTTGCTTGATGAGTCCTTTCGCGGCAGTGCCGCTAATACTTGACGGCGTGGGCAACACTGCCGTGGGAGACGAAGTGCCCCCGCCACCGCAACCCGCTATGACTAAGGCGGCTGCCAGGACCATGCCCGCGCCCAATATAGAATTGGACTGTATCGTTGTTCCGAACCTACTTCCCGCATTACCCATCATCACAATCTCCCTCAAGTTAAGAAATCCTGCCAAAGAAAAACCGTCGTTCTAGCCATTTAGTACCGTGATCGTCGTTGCCGTGTATTGCCCACCGGAGTATTGGACGTTGACTCCGATGCGCGATCCGGACATCATGCCGCCCCCGCCCATCATCCCGCCGCCCATGACAGGTACAGCATTGCTCTGTATGGTCAGGCCGTTCAACATGAAGCTTGTCGCGGTGACGTTGTAGGCGACGCCTTCCATATAGGTGATGCCGGGCATGGACCCTGGCGTGGTTCCTGAACCCGGTGTGGTGTTTGAGCCAGGAGACGACGCCGACTGGGTGAAGCTCACCACGGAAGTCGTCAGGGTGCCGCCATTCATCATGCCCCGGACAATTACCGACTGGCCAACGACCAGATTGCTCGCGGTTCCGTTGATGAAGAATTGGCTCGAACCCATCATGCCGCTCATGCTTATGCCCGAGGCGATGGACATGGTGTAGAGTTGCGTCGCCGGATTGTAGCTAGTGACCGTTCCCATCAGGTCGAGCGTCGAGCCCACGGGTGCTAGCGCGGGATTTAGTGCCACAACAGTGACGGTAGCGGCACGCACGATATTGTTGGCTACCGCGCCGGTGATCTCGACAAACACGCCATTGGCCAAATCCTTGGCCACCCCACCGCTGAAGCTGGCCGAACTGGCGTCAACGGTCACGCCGCGCACCGTAAAACTCGAGGCCGACACAAAATTCAATATCGTGCCGTGCAGTTCGACAGCAGTTGTGGCAGGAGGAGCGTAAGCCGTAACGCTAGTCGCGGTTAGTTTGCCTGTGGCCGCGTCATATTGACCCGTTACCACGACATACTTGCCGTCTACCAATAAAGTCCCCGCCGGGGAGATTTGCGACTTATTGGCGTCTACCGCGACGTTGAGCAGTTTGAAAGTGCCATTGCTGGTATATCCGGAGATCGGTCCAGAGAGCGTCAGATTACCGGTGGAAGACAACTTGACTCGGATGCTGTTCGCCGCGATGACGTTTCCTGTAGGCACAGTGTTGCTCCACACCGTCACCAGTTCACCATTGGCCAGTACCGTGCCCGCCGGGCTGATTGCCGCCGCGCCCACATTGATCGTGTTGTTGCCGATGGTGAAGTTCCCCGATGTCGCGTTGTATTGCGAAACGTACCCCGTCAGTCGAATTCCCGTGCCGGCAACCTTTTGTACGAGCAGAGTCGCCTGTACAAATGTGTTGCCCTGCGCATCGGTCTTGAGCAGTCCATAGACCGCCACACGGTCACCAATTTGGATGGCTGTGGCAGATGCATAGCCCGCAAATACGGTGACGGGGCCTAGCGTCGTGTCCGAATTGACGGAAACGGTGGTCCCGAGCACGGTAATGCTGTTACTGCCCACCGAGGTAACCAGACCCACTAATTCGGGAGACATGATGATAGAGGTCATCGCGCCGTTAGGGTCGTAGGCGAATTCGACCATTTGGCCGAGCATGGCGCTGGTCGAAGGCATAGTTACCGCAGTTCCTTGGTCCTCTTCGGAGGTGTAGCTCGCCTGTGTATCATCCCTGCGCACCCCATCGACGATCAGGCTGCCGAAACCTGTTGCCACGCCGAACCCTGTACCGCCAGAGCCGATAATCCCGCTCAAGGCGCCAGCACCTCCCCCACCGCCACCCCCGCACCCAGAAGTCAGTAAGACGACCGCGATGACAGCGAAGTTCGCGGGAATACGGGTAAGTGCTTTCAATAACATGAGGCCTCCCAGAATTCTGTTTCTTTGCTATCGCTTGGCCACCGGGCCGCGATAACAGTACATGCCAAGGCGAAACCTCTGGGTCGCGTCAGCACGCCCTTCATCCCGTTGGTTCAATTTGGTGGCTTCGCGCACGATCTCCTTAAAGCCCCTTAGCCAGATCTTCCGGGACAACGCCGCTAGCGTTTCGACTGAATGTTCTGTAAATCCTTCGGCAAACACCGCCTGTTCGAGCATTGGCGCGGCTCCGGAGACATTGCTAACAGCGGAAGCAATATGGTCTGCCACGTTATCGGCCAACACCTGCAGCATCTCGGCAGTTCCATCCTTGGGCACAAAGGCTTCGGCGCAAAGCTCAAGTCGGTTTTCATTCCCTTCGCCCTGAACCGCGCGCACAACACCCAGCCGAAGCAACTCCTGCAGAACCACGTTGGGCCGGACATCCTTTGATATAGAGTAGGCCAACGCATCGAAAGACCCCGACTTGCCATGCCGAGCAAGAAGCTTGCGCTTACCATGTTTGTCGGAATATGCGGGGTCGCTGCTCCATCGAGCAAATGCAGCCATGGCCAAGCTGAGGTTCTTTGCCCGGACGGGTGGTTGGCCAGCCTCACGCCAGACATGGACGTCCTTTCTGTGGACGCCGGACAGAGTACTCAGGCTTGAATCGGTCACCTTCGCGCCGTTGGAGGTAAGTACACTCTCGGCAGCCCCAACGAACACCGTCTTGAAGGCGCTCGCAAATTGCGTGTAGCTCACTCCCTCGCGGACGAGCAACTCGATCAGGGGCTGGCTCAGTCGCAATGCCGCTTCCAGGACGAGATCAGTACGAGAGTCAGACATCGGTTACTAAACGCACGGAATCAAAGTGTGTGAAATCTTCCCACACATTGGCGAGGGACGTCAAGTGTTTTCTCTGACCATCCCGAACAGGCAGTAGATCAGGTACGTTTTGTGGCTGTGGAACTGCATTCCTTTCGGGTTCTTTGCCTTCCCTTCAAAATCCTGTCGTAACGGTGACAAATTTGTAATCCGGCCGCCATGTTGGCGTGAGCATCGTTGTCGCACTATACGCATGAAACGTTTGTAGTAAAGAATCCATACGCACAAGAGTTCCGTCGGGAGTTGCCGAATCGTCGACCGTGGAACAAAAAAGGACCTCTTATGAAAGCTTCTACCCAAATCGCTGCCGCATTGAGTCTCGTGTTAAG
>JBAYVV010000221.1:0-5771 GCA_041674465.1 Sterolibacterium sp.
CGCCTATCAACTGGTGCGGGCGCGCTGATTTCGTCTGGCGGAGAACCCAACCAACCAATGACGACCCGGCCAATAGCGCCGGGTCGTTGGCTTTTTGACCACCCCAACATGACTGTCAGGACCTCGGCCTCAGCGGACATTGGGGTGCTGCACAGGCAACGGCAGGAATGTGTTGGTCAGCCGCAGTAGCTCATGAGGCTAATGGGCCAGCGCGATCATATGCCGCTAATGGCTCAGTTTTTGAGCCACAATTGTGACATGCTTGCCATGTACGTGGAATAGGAAATCGAAAGGAGGCTAGGAATGGAATGCCTTGGAACGCATTGGCGAACAATTGGCGAATGCGGCACAGCGGCCGACTGCGGGCTGGTTTCCACGAGAACCGCGAACTTTCGGTGCCTATTCCAGGATTGGCGGGGTAGTGACGGCCAGGCATTCCGCGAAGTACAATGAAGGTGGAGTATTGAATGTCCAGAGCCGACCTGATTCTCAATCTTGTCCGCGCTGGCACCCAGGGCGACCAAGGATTGTTCAGGTCGACTGTGGAGGCCATTGCAGCGGAGGAGCGCGCAAAACATCACCACCAGCTTGCTGAGCGGCTGGAGGAGAATTTACGCGAGGCGAACGCTCGTCCCAAGCCTGCCGAAGTTGTGCGCAGCTTCGACGGTGGCCATGGCGGGCTGCTGTATGAGATTGACCCTCGCCGCACGCTCGGATCGGTGTTGCTGCCGGAAGGCGTCGGCCAGGCCGTGTCGGAATTGATCGAGGAGCAGCAACGGCGCGATATCCTGAGGTCCTACGGTTTGGAACCCCGCCACCGCCTCTTGCTGTCCGGCCCGCCGGGAAATGGCAAGACGACGCTGGCCGAAGCGGTTGCCCATGAGTTGATGGTGCCTCTGTTTGTTGTCCGCTATGAGGCGGTCATCGGCAGCTTTCTAGGGGAGACCAGCAGTCGGCTCAAGCGTCTGTTCGATTTTGTGCGCACGCATCAGTGCGTGCTGTTTTTTGATGAGTTCGATACGCTCGGCAAGGAACGGGGCGATACCCACGAAACCGGCGAAATCAAGCGCGTGGTCAGCTCGCTGCTGCTCCAGATCGATGCGCTGCCCAGTCATGTGGTTGTGGTCACGGCCACCAATCACGCGGAATTGCTGGATCGCGCGGTGTGGCGGCGTTTTCAGTTGCGGATTGACTTGCCCGCGCCGACGCTCGATCAAAAAATCACTTGGTTCACCCGCTTTGAAGAGCGGATTGGCGCACCGCTTGGCGTGACGCCAAAAGCACTGGCGTCACGCCTGAAGACGGCAAGCTTCTCGGACCTTGAGGACTTCTGCCTGGATATTCATCGACGTTACGTGCTTTCGCTGCCTGATGGCAATCTGCGTTCCATCATCAATGATCGCTTGAGCCAGTGGCAAGACCGGGTACAACCCGGCGCGCAGCCGGTCGCCAGCAAAGCGTAACGGATGGCTGAACGCCTACCGCTACTGCTCTTTCCAAAGCCCAGCATTTCCGGGAAAGACCCTGGCAGACGCTTTCCCCAGAGCATGCATCTGCCATCGGCAGATCGCCAACGGGAACGACTGGGACCGAAGTTCGCCACGCTGCAATCGGCATTCGATGCCAAACGAATCCAGTTGCAGGCAACCGCCCCGCAGGACGATCCCGAACTCGTCGTGGTCTTTGAGACGATCGGTTCGATCAGCAGCTTTGTCGGCGCCGTCAAACGTATCCCCGGATTGGAGTGGTTGTTTGAAGCCGACGAGCTCGATATCGAGGCGGACGATGATTTTTTCGACACGCAGCGTGATGAAAAATCGCTGACGGGCAGCCTGTTCCTTCTGGGGACGAATCGGCAGGCACTGGCCGAGATTGTCAGTCTTTGGCGGACTTATCTGGATGATCCTTCCACCAAGTTCGAGCGTGGTTTCGGCGCCTGGATGAACGTGTTCAAACATCTTCGGGATGTTCGTTTCTGGGGCGCCAAGGATCGATTGGGTCGGGACATCATCGACTACTGGAATGATCACCTGGCCGCCGGCGACGATGCTATTCGCTTTGAGATTGAGGCATGGTGCTTTGCTTCGCAGGAGAAGAACCAGCGTGCGACAGAGGAGCTGACCCGGCTGATCGGGTCGCTGGGTGGGCGGATTCTGAGCAGCGCACTGATAACCGAAATTGCTTATCACGGGTTTTTGGTCGAGCTGCCAGCCGACGGCGTGCGCCAGCTACTAAGCGACTCTCCACCTGAACTCGTACTCTCCGATCGTGTGATGTTCTTCCGCCCGCGCGGGCAAGCCATCGCGCCTGCGGCCGAAGACGCTGGCCGCCATCCGTCGGGGGCACCGCCTTCACGCAGCGTCTCTAGCGTTCCTGTTGTTGCCCTGCTTGACGGTCTGCCGCTGCAGAACCACCCTATGCTGGCCGGCAGGCTGACCATCGACGATCCGGATGGCTGGGAGACGACCTACCCTGCGGAGGAACGCGTTCACGGAACGGCGATGGCTTCGCTCATCGCAATGGGCGAACTGGATGGCCCCAAGCTTCCGCTGGGCAGACCTATTTATGTTCGGCCGATCATGCGGCCTAATCCGACATCGTTTCGGACACCACGAACCGAGACGACGCCCGGCGATACCCTGCTGATCGATTTGGTTCATCGCGCCGTTCGAAGAATCTTCGAGGGCGAGGGTGACGCCCCCGCTGCCGCGCCAACGGTACGGATTATCAACTTGTCGGTTGGGGCGGAGCAACACCCCTTTGACACGGCATTATCGCCATGGGCGCGCCTGCTGGACTGGCTTTCCTACCGCTACCGTGTCCTGTTCGTTGTCAGCGCCGGTAACGCATCCGCCGATCTGACGCTGGAGACTCCCCGTGAATCCATGTCATCGCTGTCGGTGGAAGAACGGCAGCGCCTCGCCATGCAAGCGATATTTTCAGACTCGATGCGCCGTCGGCTGCTCGCGCCAGCAGAAGCGATCAATGTGATTACGGTTGGCGCAGTCCACGCGGATGCATCAACACCAAGTACAAATCCAACCCGATTCGACCTGTTCCCGCACGCTGGCGTATCGCCTTATTCCGCAATCGGCCATGGGTTTCGCCGAGGAATCAAGCCTGATGTCGTGCTGCCTGGCGGGCGAGTGCTGCATAAGGAAAATTACAGCGGATCTCAGGACGTAACGCAGGTAAGCCTTGTGTCGTCGACCACGGCTCCACCGGGGCACCGGGTTGCTGCCCCGCCCGGCGCAGATGGCAGCGAGGTGTACTCCAGAGGCACCAGCAATGCCACGGCATTGGCGAGCCGTGGCGCTGCTCAGGCATTTGATGTCATCGAAGCACTCCGCTCCGGTCATCCGCAGCTGTTGTCGGATCGGTTCGATGCCGTGTTGCTCAAGGCGTTGCTGGCCCATGGCGCTAATTGGGGGGATCTGGAACGACAGATTCTCGACGCGCGCCCCGATATTGCCGATCGCAGGAAGCAGCAGGATTTCGTGGCCCGCTTCGTTGGCTATGGGTTGGCCGATATTGATCGCGCATTGACTTGTACCGAACAGCGAGCCACGTTGATCGGCGTAGGGGAACTGAAACATGACGAAGCACTTGAGTTTCGGGCGCCATTGCCGCCTTGCATCAGTGCACAGACCATCAAGCGCCGTCTGACCATCACTTTGGCATGGCTGACGCCAGTCAATGTGAGAAATTCGAAATACCGATCGGCCAAATTGTGGATCGACCCGCCCAAGGATGCATACGGGGTATCACGCGCAAACTGCGAATGGAACCATGTTCGACGCGGAACGCTGCAACATGAAGTTCTCGAAGGTCAAGACGCCCTTGCCTTTGTCGATGGCAAAGAGGTTGTCTTCAAGGTCAATTGCAGCAAGGATGCCGGTACGCTTTCCGGCTCGGTGCCATTTGCGTTGTGCGTATCGCTTGAAGTGGCTGAAGGCCTCACCCTTCCTATCTACCAAGAGATCAGAGATCGCGTGTCTGTCAGAGTTGGGGTGCAGCCGTGATCACCTCGGCCGAGTGGGGCGGCTCCAACAAATATCGCGTGTCCGCCAACGCGTCAGCCAGGGCGAAACTATAGATGGCGGTTTGCGCTGGGGATAATGCACATTCCCAGGTGCGAACTATCGGCACAGTCTTCAAGCGACGAGAAACCCGGACGAGGAACCGGACAAATTTCCAAATGAACGTCAGTTAAGTCCACCTGAGCAGGCATTTGGCAACTCGTCATCGACTGACTGCTATGGCCGAATTGCAGGCTATCACAAGCACCAAATCAAAGAGGCCGTGTTCGATTTGATTTGCATAACCCGGAAAACCTCTTCCTTCCCACCGCGGAACAATAGCTGATGAAGATCGAGAAGGACCGCTGTGACTACTCTCTATCCCCCAATCAACTGGACGGCCTGAGCCGGCGTGAAGATAGGGATGCCCTGGTATTGTCCGCCCAAATCGAGCAAATGCTTATCCCCGGAAACGATCAACTCGGCGCCAGCCGCCAGGGCACAGGCAAGCACGTGATCATCGTCGGCATCATTGGGCACTATGCGCGGCACGGCGGCCGGCTGTACCACGATGGTGTAAGTGACCAGCCGCACCCGTCGCCTTTCGTGCCGCGCGCACGGCGGCTACTTCTTCGGTGATTTCCTCTTCGGTGAGCGGCGGCACATTTGCTATGCGCAGCCGCTGCATCGCATCGAGCAAGCGCTTGCCGGCTTCGCGTCGCACCGCTTCCTCGATCAGACGTCCGATCGCCTGATCGGAGAGCAGTCCCGCCCGTTGCGCCTCCAGCGCCACCTGGTCCGGCAGATTCAGTTTCACTTCAAAGGTCGTCATGTCTCTTCCCTTCTAGCGGCCCGCCTGGGCAAGCAGCGTATTCTGTATTCCCATCACGAAGCGCAGCGTCATCTTCGGTGAGCATACCATTGGTTTCAGCGGATGTGGCTGCCAAATCATCAAATTCCATCGGAGGCCGGCATGAGCCCAATCGAACACTTCGTCTTCGGCATTTATCCCTATCTCTGTCTGACGGTATTTTTCGTCGGCAGCCTGATCCGCTTCGACCGCGATCAATACACCTGGAAAAGCGATTCCTCGCAATTGCTGCGCACCGGCCAGCTGCGGCTCGGCAGCAACCTGTTCCACATCGGCGTGCTCGGCATTTTCTTCGGCCATATCGGCGGCCTGCTGATTCCGCTGGAGTTCTGGCATAGCGTCGGCGTCAGCATCCAGGCCAAGCAGATGATCGCGATCTACGGCGGCGGCACCTGCGGCGTGCTCGGCATCGTCGGCGCCATCCTGCTGGTGCAGCGGCGCCTGGGCGACGTGCGCATCCTGCGCCACAGCTCGCCGATGGACATTTTCATCCTGCTGCTATTGATGGCCCAGCTCGGTCTCGGCCTGCTGACCATCCCGGTTTCCCTGCAGCACATGGACGGCGGTGAAATGATCAAGCTCGTTGAATGGGCGCAGCACATCTGGACTATCCGCGGCGGAGCGGCCGACTTCCTGGCCGATGTCTCGATCCTCTTCAAGCTGCACCTGTTCATCGGCCTGACGGTGTTCCTGATCTTCCCCTTCACCCGTCTGGTGCATATCTGGAGCGGTTTCGCAGCCATCGGCTACCTGACGCGCGCCTATCAACTGGTGCGGGCGCGCTGATTTCGTCTGGCGGAGAACCCAACCAACCAATGACGACCCGGCCAATAGCGCCGGGTCGTTGGCTTTTTGACCACCCCAACATGACTGTCAGGACC
>JBAYVV010000222.1:0-5713 GCA_041674465.1 Sterolibacterium sp.
GCTCACAACGGCGGCTGCATGGTCGCTGGCCGAATGCCAAGATCATTGGTTCAAGGAATATATGGCCTTGGCGGGCACCGCAGGGGATTTCTTGAGCGCACCCGATGCAACCTTGGCATCGGCAAGAGATCAGAAAAGCTTTTCTTGCGGTGCCATTGCAGCATCGAGACGCGCCACCATTGATCCGATTCTACGCGTTAATTCTTCGCTGTCAAAGTCGGTTTCTGGAGAGGCTTCGATTGGCTGCGGAGCGTTATTCTCAGCGGGTTTTGCGAGCAGTTCGTGCGCCAGATTGAGTGCGGTCATGACGGCCAGGCGCTCACCTGTACTCTTGGTCTTGCCGGCGATTTCTTCCATCTTGGCATCGACGTGAGCTGCTGCAGCGAGCAGGGCGTCGCGTTCTTCGGCGTTACAGGCGACGCTATATTCGCGGCCGTGCAATCTGATGTCGAGTGTGGGTGTTTTTTTCATGTGCGCACGGGCCTATTTTTCCGTCTGCTCTTCCGGAAGCCGGACCAGCAAGGCTTCAAGCCGGGTCCGCGCAGTATCGATCTTGTTGAGGAGTTGCTGACGTTCCTCCTCGAGTCCGGCCACGCGACTGCGCAACGCCTGATTCTCGGCGCGCAAGCCCTGGCAGAATGCCAGGAACTGCTCGATTTTTTGCTCGAGCGCAGTCAGGTCGTTTTTCATGGGCAGAAGTTTGTTTGAAAAAGTGATTATGGTCAAGTAATAGCGCAGTGTTTTGAAGGTTGTTTGGAGTAGTATGTGATGCGACTGCCATTTGACGCCATGCAATTACAACTGACTTACGATCCTGCCGAAGACCGGCTGCTGCTCTCAATGAAGCTGGGAGAGCGTGCGCTGGGCTTTTGGCTCACACGGCGTTTTACCGAGCTGCTCTGGCAGGCGTTGTGGCAACGGGCTGGCGCAGCAATCGAGGGCAAGGCCAGTGCCACGGCGCGTGAGATGTTGCTGGCGATGCAGCAGAACCGGGCGAGCCAGAAGCACCCCGTCACCCAGTCGCCGAAGCTGGAATTGAAAGCGCCGCCGATTCTGGTGACGACGCTCAAATACGGCCCCCATGAAAAAGGCGGGCATGCGCTGAGCCTGATCGATGCGGCAGGTGGCGGCGAAATGCTGATCATGGATGACGACAGCCTGCATGCCCTGATTCAGTTGCTTGATGACATCATGCAAACCTGCGAATGGCGGCTGGATCTGTGGCGGCCGCTGGAATCCATACCGGGAATTCTGCCCGCCTCGAGCGCGGTGCATTGAGGCCAAGCCAGGCCTTGCCTGACACGAACTTGAGCCGTCACCTCGCGTAAAATCGCCAGTTCATCTGACGTGCCAATTTGAGGAGGGACACCCATGTCTGCTGCAACGCCATCCATCAGCCGCTTCCCGGTGCCGCCACTGGCCGACTTGCCGGATGACATACGAACCCGCATTCTTGCCGTCCAGGAAAAATCCGGCTTTGTCCCCAACGTCTTCCTGGCGTTGGCCCATCGTCCCGCAGAATTTCGGGCCTTCTTCGCCTATCACGATGCGCTCATGGAAAAGGAAAGCGGACTGACCAAGGCGGAACGCGAAATGATTGTCGTCGCCACTTCCAACGCCAATCAGTGCCAGTATTGCGTCGTCGCCCACGGTGCGATCCTGCGCATTCGCGCCAAGAATCCGCTGCTGGCCGATCAGGTCGCGGTCAATTATCGCAAGGCCGACATCACGCCGCGCCAGCGCGCCATGCTGGATTTCGCACTGAAGGTGTCACAGCAGTCCTATGCCATCGGCGATGAAGACTATGCCACTTTGCGCACGCACGGCTTTACCGATGAGGACATCTGGGACATTGGCGGCGTCAGCGCCTTTTTCGGCCTGTCGAACCGCATGGCCAACATGATTAATATGCGGGCGAACGACGAGTTCTACCTGATGGGCAGGCAGCCCAAAGGCTGATTGCTGACCGGCGCCTTTTCATGTACCGGAACCCGCAACTTTTTCGCGGGCAGCCCATGATGCCGGTCGGCGTGGGCGCCTGCCCGGTCGGCGCCGATGCCCTGCTCGGCATCAAGCGCCAGCAGACCAACCCGTCACGCTGGCAGGGGGCAGGGTTGGACAACTGGCAGGAGTTCGCCGTCGAACTGCGCCGGCGCGGCGTCGAACTCAGGGAAAGTATCGCGGCGCGCGGCGCCTTTGCCACCGACGCCGGCGGCATCACCTACGGCATGGCCCATGGCGTGGTCCTTGCACGCAGCACCGACCAGGTGGCGGCCTTGCTGCAAACTGCGCAACAGCACGGCGTGCCAGTCACGGTGCGCGGCGGGGGGCTCACGACGGAAGGCGAATCGGTGGCGTTCGGCGGCGTGCTGCTGGACATGACCGGCATGAGCCGGGTGCTGCGGATTGATGCAGATGCCCTGACCGTGCGCACCGAAGCCGGGATTTTCTGGCACAGCCTGGCCGAGGAACTGCGCCGCCAGGACCTGGATTATCTTTCTGCGCCGCTCAACCTGACCTCGTCGGTGGGCGGCACGCTGGGCGTGGGCGGCATCGACGTGAATTCGGCACGCCTCGGCTGCAGCGCCGACCAGGCCCTGGCCTTGCAGGTGGTGACGCCGATCGGCGAGATCGTGGAATGTTCCGATACCCACAATGTCGACCTGTTCCAGCGGGTGATCCTGGGCTACGGCCAGTTCGGCGTAATCACCGAGGCCACGCTCAAGATCCGCCGCTACACGCCGCTGCGCATGCACTACTTCTACTACGCTTCGCTGAAGAGCGCGATCGAGGATCTGCAGTTGCTGGACCGGAACGACGCCAGCGATTATTCGGGCATCCTGACCATCATGGATTGCGCGGTGAATCTGCTGGTGGCTTTCGATTCAGATGAACGCGAAAATGCTTTCCGCAAAACCTGGCAACCGCAATTGCGCGGTCATGGCGAACTAGGCTTTGCCCTGCGCATGCTGGGACGCTATGTGCTTCGCCCCTGGCTGTTGCCCGAAGCCTGGTTCCTGCTGCAGCGCAAGCGTGAGCTGTTTCCGGAATTGCAGCGCGGCGAATACATGCGTGACGGCAAGATGCTGGATCGCAGCGTGGTGTTCTCGCGCGCCGTATGGAAAATGTGGGGCGGCCGGCAGATGGTGATTCCCGATCTGGCGACATCCAGCGAGAAATTCGTTGCCGCTGTGGAACTCGGCAACGCTGTGTGCCGCAAGTATTTCCCGCATTACACGCTGTATTGCGTCGGCATCAAGCTGCGCCCGGAGCACCGTCCCCACTACGAAATGTCCTCCATTCCACCCGACGCCGAGGACTGGGCCTACGGCTGCGAATTCGAACCGATGATCGAAGGCCGGGTGTATAGCCGGGATCATTTCCAGGCGTTCAAGAATGCGATCTATGACATCGGCGTAGACATCGGCGCCAGCAACTATCGTTTCGGCGGCATGATGAAAGGCTATATCCGGCGCATTTTCGGCGATGAACTGGTGGATCGTCATCTGGCCATGAAACGCCGCGTCGACCCGGCGATGATCCTTAACCGCGACGTGATTTTCTGATGCGTGCCAATACCCGTGTTTCCGCCCGCGGTTCCGTCCGCATTTCCGCCATGACCAAGCCGGACCATGCCGCCTGCAGCGGTTGCAGCCTCTGTTTACTGGTTTGCCCGGTCTGGCAGCGCAGTCGCGATCTCGCCATGACGCCGCACGGGCGCGCCAAGGCGCTGCAAAACGGCGCGGCTGCCAGCGACATGCTCGACTCGATCGACAGCTGTACGCTCTGCGGTGCCTGCCGTCCGGTTTGTCCCGAAGAAATCGATCCGGTCGACATGGTGATTGCATTACGTCGCTACTCACCACCTCCTGCAGCACAGGTGTTCCGAGCTGCCCTTCCCGCGTTGCAGCCCGTCTCAGCCCGAGTGTTGCTGGCTGGCGCAGAACTCAGCACGCGGCTGTTGGCGAGGATCATGGCGCAGCCGGGAGCAGACCTGCAAGTCGCGGCCGACGATGGTGCGGACATTGCCCTGGCGCTGGAGGCCGGCGTCCTGTTGCCGCAACAACGACTGGAGGAGTTTCTCGCATCATTGCGACGGACCAAAGAACTCATCGTGACCGAAGGCCTGCTGTTCGATTACCTCAAGCGCTGGTTGCCCAAAACCCGCATCATCAGCCTGGGCCAGGCGCTCAGCAGCCAGGCCGGGGTGCGCAAACAATTGCGCGCCACCGATCTGTATGTCATCGAACCGCGTGCCTATCATGCCGATTACCAGCGTCTGGTGAAGTACTACGATCGCTTGCGCCAGGAGTGCGGCTGCGATCTCAATCTCGACCTGCAGCGCATCGCCATCCCCGCCACGGCGCGCAGCCTGCCGCAGCGGCTGGACGGCATTGCGCCGAATGATGCCGCGCAGATCGGCTGGCTGCTGCAAGGACGCAAGATGAGCCGCATTGTCGTGGAAAATTTCGAGGACTATGTTGCACTTGCCCAGGCCAGCCATTGCGAAGTGGTCTATCTGGCGGATTTGGCGGAAGGAACCCAGCATGCGCAAGGTTGATGTCGTCATCGTCGGTGCCAGCCTGGCGGCCGCGGCCGCCGCCAAGCGTTTGGTGGATGCCGGCCTGGAAACTATTGTGCTGGAACGCAAGGCCTTGCCGCGCCACAAGATATGCAGCGGCATCCTCTCGCCGCGCGGCCATCGTTTCCTGCTCGAGAATTTCGGGCCGTTGCCGGCGGAGGCGCTGCACCAGCCCACTTCGTGCCGCGGTGTGACCTTTCACTTCCCCAGCATGGTGTCGATGAAGATGGATTTCTTCGGTGGCAGCACACCGCATTTGCACCGCAAGTACGCCGACCACTGGGCGATCCTGCGGAGCGGTGCGGAGGTTCACGACCAGACTTCTTTCGCCGGCTTGCAGGAGCACAATGGGCAAGTCAGCGTCAGCGCCAGGCAGCACGGCGAACCGGTCGAATACCAGGCGCGCTGGGTGATCGGCGCGGACGGTCCGAGTTCATTGGTGACCAAGGCGATTTATCCCGACTATCCCCAATCCATCCCCTGGTTCTTTGTCGGGCAGAAATTCCATGACATCATCGAATGCCCGCTCGACCAACAGTACTTTCATTTCTGGTTCCATCCTGGCCTGGGTCACTACACCTGGAGCCATGCACGCGACGGCCGGCAGATCGTCGGTGTGGGTTTCAAGCGCGGCGACAATTTCGCCAGGAAACACGAGAACGTGGTGAACTACCTGGCCGACAAGCATGGCGTCCGGCTGCAGCCACATACCGAGGACGAAGGCTGCGGCGAGAATTTCGGGCCATCGGTGATCAACCGTTACGTTTTCGGCAAGGGCAATGTCCTGATCACCGGGCAGGCTGCCGGCTTTCTCAACATGATCGGCGAAGGCATGAGTTGCGCATTGCACTCAGGCGCCATCAGTGGCGAAGCGATTGTCGAGGCGCGCTTGCGCAACCGCCCGGTGCAGGAGATGTACCGGCAGATGATCGCTTCCGAAGTGCGGCGCACCAGCGACCAGTGGAACCCGCTCAAGATCGCCTTTGACCGTCCGCATGAAGCGGACTTCCCCGCTGCCTTGTTGGCTCTCGGCTGGCGCGACCGCGCCAGGGTGCTGCGCGACATCTGGCGCTTCATCGTGCTCTACAAGGAGTTCAAGTGGGGCCGGCAGATCTTGCGGTCCGCTCTGGA
>JBAYVV010000223.1:0-5705 GCA_041674465.1 Sterolibacterium sp.
GGCTGGAAAAGCTCAGAATGTTATTCGATGAGTTGAATGGCTGTCAGGAAGTGCGTAATTCTGCAAATTCACGGCAAAAGAGCTTCGGCTCATTTCGTTCAGCCCCCGGAATGGTTCGCTCTCCTGCTACAGCGCCGGCTATCGTGGTAGGCCCCGTCAGTGGAGATTCCCCAAAGCGGCTCCCTCGTGAGCCGCTTCATCATGCGGCTCTTCTGACCTGCTCGAACACGATCTTAGGCTCATCGCCGCAAGCTCGTCTGCCACGAAAGATTGATCTCAATGTTCCTGGAGCCGAAACCCTGCTGCGCAATCGTCAACTAGAATATTACTCGGCGATAACGCAAATGTAATCATGGTGACAGGGAGTTGTAAGGTAATGTTGATAGCATTCGCATCGCAGGGGCAAGCAATTGGAAAGAAGGCGATGTTGAAAGAACTTCTGGTGAGTGCTGCGCGGAGTGTCGTTACCGCTTCAGCGTTTGGCGTGAATCGGACGCAGGTCAAGATAGTAGCACCTGTTCCGGGTCGCCCATCGGTGCTTTCACACTCAATCTCGGGCCGCCACGCCACCATTAGGAAGCGCTTGGCTGGCAATTCCACCCAGCTGTTCGCTGCATTACTGCGGAGATAACCACCTTGACACGCGCCGAGGGATTAGTAGGAAATGGTGTTACCACAACAGGTGCCGGTGAAGATGTTGCGGCACTCACACTCGATCAGCATGGAATGATCTGCGATTGCAACTGCGCCACGGAGGCCTTGTTCAGATACCGCCGCAACGAAATTGTTCAGCGACACATCTCCACGCTATTGCCGCAATTGGGACAGCTCGACTTGATGGAAGACGGCCGGATCAATCAGCGCTTGCATTTTCTCTGTCATATCGGCCACACCTTTCAGGCAGTGCCGCAAGACGGCGAGTGTTTTGACGGCGAACTGTTTCTCAACATCGCCGATAATATGACAGGCGGCTTCGTCTCAGTCATCGTGCGTCCGGTCGATGAACCGACCACGGGCGGTGAGCGGCACTCAGCGTAGGCGAGATTGTATCGGCAAGCTGCCCTCGTCCGTCACCCGCTTTTGAGACGATGTCTCCTGCATGAGACGCATCAGCAGCCATGTCGGTGACGCTGGTTGTCTTCTTGTAGCCATCCGTGCCGCTAGCGTACTGTGCTGGGGATTTCTCAAATATGTCGCGACTTTCACACGTTGAGAATTAGTGCACGCGCTCCTGATACGATGAATTAAGTGCCGTCTTTGGATTGATGATTTCGCCGTTGATGGAGTCCTTGGGGTGGCAATCCCGGGTTGCGTATTGATCAATGCTTACCCTATTCCGGTGGGCACGGCCGTCGTTGCCTTGCGAATAACTATGCCCCTGCGGTGCCCCATCTCGTCGTGCTACAACAAGAAGAAGGCCTTCATATCACGATCACAAACCATATCCAGTCTTGAGAGAGCCATTGCGTCATCATCTTCTTGGCGATTGACTAGTGGCCACGCCAAGCCGAAATGCCAGGGCAAAGGGCGATAGCAATATCGTCTCTGCTTTAACCCAAGCGAGACATGACCGTGAGACAACATTCATGTCATCCGTCACTTCTACTATGACTCAGCATCCGAATTGCCTTGGTTGGCTTGGCGATAACATAACGGTAATCGCGCGGTGGGGAAGTTGTAAGCTAGGCCCGAGTAGCATGGTTCTCGCAGGCTAAACTGCTTATCAACAGGAGAAATGCAATGTTCAAGCAATTTCTGATAATGGCCTCAGTAAGCGCCATCAGCCTCTCTGCGTTTGCCATCGGCGGTGATGAGATCCAAAATTCGATTCCGCTGAAGGATGGTTCCACTGTGTACATCTTCAAGGATGGAAAGATGGCTATGGCGGACAAGTGGGGACGCGCGACGAGCATGAAGCAGGGGCAAGTCATGGAGGCCGTGGACGGCCAGAAGATAAACATGCAAGGGAATGAGGTTGCGCGCCTCGATATCGCCCTTCGCCCCAATACCGGAATCTAGATCCTCTACCGCGCATCCAGGGATAATGGCGCGGCTCCTTTGGGAGCCGCTGCCACACGGCGTAAGAGCGGTAAACGCATTCTGCAATTCGACCCCATCTCGACTGTGGGAGCCATTCCCTCATACGGATTTCACTCCACATGGTTCTCGGTCGTAAGTCGATACGACGCTATCGATTATCGGCCTGACCACCCCTGTGAGGGCCCGTGGGATCCCTGCAACTGCTCACTCGGAACGGATCTCGACTTGTTTTCCGTCAGAAGTCGTACAAGTCCCGGCCAGTGCTTTCGCTAACCGCCAAGCAAATATACAACGTAATGTCTGCCCATCATCCGAACGCAGCTCGGGATTCGCGGAATATACATAATGTCTTGAATCGAGCCCAGAAAAGACGTTAGCGTAATGCTTGCTGTAGGATCCGTACTGTCGTCGAAGCTCCGCCAAATTCTGGCTCCTGCTAATGGCGAATCCACTAGCCGCGAATTGCTTACCACCAAACTCTAGATTGATGCGCGGCTCGCCACCATCGCGCGAAAATAGCCCGACAACCTTTCCGGATTCCTCATCGGAGATAAGTTGGTAGGAATGTGCAGCGCATCCATACAGCGCTACAGAAGCAAGGCAAGCTGTTGTCAGGGTCATCCACGTATCCATGTTGCATCCCATTTCAATAAAGAATGAACCGTCACTACGGGCTTTCCCGGAAACGCCACTGTCTTGGACTCACGAGCAATGCGACAAGTTAATCTTTCAGATTCCGAAGCATTTCCTCGATCATCTTGAAATGGCTGCTAACGCGATTTAGCGAGAACTCGTACATCACAGCGTTCTCAGCGAACTTCGATCGCTCCACATCCATCTCCACCGTGTTTCCGTCCGCGCTCGGTTGAGACGGCGTGTGATACTTGAGCGGATAAGGGGGCGCGAGCGATTGGGCCTGGGCGGCAATGTGCCCGGGGGCTGTCGTGGCAAGCGTGAGCGGCGGTGTGCTGGCTACCGACCGGGCAATGCGCAGGGCTTCTTGGAAATCAATGTCCACCGCCTTGTAGCCGGGCGTGTCGCCGTTGGCGATATTGGAGGCAATCAACTGCTGGCGATAGGCCCTTAGCGCAAGTGCCGTCTCCTGAAAGCCATGTCCTTCATCATGGCCAACGCCGCCGATCGGAAAGTGCCTCGGATTGGAGCCTTCGTTCGGGATGCCTGCGCTTGTAGCATGCCCGCCGGAGCGTGGAGCGCCATTCGCACTGAACGATTCGGTCACTCCGCTGCTTGCGCTGCCATGGCTGCCATGTGCTCCGCCTCCGGGCGCCTGGCTTATGGCCTGCGCGAGTGCTGTCGAAAACGATTGCCCTGTATTTGCATTTGGAGCCGCATCAGCGCCGTGATCGCCATGCCCGCCGCCCAGGGGTTGGACAGGGGGTGGATTTACGATTCCGGAGACAGGCGGCATGGCATCCCCTCACTCGTTCTTGATCAGGAGGGCCTTGATCCAGTGCTGGCTCGACATCATGCCATTTGCTGCTACGCAACTACTTCAGCGACGCGGCCAGATCGCGGTGAGCCTGCTCCAATGCCTTGGCCTCCCCGGCAGCTTCATTAAGCCGTTTCTGAAGTTCTCTGCAATGGGAACTCATAGAGGCGAAATCTAATCGGGGGTGCCCCAGGTAAGATTGAGGCATTTTCTCATGAGATTTTGCCTCCGCCTCGTAGCTAGCTGCCTTCTGGGCAAAGTAGTCCGCGATCCGTTGATGATCGGCTGCGGTCTTGGCATTGGCGATGGTCGCCGGAATTTCGCTGACGGGCGGCGCTGTGGTGCATGCCGCGAGGGTCAGCAGTGCAATTCCTACAAACACGGAGGTGAGTACGATGCGCATGGCTTTTTCCCAAAATCATTTTCCAATGATTGGGATTGTGCGCGCTGGGAACTGTCGCAGACATTACGGCCAAGTTACAAATCGGTCAGCAATCTCGGTGCCCTATCTCGCATAGGCAACTGAGGACTCCACTCTGGGGTAGCGCTTCCGTGTGGTGCATCGACGCAATTGGCTGCGCCATAACAGTGCGCATCAGAAGATTGTAGGCCAGAGGGAAGCGGCAGTGTATTGAGTTACAACAACTACGTCACCTGGCATATCTCGTGCTACTGCAGTGTTGCACTATTTCCTTTTCAACTATCGATCGCAGGAAACATGATGAAAATATCAATAATTGCCTTTGCCGTGGCTACTGGTTTTGCGGCTCCGGTTCTTGCCGACGACACTCCCGTTGGCCCGCATACGCTCACCGCGAACGTTGCATTTGCCAGCCAGTACGTATTCAGGGGGCTATCGCAGACAAATGGGGAGCCAGTGGTGCAGGGTGGGTTGGATTACTCTCACTCGTCCGGCTTCTATGCAGGGACTTGGCTGTCCAGCATTTCTTGGTTCACGGATCAAAATGCTGGTATTGCCTCCAACCCGCGGTCGCTGGCTTCTCCAGGCGGCTTGGGCGCCCCGTATTCGGCAAATGGTAGTAACGCTGCCAGCCTGGAATGGGATTTCTACGGCGGCTACAAGAATAGCTTCGCCACGGATTGGAACTATGACCTTGGAGCCCTCAGTTATTACTATCCAGGTAAGTATGAGAATTTGGGCGCCTATCGGAAGCCCAATACGACAGAGGTCTACGCGTCCATCGGCTACAAATGGCTGTCGTTGAAATATAACAAGGCGATCAGTACGACTACTTTTGGGGTGATCGATTCCAAGGGCGGTAGTTATTTGGATCTTTCTGCGGCCATTCCTGTTGGCAAGAGCGGATTTAGCCTGCTAGCGCACGTTGGCAGGCAAGACTATCCCGGAAATGCCAACCCGGTTTATTGGGGAACCTCTGGTGGCAATAACAACTTTTTCGACTATACGGACTACAAGTTGGGGGTGACGAAAGAATATCTCGGGTTTACGTATGGATTGAATTGGACCTACGCTACAACGAAACACGCTGCTCCAGATGGGCAAACAACCGCGTACATGAACGCCTTTGGGACAAATATTGGCCGCAATCGCGTTGCACTTTCGGTTACGAAGACTTTTTGAGTCATGACGACCCCCCACCCGCGCTTCAAGTCGCGGGGGCATTTGGTCTTGTTGAAGGTTCGATGGACAGATGAGAATCGTCGTGTTCAACATTCTGTCTGCGTTTCCGACATGCATTCAAATGGGCTTCACAGACGGGACATTACCCGTGTATATTTCTGTAGTCAGTTTGCGGCCAGTAACTGTGGCCGTTCTGTGCGCCCTTCTGCAATCGTTCTACATTACCTCTCAACGCCAAGGAGCTTCACATGAAAGCCAAGTTCTTACTCGCAGCCCTGATAGCCACGCTGACAACCTCCTTCGCGGCTATCGCCGCAGACCCGCCAGCAAAGGAATCCGCTGCGCCGGCTGAGCAACCGCCCAAGGCAGAACCAGCGAAAAAGAAACTGAAGAGGCACAGCCACGTGGAAGCAAAAGGCGGCCCCGCACCGGCAGAAGCTGCGGAGATGAAAGATCAGCCCAAGCGGCCACCACACGACCATCTCAAAGGCCTCGTTAGTAAAATCTGTGGGCGAGCTGCGGCTCGGGTAGTTTGCCAAGCGCATGATACAAGGCGAGTTCTGTGATTCGGAAGGTTCGAAAGCCGTAGGATTTTCTCATGGTGACTTTGAC
>JBAYVV010000224.1:0-5694 GCA_041674465.1 Sterolibacterium sp.
TACCATGTTTCGCATATATAACAAGAACGGGTTAGACCCTGCCTATTCACCGGTAACGGAATTGTCCGTGTGCTCCCAGCCTAAACGAGAGCAGCCCGCTACGTGCCGTTTTGGCTCAAGCCTATCAGCGCCTTTGGCTTGTCGGAATTGACGATGTTTATCAGCAGTTCACATACGTTGGTCATACCATCCAGCCTAGTGCCCCCACCGCATTGGCGTTCGCAGCGGCAACCTTCCCCTCGCAGGTACGGTCTCGTCCAAAGACTGGGCTACATTGTTCCAGCAGCTTCACACATCGCCGTTGCCAATGATGCATGTGCCGGTAGGCTACTGTTGACGGAACAACAGGTCTCCTTTCTATTAAAATCAACAGATAAGACAATTACATACGCGACTTCATGTCGCACTTGGGCGTACACCCCCAAGAAGATGCACAACCACAGTGCGTTTTATTTGCCGGGGATCGGCTCCATTGCCTGATCGTGCTGCATCATCTGCTCAATCATCATCTGCATCATGTCCATGCGGCTTTCCATCATCGCGTGGTGCTTCATCATGTCCTCCTTTTTCATGCCGCCTTTCTTGTCCCCCATCTTCATCATGCCGTGCTTGGCGCCATCCTTCATCATCGGACCGCCCATGCCGCGCATCGCCTTCATATTGTCTTGCATGGTCTGCATATGCTCCTGCATCAGCGTCCGACGTTCCGTAGGGTCGGTAGTGGCCTGGAGCTTCTCCATCTGTTCCTGCATTTTCTTCATGTTCTCTTGCATCTGGGGCATTTGCTTGTCCATGTCCATGCTCATAGGCGGCTTGACGGGAGCCGATTGTGCCTGCGCTGATATGATTGGCGCCGACAGGGCGCAGGTAACGATTGCGGCAGCTAGTATTGAGGTTTTCATAGGGGTCTTTTCCTTTAAGGTTGAACGTTATGTTTCTGTTACCGGCGCCTACTGGTAGTAGCCAAGGCTTGCCGTGTGCAAAAGGCACACGTCGACCCAACGGCCGCTTACCTTACTTCTTTCCGGAGATGAGTGAGATAAGCACCACGCCGAGTAAGGCGACAAGCAAGGTGGGAAGCCACATCCAGCTGACTCCGCCCATGCTTGCGTTCCCAATCAGCCCACCACTCATCATTGTCCCCGTCGCCATACCGCCGCCGAAGAGCAGCAACAGCAAGGCAACAACGACAAACGCGATGACAAGGCCTGTCTTACTAGGGGCATCCATAATATGAGACTCCTTTGAGTGGGCAAAGTCTAAGTTCGAATACACCGTAGAATGGCTAGCGCAATAGCTATGATCTGCAACGCCGCTCACCGGTGACGCCGCTGGCAATGGTGCTCATTGCTGGAGTCCTCATACCCAGTTGCGAGACCAACTTTTAGATGCAAACGCTTCTACCGTCTGTACGTTATCGCACGAAGATAATTGTTTGCCCGTTGCTCCCCACCACTGGCGGAATTGGCAAGCACCCCCGACGACCGCTGCCATTGCGGTAACGCGCAAAGGAGACGAGCGCGATGCTCGGTCCATAGATAGAAGGCAGAAACTGCGGCAAGGATCATCCAGGCGATCCTCGCTCGGCATTCGGCGCCATCCGTTTCGTGATGTTCATCATGCATCTGGGCAAACTCCGCAAGCGCTGTCGATCCACTATCTGCCTCGGACCAGTCAATCGACACAGGTATTGCCTCTCATCACACCGAAACGGAAGACGACCGCCAAATTACATTCTTTCACGTGCCACGAATATTTTATGGGCCACGCCCTCCAGTCATTCGGGCATCATGTGCTGAAAAGACTATTACATAACTGTAATCGCGCAGTGGGGAAACTGTAAGCCTCCCCCGCGTAGCATTACTTACGCAGGATCAACTGCTCTTAATTGGAGAAACAAAATGTTCAAGAAATTTCTGATTGTGGCCGCAATGAGTGCCATCGGCGTTTCGGCCTATGCTTTCGACACCACCGACGTGCAAAAGTCGGTTCAGCTCAAGGACGGCTCCACCGTGCATATCTTCAAGGATGGGAAGATGGCAATGGAAGACAAACTCGGTCGCACCACGACCATGACGTCGGGCGAGGTCATGGAAGATAAGAGCGGCCAGAAGACAACCATGCAAGGTAACGAGGCTGCGCGGTTCGATTCTCTCCAACAACAACGCCGTGGCCCCTCCCTATAGGCACTCCGCAAACCGGATGTGGAATTCCCCTCTCTTGCGGCTCCTTCGGGAGCCGCGGTTACATACTGGAAAGAGAAACGGCCAACCTCATGATCGATCACGAGCTAACAACCGAGCAATCAGGAGCCTTGGAACACGCGGTCACTGCAGTAATGGGAGTTAAAACCGTTGCTATCGGTGATCGATGCGTACATTTCACCTACGACCTCGTCCAAATTGCCGATACCAGCCTATCCAAGACGGAGTTGATACGCAAACTTCAGCTAAGTGAAGGGAATCTCGACTGCTATGCCAAGGCATCGGACGGGATATGCGATCAAGTCGAATGCCTATGGCGTTACGACTGTTTACAAGTGCCGCGTCGCACAAAGTAAATCGTCCACCTGTGGTCCGCTTCGCGTTCTTCTCGTCGCTATCCTGACATCATAGTGACAGATTTGTAATCCAGCGGTCATGACCACGTGAACATTCAGGTTGCACAATCAAACACCGAATAGCGCTGAGGAGAAGGTCATGCGCTTGACCAGCGTGAGCTGAGCGGTGTTCATCGCGACGTCTGTGCCGGTACCCATGGCGATGCCGACATCGGCCTTCGCCAGTGCTGGCGCATCATTGATGCCGTCACCCGCCATCGCAACCTTGCGGCCCTCGGCACGCAGCTCGTCCACCATGTCCACTTTGTCTTGCGGCTTGACCTCGCCTCGGAAGTCTTCGATGCCCAGTTGGCCCGCCACCGTACGCGCGGTTGCCAGGCCGTCGCCGGTCGCCATGACGACGCGGATGCCTGCAGCCTTGAGGCCCGCCACCGCCTCGGGTGTGGTCGCTTTGATCGGGTCTGAAACGGCGATCAAACCTGCCAACGTGTTGTCCACGCCCAGCGCCATCACGCTCGCGCCCTCTTTGCGCAGTGCTTCGGCTTGCCCAGCCAGCGCCTGCGTGGCGATGCCTTCATCCGCCATCAGCTGAGGATTGCCGAGGATCAGGCGCTTGCCACTCACAGTGCCGCGTACGCCAATGCCCGAACCGGATTCGAAGGCTTCAGGCTTGTCGAGAGGCAACTGCCTTCTTCTAGCCTCGGCGACAATGGCATGGGCCAGGGAATGCTCGCTGCCTTGATCGAGACTTGCGGCAAGGCGAAGCACTTCGTCCTCGTTCCTTCCCTCGACTGCAACGATTTGCTGGAAGGCGGGCTTGCCCTCGGTGAGCGTGCCCGTCTTATCGACGATCAAAGTATCCACGGTGCGCAGTTGCTCGATCGCGGCGGCGTCGCGAAATAACACGCCCACGCTCGCCGCCTTGCCCGTGGCAACCATGATCGACATAGGTGTCGCCAGACCCAGGGCGCAAGGACAAGCGATGATTAAGACAGACACGGCATTGATCAGACCATAGACCCAACTCGGCTCGGGACCGACAAAGCCCCATACGAAGAAAGTGACTAACGCTATTGCCATCACTGCAAGGACGAAATATCCGGCAACCACATCCGCCAAGCGCTGCATCGGTGCGCGTGAACGCTGGGCCAGAGCGACCATCTGTACGATCTGTGCGAGCACCGTGGCGCTGCCGATCTTCTCCGCTTGCATCACCAAGCTGCCATTGGCATTGATCGTCGCACCGATCACTTTGTCGCCCGGGTGCTTGGTGACCGGCAGCGGTTCGCCAGTAAGCATCGACTCATCCACCGCACTCTCGCCTTCAACGACGAGGCCATCGACCGGCACCTTTTCGCCCGGCCTTACCCGCAATCGATCGCCGACATGCACGTGAGCTAGCGGAACGTCCTCTTCAGTGCCGTCGGAGTGGATGCGCCGGGCTGTTTTCGGCGCGAGTCCCAATAGCGATTTGATCGCTGCCGAGGTTTGCGAGCGGGCGCGCAATTCGAAGATCTGGCCCAGCAAGGTGAGCGAGATGATCGCGGCAGCCGCCTCAAAATAGACGCCGACGCGGCCATGCTCAACAAACGAAGCGGGAAACACTTCCGGCGCCAGCGTTGCGACGAGGCTGTAGAGATACGCGGCGGCGGTGCCCGAACCGATCAGAGTCCACATGTTGGGGCTGCGCGTGGCGACCGATCGGACGCCACGTACGAAGAAGGGCCAACCGGCCCAGACAATGACAGGGGTAGAAAGAATCAACTCGATCCAGTTCTGCGTTTGTGGCGTCCCTAGGCTAAAGCGATGGCTAGCCATGGCTAGGGCCGTGACGATAACGGTCAAGGGAAGCGTCCACCAAAAGCGGCGGCGGAAATCGGTAAGTTCCGGGGAACCCTCGTCGTCCAGCGTGGGAAGCAATGGTTCCAGCGCCATGCCGCATTTGGGGCAGTTGCCAGGTTTCGATTGGCGGATCCCGGGATGCATCGGGCACGTGTAGACGGTTCCCATATCGGCTGGCTCGGCCGCCGGTGCCGGATGCAAGTAGCGCTCGGGCTTCTGGTCGAACTTTGCCTTGCACTTGGCGCTGCAGAATGCGTAATGCTTGCCCTGGTAGTCGGAGCCGATATTCTTGCCGGGCGCGACAGTCATGCCGCAGACGGGATCGCGCTCGTCATTCGTCACTGCATCGGCTGCGACTCTATTCATGCGCTTCCTTCCGATCGCGTTCTGCTTAGCTGCGGGACGAAGGCCGGCGTGAGGCGGCGGTAATCTTCGTAGCTATGGCCGAACTGCGCTTGCGCCTCGGCTTCCTCGCGCCATGCAAGGCGCGCGTACACGATAACCAGGATCGGGAACATCAGCAGCGTAATCAGGGTCGGCCATTGCAGCAGAAAACCGAACATGATGAGGATAAACGCCAGATACTGGGGATGGCGCACCCTTGCATACGGACCTTCACACGCGAGTTTTTGCTCGCGCTGCGCACGGTAGAGAATTTTCCACGCTGACGCGAGCAGCCAAAAGCCGCCGAAGATGAATACGTTGCTGAGAATGTGGAACGGCCCGAAGTGCGGATTGACGCGCCATCCGAACATCACTTCGAGCAGGTGGCCGGCGTCGTGAGAGAAGAAATCCACGCCAGGAAAATGCCGCGTGAGCCAACCCGATAGCAGGTAGATCGTCAGTGGAAAACCGTACATCTCGGTAAACAAGGCGACGATGAACGCCGAATACATGCCGAAGCTGCGCCAGTCACGCGTGGTTTTCGGTTTGTAGAAGCTAAAGGCGAAGATGATGAAGACCGCCGAATTGATCACTACCAACGACCATATGCCGTAGGCGGCGGGAGGTTCATGGTTCATGGTGTGTCTCCTTGCTCTCCGGTGCGTTGCCTGGCTTTGGCTCAGAGTGACTGCCGTGATGACCGTGATGCATGAATAGGTGCATCAGTGGGCAGGCGAGTAATAACAGGTAGGGCAGCGCACCGAGAAAATGGGCGCGGTGCTCGCTTAATAGGAAGAAAGCGGCGACCACGGCAAGTACGACCCAAGCGATCTTAGCTCGCCACTCGGTGCGAGTTGTTTCGTGATGTTCCGTATGCATCATGAATCACTCCCAAGTGCTGTAGGTAA
>JBAYVV010000225.1:0-5637 GCA_041674465.1 Sterolibacterium sp.
GCTGGAACTGCTCAATGAGGTCGGCATACCCGACCCGGCCGCCAAGAGCGTTGCCTATCCTTTCCAGCTCTCCGGCGGTCAGCAGCAGCGCGTCATGATCGCCATGGCGATTGCCTGCAATCCCCGGCTGCTGATTGCCGATGAGCCGACCACCGCCCTCGATGTCACTATCCAGAAACAGATCCTCGAATTGCTTGCCGCCTTGCAGGACAAGCATCGCATGTCGGTCCTGTTCATCACCCACGACCTGGCCGTGGTCGGTGAAATCGCCGACCACGTGGTGGTGATGCGCGATGGCGAAATCCGCGAAAAGGGAACGAACGAGGCAGTGTTCAATAACCCGCGCGATACCTACACCTGCGCGCTGCTCCAGTGTCGACCACCGCTGGACAGCCGGCCGCGACGGCTGGCGGTGATCGAGGATTTCATGGATGGCAACTGCCCGGTGCCGGACACCACGGTGACCAAACGTGGCCTGAATGGCAACGAAGCGATCATCCTGGACGTGCGCAATCTCGGCAAGAGCTTCTACACCCGCGAAGGCCTCTTCGGCAACCGCGAATTCAAGGCGGCACAGGGCGTCTCCTTCAAACTGCCGCGCGGCAAGACGCTGGGCGTCGTCGGCGAATCCGGCTCGGGCAAGACCACCGTCGGCCTCACGCTGATGCGCCTGCACGAAGCCACGGCAGGAGAAGCGCTGTTCGAGGGGCACGACCTGTTTTCGATGTCCAAGGCTGAATTCAAGAACTACAAACGGCGCATCCAGATCGTCTTCCAGAATCCCTACGCATCACTCAACCCGCGCTTCACCGTCGGCCAGATTCTGTCTGAACCCATGCTGATCCATGGCATCGGCGGCAGCGATGTGGAGCGCACCCGCCTGGTGCATGAACTGCTGGCGCGCGTCGGCTTGCCCCAGGTCTCGTATCACAAGTACCCGCACGAATTTTCCGGTGGACAGCGCCAGCGCATCGCCATCGCCCGCTGTCTGACCATGAAACCGGACATCCTGATCTGCGACGAATCGGTCTCGGCACTGGATGTCTCGGTGCAGGCGCAAGTGCTCAACCTGTTGCAGGATTTGCAGGACGAGTTCAGCTTATCCTACATATTCATTTCGCATGACCTGGCCGTCGTCAAATACATGTCGGATCAGGTCCTGGTGATGAACCAGGGCGAGGTGGTGGAATACGCCGATTCGGATGAAATCTACCTGCGGCCACAACATCCCTACACGCAGCGCCTGCTGAGTGCGATTCCCAAGGCGGGCGAGCGTATTCGTGGAAAAATCAGCTCAAGCTGATTTGGGGTACGCGCATCGGGGGTAGAACTAGGAAGACTGGCCGAGACGGATCACCCAGAGCCGTCCCAGGGCTGCCGTGCCTTCCGCATCCTGGGCCTTTTTGAAGGCCTGGATCGCTTTCTGTGGCTGACCGGCAAGGTGGTAGGCATAACCCAGGCGCAACCGGGCATCCTCGGGATGCTTCATGCCGCCTTTGCTCAGGCCGTTTTCCATCATGCCCAGCCCCTTTTCGGCACGGCCGTGCAGGACGTAATTAAACCCGGCATTGAGCAGAGCAGAACCGTCCTTGGCTGACGCCAACTGGGCATCGTCCTGTCCCAGAGTCTTGGTATCCTCGGCCAGGTTCTTCGCCGCCAGATCCTTTAGGCGCTTGTGCCTGTCGGCATCCGCACCGGTGCCGAGCAGTCCGGCCGCGTAACCCGCATCCAGGAATTTTTTCGCCTCGGCGGGAAATCCAGCCTGCAAGCAAAGCTGTGCCGCCTCGACATATTCATTGGCATTGCGCATGGTGGCGGTGGCCAGTTTGAGCCGGCTCACATCCAGCGACAGGCGATCCGGGAAACCCGAACGGGAGGTCATACCATGGATCACGGCCTGCCAATACTCCGGCTTGGGATGGTAGGCCACCAGTTTCTCAAGGGTGGACGCATAGCCTGCGCTGTTCTGCTGCTTCTGGTAAGCACTGGAGAGCAACTGCAGACGCTCTTCGGTGGGCGCCTTGCCGGCCTGTTCGTCAGCCTGGATTTCGGCATTCAGTTCCTTGGCCGCCTGGGCGAAATTGCCGCCCAGATAGAGTGCCTGAATATGCAACATGCGTAGCGCCTTGTCGCTTCCGCCTTCCCTGAAATAACGCCCGGCAAGATCGGCCGACTTGGCGTAATCCTTGGCCGTGTAATACTGGCCGGCCGCTGCTGCGAGAAATTGCAGTTTGTCTTTTTCTGCAACGGCTGAAGAATTGGCTACCGCTTCAAAGGAACGTGCTGCGACTGCAGCTTCTCCCGCCAAAGCCGCAGCCTGGCCGCGTACTTGGTCGATCAAAAACACCTCATGGGCAGTTTTTTCCCCGATCGACTCAGTCTCGCGCACCTTGGCCAGCGCATCCTTGCCCTTCTTCTGCTTCACCAGCTCTTGCGCAGCCTGCAGCGGCTTGCCGATCTCCGGGCGCACCGTCTTGGCTTCCTGCGCAAAGGACGGATTCCCGAATGCACCGAGCATGATCCAGCAGGCGGCGAAAACCTGGGTGATACGCACAACGCTAAATGAATTGTTCATTGCCGATCACGCCGATTTTTTTCAATCCCAGACGCTGGGCCATGGCCATCACCATCGCCACGTGCTGGTACTTGACCAGCTTGTTCGGCCGCAGATGCACCTCCGGCTGTTCGGGCTTGCCGGCCGCGATGCGCATCTGCGCCTCCAGATCGGCCTTGCCCGCCATCACCTGACCATTCCATAAAATGGTGCCGTCGAAATCCACTTCGATCGTCACCACTTCCGGCGGCGTGGTCTGTTGCGCCGGTGTATTGATCGGCATATTGAGCTTGACCGCGTGGGTCTGGATCGGGATGGTGATGATCAGCATGATCAACAACACCAGCATCACGTCAATGAGCGGCGTGGTGTTGATGTCAATCATCAGGTCCGGTTCGCCGGAACTGCTGGCGCTGCCTACATTCATGCCCATCCCGGTTCTCCTTAGCCGCCGCGCACCGGCGGTTCGGTGATGAATCCGACCTTGATGATGCCGGCACGCTGGCAGGCAAACACCACCTTGCCAACGAATTCGTAGCGTGCCTCCATGTCGCCGCGGATGTGCACTTCCGGCTGCGGCACTTTGACCGCTTCGGTCTTGAGCTTCTCCAGCAATCTTTGTGTGTCCGGCACCAGCACCTGGTCCCAGAAAATTTCACCGTCACGGTTGATGGAGACGACGATATTTTCCGGCTTGGTCTGGGTCGGTACATTCGCTTCACGCGGCAGCTGTACCTTGACGGTCTGCACTACCACAGGAATCGTGATCAGGAAGATGATCAGCAACACCAGCATGACGTCGACAAGGGGCGTGGTATTGATTGACGAAACGACCTCGTCGTCTTCCCCTTCGGCCGCGAAATTGAAACTCATGATCAGCCGGCCTTGGACTGGCCTGAGCGAGACAGAAGAATCATGTGGAGTTGGCTGCTGAAGTGGCGCACCTGCTCCATGGCCACCTTATTACGTCGCACCAGCCAGTTGTAGCCGAGTACCGCAGGGACGGCCACAGCCAATCCCATGGCGGTCATGATCAGCGCCTCGCCGACGGGACCTGCGACCTTGTCGATGGACGCCTGCCCGGCGATGCCGATCGCAGTCAAGGCATGGTAGATACCCCAGACGGTGCCGAACAGTCCGACAAACGGCGCCGTCGAGCCGACCGTGGCGAGGAAGGCCAGGCCGTTTTGCAGGCGGTTGCCGATGGTCTCGATGGTGCGCTGGATGTTCATGCCGACCCAGGTGTTCAGGTCGATCTGCTCCAGCAGGCTGCTTTCGTGGTGTTCAGAAGATTTGACGCCTTCTTCGGCAAGATAGCGAAAGGCGCTGTCCTCATGCAGAGTACGGATGCCTTCCTTGATCGAGTTGGTTTTCCAGAACTTCTCGCGCGCATCCTTGGCCTGGTTCAGCAACTTGCCCTGCTCGATGAGTTTAACAATGCCGATATACCAGGAACCCATCGACATGATGGCAAGGATGATCAGCGTGCCTTTGGAAACGAAGTCACCCTGTTTCCATAACGCATCGATGCCGTAAGGGTTTTCAACGGTCTCGGGTGCAGCCGCCGTTGCGGCCGGCTTGGATTCAACCGCTTGCGCCCAGACCGCACCAGGCAGCATGCCGGCCGTGGTCAGGGATAGGCTCAGCAGCAGCGAGGCAAATAAATTACGGACCTGTGGTTTAAAGCTCATAGTGATCATCCTGAAAAAGGTTGGCTACTCAGTAACATGTGATGCGGATTTCCTGAATCATTCAATGCGCCATTCGTACTCGATGCGCGCCCATGATTTCTCCGGCTTGCCATCTACCAATGCGGGCTGGAACTTGCAAAGCCCCAAAGCTTTTCTAGCAGCTTCGTCAAGGCGACGGGTTGCGGTCGATTTTTCGACCTTGCTTTCAAGCACCTTCCCATCCACATCGATCAAAAAACCCAATGTGACCACACCATCTTCCTGCGCTCTCAAGGCTGCAGCCGGGTACTCTGGTTTCTCGCAAGCACTGGCATTGACGATAGCCGCCGACCGGGTAATGTGCTTCACCGCAGGAGTAACCACCACAGGCGCTGGAACCGGCTTGGCACTGGTCACCTGGGTGATTGCAAACTGCGAAACACTCGCCGGCAACTGAACTTGAACCTCAGGCGGGGGAATATAAGGTGGTGGCGGTGGTGCAAATTTGGGCGGCGGCGGGGGTGGCGGTTTGTCCGGGGGAGGCTTCACTTCCTCGATGATTTTTGTTTCGAGCGGGTCAGTGATGACCTGTACAACTTTTCGCGCAAGACCATTCAGCAAACCATATACCAACAGCGCATGCAAAACCAAAACGACAACCATGCCCGTGAATCGGCGACCTGAATCATGTGGTTGAACGTAGCTCATCGCATTTCAATGGTCTGTATCATCGACATCGGTTTTTTAAGCGGGCGATTCTAGCAGAAGAAGCAACCCCGCCTCCTTGTGGGAGACGGGGTTTGCGGGGTTTGGCGCAGTTGCAATGCTGACTTCGGAAATTCCGGGACCTGAAAACTGAGTTACTTAATCAAATCCCGAAAATTCCCGCAGTCGGACCTATTAGAACTTGTATGAAGCCTTGGCATAGAAGAAGCGGCCCAAAGGATCATACAGCGTCGGGTCGAAGCCATACTGGAAGAAATTGGTTGCATTGATGTAGACCGGTGGATTCTTGTCAGCCAAGTTCTTCACACCCAAGGCCAGGTTCAAACCCTTGATGCCCGAATAGCGTGCCTGGGCATCGAAGATTGAATAGCCTTTGACGTAGTGCTTGTCGCCATTCAGGTCAAAGCCGTTGAAATACTTGTCGGTGTAGTTCTGGGTCAGGGTCAAACCCCAGTCCGCCAGCGACCAGTTGACGTTGATCTTGTGCTTGTACTTCAAAATGACGCCGCCGTTGCCGATCAATTTGAGGGAATTGCCGGCAGCGTCGACCATTTTGCCACGGGCATCTTCGGTGCCGTCAGGCGTCTTGAGAGTCGCCTTGTCCATGTAGGTTGCGTTGTAGTCGACACCGAGACGACCGAAGCTGAACTTGTCGTTCCAGCTGGCACCCAGGTCAAAGCCACCAAA
>JBAYVV010000226.1:0-5634 GCA_041674465.1 Sterolibacterium sp.
GATTGCTGGCGCCGATCCCGCGATGATGGCGGCAGCGGCCCGGCACAATGTCGAGCAAGGCGCGCAGATCATCGACATCAACATGGGCTGCCCGGCCAAGAAAATCTGCAACGTCATGGCCGGTTCGGCCTTGATGCAGGACGAGACACTCGTGGCAAAAATTCTTGAAGCCGTGGTGAATGCTGTACCCGGCACAGCCGTGACGCTCAAGTTTCGCACCGGCTGGAATCGTGACCACAAGAATGCGCCCACGATTGCCGACATCGCCGAATCCAGCGGCATCCGCGCCATCGCCATCCACGGCAGGACCCGTGCCGACCAGTATCAGGGCTGTGCCGAATATGACACCATCGCCCTGGTCAAGTCGCGGGTCAGGATTCCGGTGATCGCCAACGGCGACATCACGACACCGCAGAAGGCCAAGTATGTTCTCGATTACACCCAGGCTGACGGGCTCATGATCGGCCGCGCGGCGCAGGGGCGCCCGTGGATTTTTCGCGAGATCGAACATTACCTCGCCAGCGGCGAGTTGCTGCCGCCACTGCAGGCCGGTGAAATTCACGGCATCCTGCGCCGTCATCTGAGCGACCTGTACGCTTTCTATGGCGAGCAAACTGGCGTCAAGATCGCCCGCAAGCACATCGCCTGGTACACCAAGGGAATCGAGGGGGCCGCGCGGTTCCGCCATGCAATGAACCAGCTTGCGGATATCGAAGCGCAATTGGCTGCGACCGACGAATTTTTTCTGGGTAGCCCCGCGCTGGACGCTGCCAACCAGTGCTTCACCTACAAGGAAATGCTCGCCGCATGAATACCAACGATATTGCCGACTGCGTCCGCCGCAGCTTGAATCGTTATTTTCGCGATTTGGACGGCCAGCGTCCGAATCCGATTTACGACATGGTGCTCAAGAACGTCGAACAGTCGATGCTCGAAACCGTGATGCACCATGCAGCAGGAAACCAGACCGTTGCTGCCGACATGCTGGGCATCAATCGCAATACCTTGCGCCGCAAGCTCAATGAATACCAACTGCTCTGAAATCGACCACATGAAACTCACTCAAGCTCTCATCAGCGTTTCCGACAAACGCGACCTTGTTGACTTCGCCCGAGCCTTGCATGGCCTGGGTGTCAAGTTGTTGTCCACCGGCGGTACTGCCAAGCTGCTGCGCGACGCCGGCCTGGCGGTTACCGAAGTGTCCGACTACACCGGATTCCCGGAAATGCTCGATGGCCGTGTCAAGACGCTGCATCCCAAGGTGCATGGCGGTATTCTGGGCCGCCGTGATCTGCCGGAACATCTGCAGACCATGCAGGCACATGACATTCCCGGCATCGACCTGGTGGTGGTGAATCTCTACCCGTTTCAGCAGACCATCGCCAAGCATGACTGCACGCTGGCGGATGCGATCGAAAACATCGACATCGGCGGCCCGACCATGGTGCGCGCTGCAGCCAAGAATCATGGCAACGAGCAGGGTGGCGTCGGTGTGGTGACCGATCCTGAGGACTATGCCTGCATCATCGAGGAATTGCGCGCCAATGGCTGCGAGTTGTCCTATGCGACCCGCTTCGCCCTGGCCAAGAAGGCGTTCACGCATACTGCGCGCTACGACTCGGCCATCGCCAATTACCTGACCAGCCTTGCTGACGACAACCAGCGCAATATTTTTCCGGAGCGCCTGCAACTGGCTTTCGACAAGGTTGACACCTTGCGCTACGGCGAGAACCCGCATCAGCAAGCGGCTTTCTATCGCGAGCGCGGTGTGGTGAGTGAAGTCGCCGGCAGCATTGCCAATTACAACCAGTTGCAGGGCAAAGAACTCTCCTACAACAATATCGCCGATGCCGATGCCGCCTGGGAATGCGTCAAGGCCTTCGATACCGACGCGGTGGCCTGCGTCATCGTCAAGCATGCCAACCCTTGCGGCGTTGCGGTTGCCGCAAGTGCGGTGGAGGCTTATCGCAAGGCCTTCAGCACCGATCCGACCTCCGCCTTTGGCGGCATCATCGCGCTCAATGTGCCCATCGACAAGGCGGCGGCGGAAGCCATCTCCGGCCAGTTTGCCGAAGTCATCATCGCGCCGGAAATCACTGCCGAAGCGCAAGCGGTGTTTGCCGCCAAGCAGAATCTGCGGGTGCTCAGCGTGTCCTTGCCGAACCATGCGGCGAACGGCAAGAACAACACCGTGTTCGATTTCAAGCGAGTCGGCGGCGGCCTCCTGGTGCAGACGGCCGATGCGGCACGCATTGCTCAATCCGACCTGAAACTGGTCACCAAGCGCGCGCCGAGCACGCAGGAAATGGTCGACCTGCTGTTTGCCTGGCGCGTGGCCAAGTACGTCAAATCGAATGCCATTGTGTATTGCAAGGATGGCATGACGGTAGGCGTCGGTGCGGGACAGATGAGCCGCGTCGATTCGGCCCGCATCGCCGCGATCAAGGCCGAAAACAATGGCCTCAACGTGAGCGGTTCGGTGGCGGCTTCGGACGCCTTCTTCCCCTTCCGCGACGGCCTCGATGTACTGGCCAAGGCTGGCGCCACGGCCGTAATCCAGCCGGGTGGTTCGGTGCGCGATGCGGAAGTGATTGCTGCGGCCGACGAGCACGGCATCGCGATGGTGTTTACCGGCTTCCGCCACTTCCGTCACTGATCTGGCATGACAACAGCCATCCACCCATCCTCCTTCCCGGGGAAGGAGGTGACCAAGGTTCGGTACGCTCACAAATTCTTGGCTGTGCCTCCTTGGGGTCCCCCTAGGGGATTTCCTGCAGGGCACGGCCCTACGGAGGCACGATGAAGCTGCTTGTCATCGGTTCCGGCGGACGCGAGCATGCGCTGGCCTGGCGGCTCGCCAGCGCGCCGCTGGTGCAGAAAGTCATGGTTGCGCCGGGCAATGCCGGCACGGCGCTCGAGGATGGCGTCGAGAATTTGCCGATCACGGGGATTCCCGAGTTGGTGGCGTACGCCCAGGTCGAGCAGATCTATGCGACGGTCGTGGGGCCGGAAGCGCCGCTGGCAGCGGGCGTCGTCGACGCTTTCCGCAAGGCCGGCTTGCGCATTTTCGGCCCGACCCAGGCGGCGGCGCAGTTGGAAAGTTCCAAGGATTTCGCCAAGCGTTTCATGGTGCGGCATCACATTCCGACGGCCAAGTACGCCACCTTCACCGTTGCCGAAGAGGCTCACGCTTATGTGACCAGCCAGGGTGCACCGATTGTCATCAAGGCCGACGGACTGGCGGCAGGCAAAGGTGTGGTGGTGGCAATGACATTGGCCGAGGCGCATGCCGCAATCGACATGATGCTGCGCGACAACCGCATGGGCGAGGCCGGCGCACGGGTTGTCATCGAAGAGTTTCTCGACGGCGAGGAAGCCAGTTTCATCGTCATGGCCGATGGCCCGCATGCCCTGCCATTGGCGACCAGCCAGGATCACAAGCGCCTGAAAGACGGCGACCAGGGGCCGAATACTGGCGGCATGGGTGCCTACTCGCCGGCGCCGGTCGTCACGCCCAAAGTGCATGCGCAGGTAATGCGCGAAATCATCATGCCGACCCTGCAGGGCATGGCCAAGGACGGCATTGTGTACACCGGCTTTCTCTATGCCGGCCTGATGATCATGCCGGACGGTTCACCGCGCGTGATCGAATTCAATTGCCGCATGGGCGACCCGGAGGCGCAGCCGATCATGCTGCGCCTGAAGAGCGACCTGCTTTCATTGGTCGATGCCGCCATCGACGGCCGTCTCGATCAGGTGGAAGCCGACTGGGACCGGCGGGTTGCACTGGGCGTGGTGATAGCGGCGGCTGGCTATCCCGATGCGCCACGCAAGGGCGATGCGATCCATTTCTTGCCTGCGGCCGAGGAAGATGCGCATGTCTTCCATGCCGGCACGGCGCAGGTCAATGGCCAGACCGTCACTGCGGGTGGCAGGGTCTTATGTGTCACAGCCCTCGGTGACAACGTGCGTGCCGCACAAAAGCGCGCCTATGAAGTGGCTCAGCCGATCCGCTTCGACGGCATGCAGATGCGCCGCGACATCGGCTATCGCGCCATCGCCAAGCGCGGCTGATCGCTGCGCCCAGTTAATATGGATATTGGCGCCGTCAAGGATTACCTGACCGGATTGCAGACGCGCATCGTCGCGTCACTAGAAGCCTTTGATGGTCAGAATTTTTTGCAGGATGCTTGGGACAGGCCGCAGGGCGGCGGCGGCATCACGCGACTGGTCGAAGAAGGCAATTTCTTCGAGCGCGGCGGCGTCAATTTTTCCCATGTCGTGGGCGATGCGATGCCCGTCTCGGCTACTGCCCATCGTCCGGAACTGGCCGGTCGCGCCTGGGAGGCGCTGGGCGTCTCACTGGTGCTGCATCCGCGCAATCCTTACTGCCCGACCAGCCACATGAATGTGCGCTGCTTCGTCGCCACCCGGCCCGGTGAGGAACCGGTATGGTGGTTCGGTGGTGGCATGGACCTCACACCGTATTACGGATTCGAAGAAGACGCGCAGCATTTCCATGCGGTCTGCAAGCAGGCGCTGACACCTTTCGGTGGCGACCTGCATCAGCGCTACAAGGAATGGTGCGACCGCTATTTTTTCCTCAAACATCGCAATGAACCGCGCGGCATCGGCGGGATTTTTTTCGACGATCTCAACCAGGGTGGTTTTGAAAACTGTTTTGCCCTGGTGCGCAGTGTCGGCGACAGTTTCCTTTCCGCCTATGTGCCGCTGCTCGAGCGCCGCAAGGACTTGCCCTACGGCGAGCGCGAACGCGATTTCCAGGCCTACCGGCGCGGACGCTATGTCGAGTTCAACCTGGTCTGGGACCGCGGCACATTGTTCGGCCTGCAATCGGGCGGCCGCACCGAATCGATCCTGATGTCGCTGCCGCCGATCGTCAAATGGCGCTACGACTGGCGCCCCGAGGCGGGCAGCGCTGAGGAAAAGTTGTACACGGATTTTCTGGTGCCGCGCGACTGGGTTTGAAACAAACACACAATCCACCTCAACCTGAGGAGAATTTGTCACCATGCCTGACAACAAAGTCTGGTTGATCTCCGGCTGTTCGACGGGCATCGGCCGTGAATTGGTGCGAGCCGTGCGGAGCCGCGGCGAACGCGTCATGGTCACTGCGCGTGACATTGCGACCCTGAATGAATTCTCCAAAGATGAGGGATGCCTGATTGCACCTTTGGATGTCAATGATCCGGCGCAGGTCAGACAGGCCGTCGCCCTGACCGAGGAACGCTTCGGCCGCATTGACGTGCTGGTCAACAACGCGGGCTACGGTTACCTTGCGGCAGTCGAGGAGGGTGAGGACGAAGAAGTTCGGGCCATGTTCGAAACCAATTTCTTCGGTCTGGTCAGCCTGACCAAGGCGGCGCTGCCCGGCATGCGGCAGCGGCGCAGCGGACATATCGTCAATATCACTTCAATGGCCGGGTTGATCGGGTTTCCCGGCATCGGCTATTACAACGCCACCAAGTTTGCCGTCGAAGGCATGTCCGAAGCGCTCGCCAAGGAAGTCGCGCCGCTTGGCATCCGGGTCACCATCGTTGCACCGGGGCCATTCCGGACAGACTGGGCGGGCCGTTCCCTCAAAACCACACACAGCCCGATCGCCGACTATGC
>JBAYVV010000227.1:0-5600 GCA_041674465.1 Sterolibacterium sp.
GACATCCGCCAGGTCGATTTCGATGACGGCGGCGTATTCAGCATCGGCATCCGGGGCGAGCAGCGTACCCGTGGCGATCCATTCTTCCATGGCCTTGATGCGGCGCGCCAGCGTGCGTTTGTCTTCGTAGCCCTCGGCGATCATCCACTTCATCAGTGTGATGTTGGAACGCATGTACTCGACGATGGGGGCCTTGTTCAGGCGTACCGCGCATCCGGCGGCGGACCGCTCGGCCGAGGCATCGGTGAGTTCGAAAGCCTGTTCGACCTTGAGGTCAGGCAGGCCTTCGATCTCCAGGATGCGGCCGGAGAATAGGTTTTTCTTGCCCTGCTTGGCGACGGTCAGCAGTCCCTGCTTGATGGCATACAGTGGGATGGCGTTGACCAGGTCGCGCAGCGTGATGCCGGGCTGCAGCTTGCCCTTGAATCGCACCAGCACGGATTCCGGCATGTCGAGCGGCATCACACCGGTTGCTGCGGCAAAAGCCACCAGACCCGAGCCGGCCGGGAAAGAGATGCCGATCGGAAAGCGGGTGTGCGAATCACCCCCAGTGCCGACGGTATCCGGCAGCAGGAAGCGGTTGAGCCAGGAGTGGATGACCCCGTCGCCGGGCTTGAGACTGATGCCGCCGCGAGCGGTGATGAAGCTGGGCAGGGTGCGGTGTGTCTTGACGTCGACCAGTTTCGGGTACGCTGCGGTATGGCAGAAAGACTGCATCACCAGATCGGCGGAGAAGCCAAGGCAGGCGAGATCCTTGAGCTCGTCACGGGTCATCGGGCCGGTGGTGTCTTGTGAGCCGACGGAGGTCATACGCGGCTCGCAGTAAGTGCCGGGACGGACTCCCTTGCCTTCGGACAGGCCACAGGCACGTCCGACCATTTTTTGCGCCAGGGTGAAGCCTTTGCTCGACTCGATCGGAGCGGCGGGCAAGCGGAATAGGGTGGAGACTGGCAGGCCAAGAGCTTCGCGCGCCTTGGTCGTCAGTCCGCGTCCGATGATCAGGGGGATCCGGCCGCCGGCGCGTACCTCATCGAATATGACATCCGACTTGACTTGGAATTTGGCGATCACTGTGCCATTTTTCAGCGCCTTGCCATCGTAGGGGCGCAATTCGACGACATCGCCCATGTCCATCTTCGAGACATCCAGTTCGATCGGCAGGGCGCCGGCATCCTCCATGGTGTTATAGAAAATCGGCGCGATCTTGCTGCCCAGACACACGCCGCCAAAGCGCTTGTTCGGCACGAAAGGAATGTCTTCGCCGGTAAACCAGAGCACGGAATTGGTCGCGGATTTGCGCGAAGAGCCCGTGCCGACGACATCGCCAACGTAGGCGACGAGATTGCCCTTCGCCTTGAGTGTGTCGAGTTGCTTGAGCGGGCCGCGCTCACCTGCTTTGTCGGCTTCGATGCCGGGACGGGGATTCTTGAGCATCGCAAGGGCGTGCAAGGGGATGTCGGGACGGCTCCAGGCATCGGGGGCGGGCGAGAGATCATCGGTGTTGGTTTCGCCCGTCACTTTGAAAATGGTGATCTTGAGAGATTCCGGCACTGCCGGACGCGATGTAAACCATTCGGCGTCGGCCCAGGATTGCATCACGGACTTGGCGTTGGCATTGCCTTTTTTGGCAAGTTCAACAACATCGTGGAAGAAATCGAACATCAACAGGGTCGTCTTCAGTCCCATGGCGGCAACTTGACCAACCACGGGATCAGCAAGGAGGTCGATAAGGGGCTTGACGTTGTAGCCGCCCACCATCGTGCCTAACAGTTCGGTGGCTTTCTTGCGCGAAATGGCGGCACAGGATTCGCTGCCGGCAGCGATCTTGGCGAGAAAATCCGCCTTGACCTGGGCGGCGTCATCGACGCCTGCCGGAACCCGGTGAGTGATCAAATCCAGCAGAAATGCCTCCTCGCCCTTGGGCAGAGTTTTCAGCAATTCAACCAACTCCCGGGTCTGCTGCTTCGTTAACGGCAGCGGCGGAATGCCGAGGGCGGCACGTTCTGCGACATGGGCGCGATAGGCTTCTAGCACAGTGACATCCTTTCAGTAAAAAAAACAAGCAAAAAAGTAAGAGTGACTAATTGAAGAAACGTTCCTTGGCCGCGGCAGGCAATTGCGTGCCACTCACCTGGGCGCGGCGCAGAATATCCCAGTAGTAGCGGTACGAGGCGCGGTCGTGCAGTTTACCCGCAAGTTGTATGGGACCCCAATCGGCGTCTTGTGCCGCGACCAGTATATCCGCGGCATGGCTGACTTCGGCAAAGTTCGCTCGCATGGCTTCGACGATGGGCAGAATCTGGTTCGGATGGATGCTCCACATGCGCAGAAAACCGAATTCCTCTCGGGCGCGACGGGCATCCGCTCGGACCACGTCTGTATCGTGAATTTCAACGCATATGTTGTGACTGGGCACGATGCCATTGCCCAATGCTGCAGCGGCTATTTCCGCCTTGGCGCGGATGATCAGGCGGTGCTCGAACTGCCCCGGACTCTGCATGGCGCTCGCCGGTATCGCGCCGTGATGGGCGCTGACGTAGTCCATCAAGCCAAAATCAATGGACTCCACGGATGGCTGTGCCGCAATTTGCCAGGTATCGCGCAATCCGCCAGGTGTTTCGATCAGGACATGAACCGGGATGGGACTACTGATCCCATGCGCCGTTTGCACGGTTTGGAGTGAGGATATTTGCGTCAGGGCGTCATCGATGCTGCGAACTTTGGGTAGCACCAGGTATGCAAGTCGCGATCCTGCCGTCTTGACAATGATCTCGAGATCGTCCCGCCAGCAGGCGTGGGTGATGTCGTGGATGCGCGCGCCTACACGATTGTGGCGATTGTTCGCGCTCATGATGCAGGAAGCGATCATCTCGGCATGCTGTCGTTCACGCCCGGTGGGCGCGCCATCTTCGCAATCGCAGGTGATATCGAAAATTGGCCCGAGATCAGCCTGCAAGGCCAGAGCCTTGTGGATGAGTTTTTCGCTGCCGGCGTAATGTTCGCAGGCCGAGAGGGCAGGGAAAGGGCGGGTCTTATTCAGACCCTGATAAAGCACTGCGGCGGGATGGGATCGGACACTCATAACGGAGTGACGACCCCAATCCTGCATCGATACTGGTCTTCGCCAATCAACTGATCAGGTGCTTGATGCCGTCGCGTTCTTCCTGGAGTTCCTTGAGTGTGAGATCCATGCGTTCGCGGCTGAAGCTGTCGACATCGAGACCCTTGACGATCTCGTATTTGCCGTTTGCACAGGTGCATGGGAAGCCATAAATCATGCCTTCCGGAATCCCGTATGAACCGTCGGAACAAATGCCCATGGTGACCCATTTTCCGTTAGTGCCCAGGGACCAGTCGCGGATATGGTCGATGGCTGCATTCGCAGCGGAAGCAGCGGAGGAGAGTCCGCGCGCCTCGATGATGGCCGCGCCGCGCTTGCCGACGGTCGGAATGAATGTGTTGCGGTACCAGGCTTCATCGTTCACAAGCTTGACTGCGCTTTGACCGCCGATGGTGGTAAAGCGGATATCCGGATACATGGTGGGTGAGTGGTTGCCCCAGACGGCCATTTTCTCCATTTCGCTCACGGCCTTGCCAGTGCGCGTTGAGAGCTGCGACAGGGCACGGTTGTGATCCAGGCGCAGCATTGCCGTGAAATTTGCGCGTGGCAGGTTGGGAGCCGAATTCATGGCGATCAATGCGTTGGTATTGGCCGGATTGCCGACCACCAGAACCTTGACATCGCGCGCGGCAACTTCGTTGAGAGCGCGGCCTTGAACCGTGAATATGGCGCCGTTTGCCTCAAGCAGATCTTTCCGCTCCATACCCTTGCTGCGGGGACGGGCGCCAACCAGCAGTGCTACTTGGGCGTCCTTGAAGGCAACCTTGGGATCGTCGGACTGAACAACACCCGCGAGCAGAGGGAAGGCACAATCCTCTAATTCCATCACTACACCCTTGAGCGCGGGAAGGGATGCAGTAATTTCCAGCAGTTGCAGGATGACCGGTTGGTCTTTGCCCAGCATCTCACCGCTTGCGATGCGGAAGAGCAGGCTGTAGCCGATTTGGCCGGCAGCGCCTGTGACAGCGACACGAATGGGGGCTTTGGACATTTCTGATTACTCCTTGAGGAAGGTTGGTTCGGTAAAAAGTGTGCAGTGCTGAAAAGGGAAATAATGATGGCATTCGCCTACACCAGAGTTGATCTCGGTCAACGACATTCAATCGAAAGATATTTGAGAATGAGGCCTTTAGATTTGTCTGAGGTCGTTTGATTTAGCCTCAGCAACCACTTGGAGATTAGGCACATGACGCAACTAAAAGACAAACTGCTGGAAAAGATTCAGGCACACCGCGCCCGCACAGCCAAACTCACCAAGGAATACTCGGATATCGTTATCGACAAGGTTGATATCGGGCAGTGCATCGGGGGAGCCCGCGACGTCAAGTGCCTGGTCACGGACATTTCCTACCTTGATTCGCAGGAAGGGATTCGCTTCAGAGGCAAGACCATCCCCGAGACCTTTGCGGCCCTCCCCAAGGCGCCCGGTTCCACATATCCGACGGTCGAATCCTTTTGGTATTTCCTCCTGACCGGCGAGGTTCCGACCCAGGCCCAGGTGGACGAAGTCCTTGCCGAATGGAAAACCCGACAGCAAGTTCCCCAGTATGTGTTTGACGTGCTCCGCGCTTTGCCGCGGGACAGTCATCCGATGGTCATGCTCTCCAGCGCCATTCTGGTCTTGCAGAAGGATTCCAAGTTTTGTGCCTACTACAACTCAGGCAAGTTCAACAAGGTGAATGCCTGGGAGCAAATGTACGAGGATGCCAGCGATCTCGTGGCTCGAATCCCCGTCATTGCTGCCTTCATATACAACCTCAAGTACCGAGGTGACAAGCAGAACGCCATCGATCCAAAACTGGACATGGGTGCCAATTTTGCACATCTGATCGGTCAGAGTGAGGAGTATAGGGACGTCGCCCGCATGTACTTTATCCTCCACTCGGACCACGAATCAGGCAATGTGTCGGCGCACACCACCCACTTGGTGGCTTCGACCATGTCCGATGCCTACTACGCGTACTCTGCGGGCCTCAATGGTCTGGCTGGCCCGCTCCACGGCCTGGCCAACCAGGAAGTGCTCAGTTGGACCATGAAGTTCCAGGAAAAATATTGCAAGGGGGTCGAACCTACCAAGGACTTGATTACCAAAGCCCTTTGGGAAACGCTCAATTCAGGCCAGGTCGTTCCCGGCTATGGACATGCCGTTCTGCGTAAAACCGATCCGCGCTACATGTCGCAGCGTGAATTCTGTCTCCGGACACCAGGCCTCAAGGATGATCCGCTATTCAAACTGGTCTCAATGATTTTTGAAGTTGCACCGGTCGTACTGGCTGAGCATGGCAAGACCAAGAACCCCTGGCCCAACGTCGACGCACAATCCGGTGTCATCCAGTGGTACTACGGCCTCAAGGATTGGGACTTCTACACTGTCCTTTTCGGCGTGGGTCGTGCTCTTGGCTGCATGGCCAATATTACCTGGGATCGCGCGCTCGGCTATGCCCTTGAGCGTCCCAAGTCCGTTACCACCGACATGCTC
>JBAYVV010000228.1:0-5528 GCA_041674465.1 Sterolibacterium sp.
CACCTTCGCCAGCATCGATTTCAAGTTTGCGCCCAACACCTGCCTCAACCCGGATGTGCGCGCCGCGACTTCGTGCTCGGTGATGATCGCCACCGGCGTGATGAGCGCGGTGCATAACACCAGTGCCAAGGCGATGTACTCCACCTCGCTCTGGAAGCAGTCGGGCGCCTCGATGGGCAACGGCGGCAATGCCCTGGTGTTGGCCGGACAGAACCAGTGGGGCTCATTCTTCGCCGACATGCTGGCCTACTCGCTCAATACCGAAGGGCAGGGTGCGCGTCCCACCGAGGATGGCATGGATGCATTCGGTTTCCCCTGGGCTGTCTTCGGCCGCGCGCCGAATACCGAGCAGGTGGAAAACGAGTTCCCGCTGCTGGTGCCGCTATCCAACCACTGGAAGGATTCCTGCGGCCACGGCAAGTATCGCGGCGGTGTCGGCACGGCGCAGATGTGGGTGACTCACCATGTGCCGGCGGTGTACATGATGGCCATTGCCGACAACTCCAAGTTGCAGACGCCGCAGCCGTTGTTCGGCGGCTATTCCCCGTGCACGGTGCCCGGCATCGGCATCCGCACGGCCAACGTCAAGCAGCTCATGATGGATGGCGATGAGAAGCTGAAAATGGACGTGCAGGACCTGCTCGTCAATCAGAGTGTCGGCGGCGACTACGAGGTCGAGTTCCAGGGGCGTTCGGTGCGGGCTTATCAGAATGGCGACGTGATTACCTTCGCCTTCTCGACCGGCGGTACGGGCTATGGCGATCCACTCGACCGCGATCCGGCACAGGTGGAAATCGACATCGAGAAAAGCGTGATCACGCCGGGTACCGCCCAACAGGTGTACAAAGTGGTCTGGGACGAAGCCAGCCGCCGCATCGATCCTGCTGCGACGGCCAAGCTGCGCGCGGAGGAACTGGCAGCACGCAAAAAACGCGGCAAGCCGTATGGGGAATTCGAGAAAGCGTGGAGCAAGCAGAAACCTGCGGATGACATCCTGCTTTACTACGGTTCCTGGCCTGACGCCAAAGTGGTCAACCCGATTCTGCGTGCCTGATCGCCGAGCCGGAGGACAGGGTCATGGAACCAATCACCGGAGCGCTCTGGCGGCGCCGCATGCAGGAGTTGGCGCGCAACGCGGGCAAGCCCCACACCCCTCTGTTTGCACCGCTTCTGTTCGGTGTCGCGGCGCAGATCGAAGCCTTGCCGGTGCCCGAAATGGTGAGCAATTCGACGCGACTGCGCAAGAATCTCTCCGAGCTGCGCCGCATGCTGGAACTGCCTGCCGTGTTCTGTGCGGCGCCGTCACTGATCGAACTCGAAGCCCTGGGTGTGCCGGTGAATGCGCAGGTGTGGCCGCCGCAAACCGCACCGGGTGCCACTTTCGATCTGGTGGCCGCCAATCTCGAGCCCGCGACATTGCTGGCTTCACCGCGTTTCGCCGCGGCTGTGGATGTGGTGCGTCAGTTTGCCGCCGACAGCAGCGAACCGGTAATAGCCGTGGCGCTGACCGGGCCGGCGACGCTGGCGGCACAACTGCGTTTGCTCAACGCGGCGGGCGACGATGAAACCCTCTACGAGTTCATCGGACGCTTGCTGGCCGTGTTGTTGCGCTTGTACGCTGAGGCCGGCGCGCACCTGATCCAGTTGCATGAAACGCAGTCGCCGGGTGAAGCCGAAGAACACTGGAAGGGTGCGCTGGGCACCGCGGGCAACGTGGCGCGCTTTCATCGCATTCCGCCGCTGCTGGTGTACGCCGCAGACATCACTGCACCGCTCTGGCCGATGCAGGCTGTGCCGGCCATCGCGGCAGACAAGCCGCCGCCCAGGGCCCATACGCGTGCCTGGACTGACGATCCGGCGCGCTGGGAAGCGTTGCCCAACGGACAGAAAAATGAACGCGTGGTGACGACCTCATCGGAAGTGCCGGCCGAGTTCCCCCTGGCCGAATTGCTGGGCCAGGTAAAACGCGTTCTCGTTGCCCCGGCATGAAAACAAACATGAACAAAGGAGCGCGTCGTGTCGGATGACCCATTGAAAGCCGCGTCAAATGACGCGCGAGCCTACTGGAACGAGACCCTGGAAACCATGGCCTGGCCGGATGTGGAACGCTGGCAGGTGCAACAAATCACGGCGATGCTGGAGCCGCTGCGTCGGCGTTCGCAGCTGTATGGCCAACTGCATGCCTCCGTACCTGCCGGAATCAAGCTGGGTACGCTTGCCGATCTGGCCGCACTGCCCTTCACCATGAAGGATGACATCCGTGCTGCGCAGGACCGCAACAGCGACGCCCAGCCCTTCGGTGAAAATCAGGCCGCCCCGCTGGAGGAGATCGTGCAGGTGCTCGCCTCATCGGGCACCACCGGCCAGCCGCTGCACTACGCCCTGACCCGGCGCGATGTCGACGTTTTTACCGATGCGATCGCCAACACCTGGTTCACCGCCGGTCTGCGCAAGCATGACGTGGTGGCGCATCTGGTCGGCCTGCCCATGGTGGCGGGTGGCCTGCCCTATGCCGACGGCTTCCGGCGCGTTGGTGCGACGCTATGCTGGCTCGGCGGTTTTCCAACTGACCGCATCCTGCGCGAGATGCGCCGCCTGCGTGCCACGACGTTGCTGGCGACGACCTCTTTTGGTTTGTATCTGAGCGAGCATTGGGATGCCGTCGGCCGGGAAACCGGGCTGCCTTCAAAACTGGTCAAGGTTTTGTTGGGCGGTGAGCCGGGGCTGAATCAGCCGGAGATCCGCGAGCGCATCACTAAAGGCCTGCAGACCAGCCATTTGCGCGAAGTAATGGGCCTGGGCGATGTCATTTCAGCGATGTGGGGCGAGTGCGAAGCGCATAACGGCATGCATTTCAACGCCCAGAAATATGTAGCGATCGAACTCATCGATCCGGAGACGGGTGCGCTCATTCCCTGGCAGGAAGGTGCCACGGGCGAGATCGTATATACCGCCTTCGCCCGCGACGCGACGCCGCTGGTACGCTACCGCTCGCGCGACCATGCCCTGGTCACCGGCTTCGGCAAATGTGCCTGCGGTCGTACCAGCCCGCGCATCCGCTGCATCGGCCGCACCGACGACATGCTCATCTACAAGGGCATGAACGTTTTCCCCACCTCGATACGCGATCTCATCAGCAAACATTTTGCCGGGCAGGTGGAGCCCATGCTGCGCATCTGGAAGGACCGCAAGGACCAGGTGCGTTTCGACGACCCGATCCCGGTGGATGTCGAGGCTTCGCCCAGCCTGGATAAAGCGGCTTACGCGAGCCTGATCCAGAAGATCGAGCATGAGGTGCGCAACCAGTTGCAGGTGCGCATCGCCGTGACCGTGCTCGACAGCGGCGCCCTGCCGCGCAGCGTGTACAAAAACTCTTTGCTGGCGGTGCGGGATGCTGGCTGAGGCCCCTACGTTTCAGGGCATGATCTCTACGTATTCGTAGACTTCCGCGCCGGTAATCTGCTGCCGTACCGGCAGGGAAGCGCGGGCGAACCAAGCGTGCGGATCGCGCTGGTCGATCGCACGACCGATAAACTTCACCAGTTCGCAGATCGGCTCGACGACGTTGTTCCGGTAGCGCATGTCATTTTTGACATAGCCAAGATACAGATTCTTCATGCAGTTGCGGCGGCACCAGGAAAAGGCCTCGCAATCCTCGCAGGGCATGCCGGGTGCGGGCTGCAAGGGGCTTTGCTTCAGCCAGTTTCCCTGGATTTCGCCCATGAGCATTTCGGGAACATACATCATGTCCGGACAGGGATAGATCTGTCCGTTCGGCATGACGTTGATCAGGTGCGTTGAGACGCGGCATTGGGTCATGCCTGCATAGAGTTCCTGGCCGCGCGTTGGCAACACCTTGTTGCGCACGATGCCCATCAAGGGCACCAGAGGATAGAGCGTATCCGTACTCGCAAAGAACTTGTCGATCAGCCGGGTCAGTACTTTCTTGCGCTTTTCCATCGAGCCGGGGCCATACATCTCGTCGGCCACGAATTGCCAATACAAATAATCGATGGCTTCGTGCGCATCGGCGAGTTCGTCGAGTTCCTCGAAACCGGTGTCGGGATTGCTCCAGGTGACTCTTGCCGTGATGGTGCCGCCGACACGCTCATGCACCTGGTTGAGATTCTTGATGACCTGCCGCCAGATGCCCTTGCCGCGGTAGCCGTCGGTCGTTTGTTCGCCGCCGTCGATCGATACCAGGATGTTCGAGAACCTCGCCAGCATCCAGTCCGGCAGGTTGTCGAGCAGCGTTCCATTGGTCTGCAGTTGATAACGGAATTCCGGAAAGCGTTGCATGACCTGCTGCATCATGTCGAGATTCAGGGTCGGTTCGCCACCGTAAAAAGTGACGTAGATTTCCTTGCCGACAAGATGCCGATCGACAAAAACCGTCAATTGTTCGAGGTCATACTGTAATTCGTTCTGCGACCCCAGCACTTCACCAACGCCCAAGGAACAGTAAGTGCATTTGAGGTTGCACTTGAGTGTCGTCAGGAGTTGCAATTCGACGCGCGCGCCAACGATGGGATCCGGGGCGGAAACGGGCGTGGCACGGTTGGATGCGGCAAATTCGATGGTTTGGAGATTCATGGCTTTCGTCATGAACTTTACACCCTCCCCGCCGGCAGTCAAGACTCCTGCAGCCGTGAGCCGCAGCAGTGACGCAGGCGTTCCGGATGAGGCCAACCGGATGGGTAATGCAATTACGTTAAACTTGGGTAATCGCAAACAGGAAATTGGACATAGGAAAAGAACATGGATATGAAATCCATCCGGGACTTCTTCAACAGAGAAGATTCTTTCGCCGGTCACAATGGCATGACGCTCACTGAAGTGGGCGATGGTTACGCACGAGCGGAGATGGATCTGCAGCCTTACCATTTGAATGGCGCAAAAACGGTTCATGGCGGCGCGCTGTTTACCCTCGCCGATTTTGCGTTAGCAGCGGCCAGCAACTCGAGCGGCCAGTTGGCGCTGTCGATCAATTCGTCGATATCGATTTTCAGGGGAGCAAACCAGGGAAAGCTGATTGCCGAATGCCGGGCGGTTAGCAGTACGGCAAAGCTGGCAAGTTTCGAGGTCCGTGTTTGTAACCAGAAAGGCGATTTGCTGGCCACCTTTCAGGGCATGACATACCGGAAAAATGTATCGCTGGATGAGCTGCTGCCCCGCTAGCCGGGTAGCACAGCGAAATTGATACCCCGGAAAAAAGGCAGATTGCTTTGCGCAATCTTTTCTTGCATATGCATCACGTATTCCGGCCGTATTCCGTCTTGCCATTTCGGATAGCCGCCCACCCAGACATAGCGGATTAATTCCTTGAATGCAGGGTAGCTGAAGCAATAGTCTCCGATGTATACGAGTTCCTTATCCGGATCGACCTTGAAGGATATTTCCTTCCGCACGCCGTACTTGCCGATCATTCCGGTGACCTCAGGCTGTGTTTGCCAGCCCTCCGGTTGTTGGTGGAAATCTTCGGGGCGCTCCGGGTAAGGGTAGTGCCGATACACTTCGCCCCAAAAACC
>JBAYVV010000229.1:0-5518 GCA_041674465.1 Sterolibacterium sp.
CGTCGTTTCCCGAACCACAGTTGCGCCATCTTGCAGCGGCACTGCCGGCAAATAACGCGGCACAGAAGAAACAGCTTGCGAATCTCAGCGCCGCAATCAGCCGACATAGCTGGCAAGGCCTTGAAAAAGCGTTGCTGGCTTACCTGGAGGGCGTGGCAGGCGCATCGTCCAAAGACGCTGCGGAATCTTTCAGTAACCAGGGATTACCTGCAGAATTTTCGGAAAAGCTCGCCCGCTTCATTGAAAGTGTCCTGACTCCGCTGGTCAGCGAGGGAGAGCCGGCATCTGATGGCGTCGATCTGTTGCTGCAGGCGCTGCGAAAATCACCCATCGATGTGCAGTTGATCCAGACTCTCCTGGCCGATCTGGCTCATCAGATGCAGGCTTCAACTGAAGAAACCGTACAAATCAAGCATTCGCTGCTCAAGTTGCTGTACCTGATCATTGAGAATATCGGCGAGCTGGCCTTGGATGAAAGCTGGCTCAAAGGGCAGATTGACGGACTGCTTACCGCGATCCAACCTCCCATTACGCTGCGTCAGCTCGACGACATGGAGCGACGGCTGCGCGAAGTGGTCAACAAGCAAAGAGAGATCAAACGCCAGTCGATCGCGGCGCAGGATGAAATGCGCGAGATGCTGGCCACCTTCATTGTGAGTCTGGCAACGATGAACAAGTCCAGCACCAGCTTCCAGTTGAAGATGGAAGAGGGTGCGCGGAAGATTGACAAGGTCAAGCGGATTGAGGACCTGTCCCCGCTCCTCAGGGATGTCATTGAGGCCACTCGCGCCATGGCGGAGGAAACCTCAAGCACCCGGGATCAGTTAAGGAGCATGCAGGAAAAGGTTGAAGTCACCGAAGCCACCCTGGTGCGTTTGCACGAGGAACTCAACAATGCCAGCGCACAGGCGCGCCATGATCCCCTGACCGATGCGCTCAACCGCAAAGGCCTGGATGACGCGCTGGCGCGTGAAATCGCCAGTGTTCGCCGCAGAAACGTGGCCTTGTCCATTTGCCTGCTGGATATCGACAACTTCAAGAAACTCAATGATCGCCTTGGACACGAGGCGGGAGACAAGGCCCTCATCCATTTGGCCAATGTCGCCCGTCAATGCATGCGGCCGAACGACACCCTGGCGCGCTACGGCGGGGAGGAGTTTGTCATTCTGATGCCGGACACGACACTTGAGGATGGCATCGAGGCAATGACCCGCCTGCAGCGCGAGTTGACCAAGAAGTTCTTTCTGTCCGACAAGGAAAAAATCCTGATTACCTTCAGTGCGGGGGTGGCACAGTTGGGCGAAAATGAGGATGGCACCGAAGCCATCAGTCGCGCCGACCGGGCCATGTATCTGGCCAAACGCGCGGGGAAGAACCGGGTCATTGGGGGCTGACGCCCCCGACGGCTTTGGGCAGCTATCCTGACAGCATTTTTTCGGCTGCTTGCGTGACCCGTTCCAGCGTCAGCGCATCCAGGCAATCACTGCGGCTGTCGAGCTGCCGGTCGCAACCTTCGAGCAGGCAGGGTACGCAGTCGCCGGGGCCTTGCAGGAGAAACACGTTGCCCTGCCGCGCACTGCCGCTGCGCTTCCAGGGACTCTCAAAACGCTTCCAGTCGAGCGGCCAGGGTCCCCATTTGACCGGATTGGAAGGCCCGAACAAGGCGATGGTCGGCGTTCCAGTGGCTGCGGCGATATGTGTCACGGCGGTGTCCGGCCCGACATAGAGCTGTGCCCGGCGGATCAGTTCAGCGGTCTCGGCGAGCGACAAGGCGCCGGCAAGGTTGACGATCCCGCCCGTCAGCCCCTGTGCTATCTGATTGACATAGTCCATTTCCGCCGGTTCGGCGCTGCCCGTGAATGCCACGCGCAAGCCGTGCTTCACCAGCCAGGCGGCCAGCCCGGACCAGGCCGCCTGCGGCCACATCTTGTAGCGGTACTTCGGGCAGGGGTGCAGCACGCAGAAAGGCGCTTCAACCAGGCTGCCGAGTCGCTCCAGCAATGTCTCCATTTGCAGGGGAGCGAGTCCCGGCGGCACGACTTCGAAACAGGGCGCGATGCCGAGCAATTGCGTCAGGCGCAGACCCATGCTGACGCTATGCGTGGCGTGGTCATCGAAATACTGCCATTGATTCAGCAACAGGGCCTTGCTGCGCTCCTGCCAGCGTGGCTGGAGAAAACCCAGGCGCTGGTGCCCTGCTGCCCAGCAATAGAGCCGGGCGCGATCGGTGGGCAATGGTGTCAAGGCCAGATCGTAATGACGCCACAGTCGCTGCAGCAATCGAAAATTTGCTGCGATGCCTGAACCTGGCGCAACCGTGATCACCTGGGCAATGTCGGGATTGGCAGCGAGCACGCCTGCGGTTCCTTCGAACACCAGCATGTCGATTGCGGCTGCCGGCCAGGCACGCTTCAGCGAACGCGCCAGGGGTGTGGCGAGCAACACATCGCCAATCCGTTGCGTGCATGCCAACAGTATATGGCGCGGTGCTGGACCTGCGGCCTGCGAGGGACTCATGGGGCGGCTGAAAAATGCGGCACGGGAAGTCGCCTATAATAATGCCGTTTGTTTGCCACCAATAATCACATGGGCAGTTCCGTCAATCCGATCATCCTGATTCTGCCGGAAAATGCCGCAGCCACGCTGATCAACACGGTGCTGAGCAGCCTGACACAGGCTCGGCTGAATCGGGAATTTCCCCTGCAGGTCGTTGCTTGCGGCAGCAAGGACGATAAGATGGCGGCATTCCCCGGCCTCGAGTGGCGCAATGTGTCTGCCGGTGGCGGCCGCTACGCACGAACCCTCGCGCTGATCCGTTTCTTGCGTGACGAATACCGTCGCCAGCCGTTCAAATTTGTAGTCACCCTGGATACCGAGGCCCAGCAGGCGGCCGGTTGCTGGCGTGCAATGTTTTCACCGCAGACCTTCAATCTGCGTCTTTGGCTGGCGGTTGAGACGGTACGAAAATCCTTTTGGCAGCGCCTTGCCCTCAATCGTCAGACTGCCTGCAATGTCTTCGCTTCCGTCGAACTGGCCGAGGCCATGGGGTCGAGCGGCAATCACGATCTGCTGCTCGACAACCCCCTCATCCTGCAAGGACGGACGCTGGAGGACGAGGAGAACATCCGCAGCCTGCACGCCGCCCTGGCGGCCCTGAGCCAGCCGACGCGGGAGCGTGGCCGCCTGAAACCGGCCATCGACGCTTCGCATATCCGCCTGACCTACATTACCCATTACTACCTCAACCAGGATCGCACCGAGACCATTACCGCGCTGCTCGAGGCCTATGCGGCGTATGACCCGGAGCTGCTCGACCGGATCCATTTCATCGTGGTGGACGATGCCTCGCCGTTACCGATCAACCCGCCCGACCTCGGTCTGAATCTGACCTGGCTGCGCATCCGCGAGGACATCCGCTGGAACCAGGGGGGCGCCCGCAATCTCGGCGTGACTTACGCCAAGTCGGACAACATCCTGCTGACCGACCTCGACCTGCACTTCCCCGAGGCGACCCTGCGTGCCCTGGTCGAGGCTGGACCGTGCGGCAAGAACATCTACAAGTTCATGGAGCAGGACCGCAACAGCGGCCAGTTGCGCAAGGGGCACCCGAATACTTTCTTCCTGTCGCGCGCCCGCTTCATGCGTTTCTACGGCTATGACGAGGAATTCACCGGCAACTACGGCGCGGAGGATTTCCGCTTCGTCAAATTCCAGAAATCCCAGGGCTCGCGCCAGAAGTATTTTGACCAGCGCCATACCTATTTTGTGCGCACCGAGATCGACCGAAAACGCGCCTATCACAGCTTGCAGCGCGATCTGAGCGCCAACACGCCGGTCGATTCGCGCAAACGCTTCGAGAATGAACAGTTCGGTCATGAATACGGCCACGCCAGGATGTTCCTCGACTTCACCTGGGACATCGTTTGCCAGCAGCGTCGCAAGAATGTTCCCGTTCCGCTTGTGGATCGCGGCTGGAAGCGCCGCTGGATATTGCGGAGCCTGCTGCCCTGGTGAAGTCTTACACATCGACAATCAAGCTCGCCGGTGCCTGGTGCGCGATTGCGCTTGGCTTTGCGATCCCGGTGTCGACCGCGGCGAGCAATCTGCTGTTCGCCCTGGTCATCGTGTGCTTTTTGCTGTCAGGCGACTATCGCGAAAAATATCGGGCACTCGCGGCCAACCCGGTGGTGCTCGCCATTCTGCTGTTCTGCGCGGCGGCTGCGCTGGGTTGCGCGTATGGGGCCGGCAGCGTCAGCGAGAAGATGGTTTCCCTGGGCAAGTACCTGACCTTGCTCATGGTACCCGTGCTGATTCCGCTCCTGGACGAACAAAAGCAGCGCATCCGGGCGCTGGCGGCATTCTCTGCAGCCATGCTGCTGACGCTGGCCCTGTCTTACCTGATCCACTTCGAATGGTTTCCGTCTGACCTGCTGATTGTGGCACGGGAAAGAGATCCTGCGTCCTGGGGGGCACACAATCCCGTGGTCTTCAAGCTGCACATCACGCACAATTTCCTGATGGCCTTCACGGCCTTCCTGCTGGCTGTCGCAGCGCGTCATGTGACTTCTCCCCGGCTGCGCTGGGTTGCGGCAAGCCTCAGTATTCTGGCCGCCGGCAATGTGCTGCTGATGGTCAAGGGGCGGACCGGCTACGCGATCCTGGCACTCCTCGCAGCCTACTTCATCGCCTGCCGTTACGGGAGAAAAGGCCTGGCCGCTGCCGCCGTGGCAGTGCTGCTGCTCGGCGCGGTGGCTTACCAAGGTTCGAGTACGTTTCAGGAACGTATCGATGTCACCATCGCCCAGGCGGGCGCATGGCACCCAGGCCAGGGCGGCGAACAGAACTCGATCAGCCAGCGTCTCGACTTTTATACCAATTCCATTGCCATCATCAGGGATCACCCGTTCTTCGGCGTGGGCATCGGCGGATTTGATTCGGCTTATGCGGAACGTGTGCGCGGCACCAGCATGGTGCTTTCGAGCAATCCGCACAACCAGTACCTGATGATCGCCGCCCAGCTCGGTTTGGCCGGTCTGGCTCTGCTCGCGTGGCTTTACTACACCTATTGGCGCCAGGCGACGCCCCTGACCGAGCCGTTCGGCCAGATCGCACGCGGCGTGCTGCTGGCGATGCTGCTGGGCAATCTGTTCAATTCCTTCATGGCCGACTTTACCGAGCGCATGTTTTTCGCCTGGATCAGCGGCGTGCTGTTCGCTGAACTGTCTGCCCGCCGCGCTCCACCCGGCCCAGCTTAGACGTCATATTTCCCTGGTCTGCTGCACTGCAAAAAACTACCTGTAATTGGGTAGCGCCGAATACGGCTTCCAGGGTATTTTTCTTTTCATCATGTCCCGATATATTCACACTGGGTAATTAGCGACAATCGGGTGCAACTGCCCGTAAAACAGAAAAGAAAGGTGGAGGAGAAATCATGATGCCGGCCAGGCAAAGTGAATTGGCTCCGAACGATTGCGACAGCAACGCCGGGCGGGCACTCAGCGCCGCAGAGGCTTTTGCC
>JBAYVV010000230.1:0-5495 GCA_041674465.1 Sterolibacterium sp.
CGTCAAAAACCGCTACATTGGACGCACCTTCATCATGCCGGGTCAGAAACAGCGCAGCAAATCCGTGCGCCAGAAACTCAATGCGATCGGCATGGAGTTCAAGGGCAAGAACGTGCTGCTGGTGGACGACTCGATCGTACGCGGCACCACCAGCCGTGAAATCGTCATGATGGCGCGTGAAGCCGGTGCGCGTCACGTCTATTTCGCTTCGGCAGCGCCGCCGGTGCGCTTCCCCAATGTCTATGGCATCGATATGCCGACGCGCAGCGAGCTGATTGCCTGCGACCGCTCCGACGAAGAAATACGCTATGAGATCGGCGCCGACGCCCTGATCTACCAGGATCTCGACGACCTCAAGGCGGCCGTGCATGACCTCAATCACAGCATCAACAGCTTCGAGACCTCCTGTTTCGACGGGCAGTACATCACGGGGGATATTACGGGCGAATACCTCTCGAAGGTCGAATCAACGCGCGGAGCAGCAGTCAAGCGCTATGACGACGAAGGCGAAGGTGCTCAACTCGATCTCAACCTGATCACCGAGGAATGATGTTGGTCGTTGACGCCATAACTCAGGCCGTGTAAGTTTCGCTCTGCGCCGAGTTGATTCAGCTTGCGGGCGCCTAACAAATTCCGCTAAAGCGAACCAAGCCCGGTCCGCACTGAAATATGCTGACCGGGTTTTTTATTGATGGTGACCGACATGAGTGAAAAATATTCCTTCGATACGCTGGCGGTGCGCGCCGGCCAGGAGCGCAGCCAGTTCAACGAACATTCCGAAGCGCTCTACCTGACTTCCAGCTTCGTCTTCGAGAATGCGGCGCAGGCTGCCGCACGTTTTTCCGGCGAAGAAACCGGCAATGTCTACGCCCGCTTCACCAATCCGACCGTGACTACTTTCCAGGAACGTCTGGCTGCGCTCGAAGGCGCGGAAGGATGCATCGCCACGGCATCGGGTATGGCGGCAATCCTCGCGATGATCATGTCCCTGCTCAAGGGCGGCGATCATATTGTCGCCTCTCGCAGTATCTTCGGCGCGACGCAACAGCTCTTTGGCAATATCTTACCGAAATTCGGCATCGACACCGATTTCATCGACGGCGGCGATCCGGCCGTCTTCCGTGCCGCGCTCAAGCCGAATTCGCGCTTGATCTTTATTGAAACGCCGTCGAATCCGCTCACCGAAGTATTCGACATCGCCGCGCTGGCGCAGGCGGCACATGCCGCCGGAGCACTGCTGGCGGTGGACAACTGTTTCTGCACGCCGGCATTGCAGCGTCCGCTGGAGTTCGGCGCCGATCTGGTGATTCATTCGGCCACCAAATATCTCGATGGCCAGGGACGGGTTCTCGGCGGTGCCGTGTGCGGCAGCAAGGCTTTGACCGAGGAAGTTTTCAAATTCCTGCGCACTGCCGGGCCGACGCTCTCTCCTTTCAACGCCTGGGTCATTCTCAAGGGCCTGGAGACGCTCAAGATCCGCATGCAGGCGCAATCGGCGAATGCGCTCGAATTGGCACGCTGGCTGGAGAACCGGTCGCAAGTGACCCGCGTGTTCTACCCGGGGCTTGAGTCCCACCCGCAACATGCCCTGGCCATGCATCAGCAGGCCAGCGGCGGCGCGATCGTCAGCTTCGAAGTGGCCGGCGGCCGCGAGGCCGCCTGGCGCGTGGTCGACAACTGCCGGTTGCTTTCGATCACCGCCAATCTGGGCGACACCAAGACTACCATCACCCATCCGGCCAGCACCACCCATGGCCGCATCAGCGCAGAAGCGCGTGCTGCCTCGGGCATCACTGAAGGACTGCTGCGCATCGCCGTGGGACTCGAGGCCGTGGCCGACATCGAAACGGATCTGGCACGCGGCCTGGCCTGAAGTCTGCATCAAACTCAGCACTGACCATGCGACTGTTCGTCGATATTTCCGCTCACGGTTTCGGCCACCTTGCGCAAACCGCGCCGGTGCTGAATGCCCTGCATGCAGCGCTGCCCGAATTGCATCTGACCCTGCGTAGCGGTCTGGCCCACGAGCGCCTCATGATGCGCATCCAGGCTCCCTTCGAGTTCATTTCGGGTACCGCAGATTTTGGCTTCGTGATGCGCAACGCCCTCGACATCGATCTTGTTGCCAGCGCCGCACGCTACCGCGAGCGGCACCGCAACTGGCAGGATGCGGTAGACCACGAAGCCGAGTTTCTGCGGCAGCAGAAGCCCGATCTGGTGTTCAGCAATGTCTCCTATCTTCCTCTGGCGGGTGCCGCTTCCGCGGGCATTCCGGCCGTGGCAATGTGCTCCCTGAACTGGGCGGACTTGTTTTTACATTATTTCGGACAGGAAACCTGGGCCACCGCGCTCCATGCCGACATGTTGCACGCCTACCGCAGCGCCGACGCTTTTCTGCGCGTCACGCCAGGGATGCCGATGCCCAGTTTGCACAACCTGCATGCGATAGGTCCGATTGCCGATGTCCAGTTTCCCCGGCGCGAAAAGATTGCCGGGCGCCTGAATCTGCCGGTATCGGCACGCTGGGTGCTGATTGCCCTGGGTGGAGTCGACCATCCATTGCCGATCAGCGCCTGGCCGCGTCTTCCGAATGTGTATTGGCTGGCACCTGGCTCTGGCCAGGCTGGCAGGGACGACATCAGGACCTTCGACGCCAGCCTTCCCTTTGCAGAAGTGCTTGCAAGCGTCGACGCACTGATCACAAAAACCGGTTACGGCAGTTTTGTGGAAGCGGCATGCCATGGCATCCCCATGCTCTATTTGCGGCGCCCGGACTGGCCGGAAGAGGAATGCCTGATCGACTGGGGACTGGACAACAATCGTGCGGCAGAGATCACCCGTGCTGCAGCCGACTCCGGAGACCTGGCTGAATCACTGGAACAGATTTGGCATGCCACACTCCCGCCACGCCCACAAGCCACGGGAATACAGCAGGCCTGCCGCCAGCTTGTGCAGCTTCTCTGCGGTTAAACTCCAGAATTCCAGGAACCAGACCGAGAACCCAATCAGAAATATCCCCAACATGACAGTCGCAATGAAATCATCAAAACCTGCAACTGAGCCTGCCACCGAACCTGCCACACACCGCCAGCTCGTCCTGACCCCGGACCGGCTGCGCCTGGCCGAGCGGCACTTGAGCCGGGCCGACCACGTGATGGCAAAACTGGTGCGAACGATCGGCAACTGTCGCCTGGACGCCAGAAAGACCCGGCCTTTTCATGCCCTGACCTCGGCCATCATCAGCCAGCAATTGTCGGCCAAGGCTGCTGCAACCATCGCCGGCCGTGTCGCGCAACTGGCGTCTCGTCCTTTCGCGCCCGAAGCAATGCTGGCAGTGAAACCGGATGCCCTGCGCGCGGCCGGGCTGTCAACGGCCAAGACCCGCTACATCCACGAACTGGCCCGTCGCGTTGCGGAGGGTCGCCTGGACTTCAGGGGACTGCGCAAGCTCCACGACGAAGCGGTGATTGCCGCACTCACCGAAGTTCCCGGCATCGGTCGATGGACCGCCGAGATGTTCCTGATCTTTACGCTCAGGCGACCGGATGTACTCTCACTTGGCGATGCTGGACTCGCCCGTTCAGTGCGGCTGCTGTATGGCGAAACGGCCGAGATGCAGCGTGTTGCCGAACGCTGGCGGCCTTATCGCTCGGTGGCCTGCTGGTATCTGTGGCGCCATCTGGACAGCAACTGATCAAAAATTCTTTTCTGGTGATTTCCCATTAAGCTGTTACACTCCGCGCCGCGCTGGCCATCCTATCAGTCTGTTTGCCGCGCTTCGCGTTTAGATTCTCTCTCCGCGTTACATCCCGTAAGCGATTCTTCCTAGACTGGTGCATGGCAATCATGCAGGGTTGAGTCTAGGAGTACTACCCCATGCAATTTACCGACCTCGGCCTGCGTGCCGAACTTCTGCGTGCCATTGCCGATCAAGGCTACGACACACCCACCCCTATTCAGGCACAGGCGATTCCGGTCGTCCTGGCCGGTCGCGACCTGATGGCCGCGGCACAGACCGGTACCGGCAAGACCGCCGGCTTCACCCTGCCAATCCTGCAACTTCTCAGCGGACGCCCCGCCGTTTCTCGCGGCAAGCCGCGCGTGTTGATTCTGACGCCGACGCGCGAACTCGCCGCACAAGTGGAACAAAGCGTGCAAACCTACGGCAAACACCTGCCCCTCAAGTCAGTGGCAATCTTTGGCGGCGTCAGCATGGTGCCGCAGTTGAAGGCGCTGAAGGGCGGCGTGGATATTCTCGTCGCCACCCCCGGTCGCCTGCTCGACCACCTGGGTCAACGCAATACCGACCTTTCCGGCATTGAGATTTTTGTCCTCGACGAAGCCGACCGCATGCTCGACATGGGCTTCATGCCCGACATCCGCAAGGTCATCGCGCTGATCCCCAAACAGAAACAGAGCCTGTTGTTCTCGGCGACGTTTCCTGAGGAAATTCGTTCGTTGGCGGCTGGTCTGCTACGTGATCCGCAGACAGTAGAAGTAGCGCCGCGCAATGCCACGGTCGATCTGATCACACAAGCCGTCTATCACGTCGACAAGACGAAGAAGCGCGACCTGTTGCAGAAGCTGATCGAGGACAACCACTGGCACCAGGTGTTGGTGTTTACCCGCACCAAGCATGGCGCCAACGCGCTCTCCGAAAAACTCAGCAAGGCCGGCATCAGTTCCGCCGCAATCCATGGCAACAAGAGCCAAGGTGCGCGCACCAGGGCGCTGGCCGATTTCAAGAGCCTCAAGCTCAACGTGCTGGTGGCCACCGACATCGCTGCGCGCGGTTTGGACATCGACCAGTTGCCGCATGTAGTGAACTACGAACTACCCAACGTGCCGGAAGATTACGTGCATCGCATCGGCCGTACCGGCCGCGCCGGTTCCAGCGGCGAAGCCGTTTCGCTGGTGTGCGTAGACGAACACGCCCTGCTGCGGGACATCGAACGCCTGCTCAAGCAGCCGATCGAGAAGCGCCTGATGCCGGGCTTCGAACCCGATCCGAGCATCCGCGCCGAGCCGATCGAGAACGGCCGCAACAAGGGGCGCCAGGCGCCGCGCGGTACGGCACCGGCACGGCCGCGACAGCCGAAGCCGCATTCGCCGCAAGGTGCCAAGCCTGCGCGCAACGGCAGTGGACAAAGTCGATCTGGTGCCGGCAGTCATTCCCGCACCGGGTCGCGCCCAAGCACCAAGGCAAGCCATGCTTGAATTAATCGATAAAGGCATGTCGTTGTAAGAACACAACAAGCCGGAGATTCCCCCAAAAATGAAACTGCCGGGCGCGACCCGGCAGTTTTTTTGTGCAGCTTGGCGGTAATTATTTCTTGAAGAGAGCCTTGGAGCCGTAGTAGCCGAGGGCCCCGGCGCCGACGATCGGGGCGACCAGAATCATGGCCAGACCGATGAAGGGGGCAATGACCATCATTGAGACATGCTTGACCAGCGGGAACTTGGCGAAGACAGCCTTGCCGGCGAAGTAGGCGAGC
>JBAYVV010000231.1:0-5480 GCA_041674465.1 Sterolibacterium sp.
GGCCTGACCGGCCGGCGCATCGGTGAATTTCTCGTCGATGCCGAGGTTTCGTTCATGGCGCTGGATGTCGATCCGCATCAGGTGAAGAGCGGTGCATCCAAGGGCGGCAACGTCTCCTTTGGCAACGCGGAGCGTCCCGAAGTTCTCCGCGCCGCCGGTTTGGCGCGCGCCCGCGCAGTGGTCATCGCTTATCCCGACACCCGTTCCGCGGAGCGGGTGATCCGCCTGGTGCGTGGCACGCGTCCGGATATTCCGATCGTGGTGCGTACCTCGGATGAGACCACGGTGCACCGTCTCAAGCAGGCGGGCGCCACCGAGGTGATTCCGGAGGTGCTCGAGGGCAGCCTGATGATCGCTGCCGAAACCCTGGTCCAGGTCGGCATCCCGATCGCCGATGCGATCGGTCGTGTGCGCGCCGTGCGCGCCGAACGCTACGCCAGCCTGCGCGAGTTTTATCGCGACTTCAAATAACGTATGAAACAACATAAATGAGCGCCGGGTCATATATCGAGCGAAGCAAGCAAACCAATCGCCTCCCCCGCGAGGGGGGCGAAGGCGGGGTTTCGCAAAGCGCTGCTTTGCGCCGCCGCAGCCGGCCGGCTGTGCAAAGTCGGCCGTGGACGGATGGGAGGGGGCGGGCCTTTATGCCGCTTTTCGCGTGTTTCATCATCCGTGGGTGGCTTTCTTTGCCATGAGCGTTAGCCCCTTCTGCCGCATTTGGGCAGCAGAGTAAAATGAAACCGGTTTCCTTCGGATGAGGCTTCTTCGATGAAAAGCACTATTGGCAGAACGATCCTGCGCGCCTTGCTGTTCCTGGCCTGTGTGGTCATGCCGCACCTCGTCCTGGCGCAAGCTGCACCGACGCTGTCTTTGGGGCAGGTGCTGTATCTCCCCGTCTATTCCCACATCTATCACGGCGACCTGGACAAGCAGGGCAAGCCGTTCCAGACCCTGCTCTCGGCGCATGTCAGCATACGCAACACCAACACCCAGGTGCCACTGAAGATTCTGTACGCCCGCTATTACGATACCGACGGCAAACTGCTCAAGGAATTTGTTCCGGCGCCGGTAACCATTCCACCGCTCGGTACGCACGAGTTGTTTGTCCCGCGCAGCGATGTGACGGGGGGCTCGGGCGCCAATTTCCTGATTTCCTGGAGCGCCGCTTCGTCAGTGAATCCGCCGCTGGTGGAAGCCCTGCATGCGGACATTCAGCCGGCGCGCACCCTGATCTTCTTGACGACGGCGCGGTCGATCTATCCCTACTGAACGCGTTCCACAACGCGGAGCTGTTGCGGCGGCGAGTATCCGGCAGCCTTGTACTGAGTCAATTCCAGACGCCATTCCGTGACCAGGCGCGCCAGCAGCAACCGCAGATAGTCGAGCCCGACGGCGATGCGCCGGGCGTGAAGCTGCAGGCACTCCTGCAACTCCGCCAGATGTGTTTGGGCGCAAGGATCGGTGCCGGTATCGAGCAGCACCAGTTCCTTGGCGAAACCATGGAAAAAGTTTCCGGTCTGTTCAGGTTCGAATCCCATTTCCTTGAGATGCTCGCGCCAGTTGGCCAGCCAGCTTGGGGTCATCAGATAGCCGCCCGCCTTGATGGCTTCAGTCACCAACTGAGTGCCTGCCACCAGATGAAAGCAATTCTCCAGAGGGATGAAGCGCGTCGGCTTGAAATCGGGAGGCGCTTCCTCCGTGGTGCGCATGCAGGATTTGCCGAGCACGATGATCTGGGTGGCATCCTGCGGCGTCAGGGCGGCGAACGCGTCCCAGGTCATCGGTTGCCGCTCGCAACGGTTCGGCACGGCGCCCGCGAACACGTCCGGCCATTGTTCCGCCGCGATGGCTGCCGCAACTTCGTTATGCAAGCTGCGGCAAGCCAGAAAGCAAAGTTTGTGGGACATGAGGATAGGCGGAACGGTCAGATCAAACCATGCGCCAGCATGGCCTTGGCCACCTTGATGAAGCCGGCGATGTTGGCGCCGACGACATAGTTGCCCGAGGCGCCGAATTCCTCGGCTGTCTCAAAGGTGGTGGCGTGGATGTTGGTCATGATCTGGTCGAGCTTCTTTTCGGTGAACTCGAAGGTCCAGGAATCGCGGCTGGCGTTCTGCTGCATTTCCAGTGCCGAGGTGGCCACACCGCCGGCATTGGCCGCCTTGCCCGGACCGTAGGCAATCTTCGCGTCGAGGAATACCTTCACGCCCTCGGGTGTGGTCGGCATGTTGGCGCCTTCGCCGACCGCAATGCAGCCGTTCTTGACCAGGGTCTTGGCATCTTTACCGTTGATTTCGTTCTGCGTCGCCGAAGGCATCGCGACCTGGCAGGGAATTTCCCAGATGTTGCCGCCAGCGATGTATTTGGCGTCCTTGTGATAGCTGACATAGTCGGCGATGCGGCGGCGCTCGACTTCCTTGAGCTTCTTGACGAGTTCGACGTCAATGCCCTTTTCATGGATGATGACGCCGTTGGAATCGGAGCAGGCAATCACCTTGGCGCCGTACTGATGCATTTTTTCGATGGTGTAGATGGCCACGTTGCCTGAGCCGGAGACCAGGCAGCTCTTGCCCTCGAGCGTATTCTTGCGCGCCTTGAGCATCTCGCGCACGAAATAGACGGCGCCGTAGCCGGTCGCCTCGGTGCGCACCAGCGAGCCACCCCAGTCCATGCCCTTGCCGGTCAGTACGCCGGATTCGTAGCGATTGGTGATGCGTTTGTACTGGCCGAACATGTAGCCCAGTTCGCGCCCGCCGACGCCGATATCACCGGCCGGCACGTCGGTATGTTCGCCGAGATGCCGATACAGTTCGGTCATGAAGCTCTGGCAGAAGCGCATCACTTCGTTGTCCGACTTGCCCTTGGGATCGAAATCCGAACCGCCCTTGCCGCCGCCGATGGGCATGCCGGTCAGGGCATTCTTGAAGATCTGCTCGAAGCCGAGAAACTTGATGATGCCCAGATAGACCGAGGGATGAAAGCGCAAGCCGCCCTTGTAGGGTCCCAGGGCGCTGTTGAACTCGACGCGGAAACCGCGGTTGATCTGCACATTGCCCTTGTCGTCCTGCCATGGCACGCGGAAGATGATCTGACGCTCCGGTTCGCAGACGCGTTCGATGATCTGGTGATGCGCGAAGTCGGGGTACTTGACCAGCACGGGTCCGAGCGACTCCAGCACTTCCTTGACGGCCTGATGAAACTCGTCCTCGCCGGGATTTCTCGCCTTGACCTTCTGATAAATCGCTTCGATTTGTTCTTCCAGCATGACCGCCATGATGACAACTCCTTGGGTTAAGAATTCCTGGCTGCAACCACCCCGGCGCGGTGGGCGCCTGGTGGCGGAGGATCACGCCGATCCATGGCGCTGACCCTGACAACAACCTGGCGATTCTAGGGTTTGCGCCCGCCAAGGAAAATTCGGGAAACCACCTCAGTGGTTTGCTTAAGCAGCCAGAAAATAATTTTCGGAGACTGAAGGATTCAGGCCCTGGTTTCATTGGTCCTTGCAGGAGAAGTAAGTGTTTCACTTATGCGTTTGCGCGATGCGCTTCCTCTGCGAGCCATGCATAATGCGTGGAAGTTCCGGCACTATTTCTCTCATGCGCGCCTTTCAGATTCGCTGGCTTCCCGATTTGCTGTTCATTGCGGTGTTCCTGCTGATCGACTGGCTGAGCTTCGTCCACGCCCTGTACGGACTCAATATCACCCCCTGGAATCCCGATCCGGCCCTGGGCCTGGCGTACTGGATGCGCTACGGCAAGCGGGCGGCGTTGCCTTGGTTCGTCGCCAACATGCTGGCGGATATTCTGGTGCGCGATAACCACACAGGCTGGTTCATCACGGCGTTCTCATCCGCACTTGTGACATTTGGTTATGGGCTGATCGGTGAGGCGCTGCGAAGCCGCTTTCGCGACGGCAACGCCTACGAAAACCGGGCCACGCTGTTCGTCTGGCTGGAGATCGTGGTGATCGGCTCGATCTTCAACAGCCTGTCCTACATTTCCCTGTATTACTTCACCGGACTGATTCCGCAAGGCCAATGGACCGTGGCGTTCCTGCGCTTCGGCGTCGGCGACATCGTCGGCATCGTCGGCTCGATGCCGCTGCTCTGGATGCTGTTCAGTGACCGCCGCCGCGAGCGCCTGCTGACGATCATCCTGAGCCGGGAAACGCTGTGGTACCTGGCCCTGGCGCTACTGATGCTGGGCCTCGTGTTCGGGCATATCGCCAATGCCGAGTTCGAGCATTTCTACTTTCTCTTCCTGCCGATCGTCTGGGCGGCAACGCGCCAGGGTCTGCATGGGGCGGCGCTGATCGCTTTTGTGCTGCAGTTCGGCATCATGGTCGTCGTCAAATGGCCGCCTGTTCCCAACATTCCCGTGGTCGAACTGCAGATGCTCGGGACGGTCCTGGCGCTGGTGGGGTTCTTCATCGGGGTCGTGGTCGATGAACAAAAACAGGCTGCAGAAGACCTGAAAGTCACCTTGCGCCTGGCGGCGGCCGGTGAAATGGCCTCGGCACTGGCCCACGAACTGAATCAGCCCCTCACCGCCCTGGCCGCGTATGGCAAGGCCAGCAAGGAACTGCTCGATCGCGGCGAGGCCGGCGAACTGCTCAAAAACGCGATACAGAAAATGATCGTCGAATCGGGACGGGCTTCCGATGTCGTGCGGCGGCTGCGCGATTTTTTTCGCAGCGGCGCCATGCAGCTCGAAATCATTCAGGTCGGCGCAATCGTTGCGGCGATCACCGAGCAGTTTGCGGCGAAATTCGAGCAGCACGCGGTCGAGTTGAGGGTCCTGCCCATTCCGCCGGTTGCCCTGCGTGCCGACCGGTTGCAGATCGAGTTGGTCATGCGCAATCTGCTGGCGAATTCCCTGGATGAAGTCGTCAAGCAGGCGCCGGGGAAACGCCAGATCACTTTGCTGATCGAGAAGTTGCCGGGCGAACGGGTGCGCACCACGGTCGAGGACAGCGGTGCGGGCATCTCAAGCAAAACCGCGGCGCATTTGTTCGAGCCCTTCGCCTCGACCAAGTCGAGCGGCCTCGGCCTCGGGCTGGTTCTCAGCCGTGCCATCGTTGAAGCCCATGGCGGCAGCCTGTGGGCCGAGGTGGCCGGGCATGGCATTTTCCGGTTTGTGCTGCCGGTATTTGAAGCGGGAGAATGAGTTGGAAAAAACGCTTACGGTGTACATCGTCGATGACGATCCCTCAGTGCGCGATGCGCTGGGTTTGCTGTTGAGTGTCCGGGGCTATCGCACGGCGGTGTTTGCCAGCGGCGAGGATTTTCTGAGCGCCTGGCAACGTGACTGGAGTGGCTGCCTGCTCATCGACATCCGCATGCCGGGCATGGATGGGCTGACGTTGCAGCGCAAGCTCGGCGAATTGAATTGTCATTTGCCGGTGATCATCATCACCGGGCATGGCGATGCCAGCCTGGCGCGACAGGCATTCAAGGCCCGTGCCAGCGACTTCCTGGA
>JBAYVV010000232.1:0-5449 GCA_041674465.1 Sterolibacterium sp.
GCGGCGGATGCCAAGGCGACCGAGAAGAAGTAAGCCCGGCGCGGCCATTCAACCCGCCTCCTCAACAGCGACGCCGAGCGCGCGTCGTGCCGATATGAAGAGCAAGCGAGCAGTTCCCACCGTAGGCTTCGTCAGTCTCGGTTGCCTGTAAGAGGCCGAATATATATTTGGCCGCACGCGGGCATATGACTGTACGCAGGTCTTGCCTGCCCCTTATAGACCTCGCGGTAGCGAGCGCCTTTGCCTGATGGCCTTCTTTTATGGCCGTCAGGCAAAGGCGTTCCGACACCCCACCATCGGAACGCCTGATACACTCCCCCTTTGCCCTCGGGGGCGTGGTGAGTATGTTCCGACACCCCACCATCGGAACGCCTGATACACTCCTGTTCGATTCCTGGGCGCGCAAGCCCATGGTTCCGACACCCCACCATCGGAACGCCTGATACACTCCTCGTGGGAAGTCGATTGGAGCATGCGAAAGTTCCGACACCCCACCATCGGAACGCCTGATACACTCACACGGCAAGCACGATCTGCGCGAGTTCGAGTTCCGACACCCCACCATCGGAACGCCTGATACACTCTGGATGCCGCCAATTTCCTGAATTGGCGGCATTTTTCTTAGAAGAGTTCGATTTGTTCGGGTGCATCAGGGGCGATCTTCGCGGCATTCTTTCCGAAAAACTCCCGGGTCAATCCATACTGCTTGTCGGTCAACATGAAAAACGCCACGTGCCCGCCCTCTGGAACGGCGGGCTTGAGGCGATCGATCTCGGCTTGCGCAGCGGCCATTGTAGGGCAGTGTTTGAGATACACGGAATATTGATGCTGAATAAAATTCTCTTGCAATAGTTGCTTGCGAAACTGCGTATAGGCGCGGACTTCCTCGCGCGTCACGACCGGAACGTCAAATACTGCGAGTACCCACATCACGCGCCACCCGTTGATGCCCATCATCCACTCGGCAGTGCGAGCTGCCCCTTGTTGCTCTCAAGGATGCGCACATAGCTGGCGACAGTCTCACGCACGGCAGGAAGCAGGCGATAGCTATGCTTGCCAAGGATGACTTCGGTTTCGACGAATTTTACGATATCCTTCTTGCCGGCGCTATCCAGTTCCGCTTCGCAATCGAGTTGTCGTATATGACGCTCGACGGTGAATCGATAGGGTTCCATAAAATCGTCGGCAAGGTTGAAGGGATTCTCCATGCTGCGGTGTCCGAGCCCAAGTTCGCAACTCAGGCCTGCGGCAACCAACTCACGCGCTACCAGGCTGCGCAACACGGCGTAGCCATAGTTCAGACGGACATTGACGCCATCGGTCGCTCCTTCCTTCTTCCGTTTGAAGCCCTCGAACAGGTATTGCCAGTAGTGCCGCGCTGCTTGCCCCTCGCGGTGAGTTCGGTCGCCCGGCTCCACTTCTTGGGCCATGCGCTCCAGCCTCAAGGCGCCGTTGAGTTCCAGTTTGCGCAATGTTGCCGATTGTGTGCGGATACGCGCTTGCACAAGCATTTGCCAGAGGGTATCTGGAATCGGTGTATCGAGATTGGCGATCTGTCGGCGCAAACGCGATGGTGCGTTGCGGTTCGCCGCCGTAGGCAGCATGAGTGCGGCCGGCATGTGGGCCTCGTCCGTGACCATCAGGCATGCGCCGGCCGCACCTAATGCGCGTAGCGTATTCACGCTGAGGGCGATCGTATGGTGATGCAGGATTAGTACGCCGACATCGGAAGGAGCCACGAAAGCATCATCCGCACCGTTGCGACGGATGCGTAGCCGCCCGACATCGATATTCAGGTCGGCAGGGTTTTCGACCAGCAGAATGCGGTCAGTGGCCAAGTTATGCTCGAATGAGTTGTATAAGAGCGCGCGCACCGAATTGGGTTGCTCCAGCGTCAGCGCCAAGTTCGATCCACGATCTCGACTCTGTCACCGGGGCAACTCGTACAGTGGCATTCGCAAGAATCTGATGCACGATGTACATGGTGCCAGTAGCTTTATCGCGCAACGTGTCGCCGCGGAAAAAGCGTCGCTCACCGGCGGTGCGGGAAGCATGCTGAGCTGCGGCTGAAATCAGGGGAACCGATTCTGCCGCAACAATTCGGCCATCTTCTTCAGTGATCGAAACATACGCGTAACCGTCGCTTAAGTACCAGGAGTTCTTGACCGGAAATGCAGAAGATCCATCGACAAAGCCTCTGCCGACACGTTGAAATACGGCCACCTTCTTGATTGGCGTATTGAACTGCGGATCAATGATTGCGAGCGACAGCGCTTGCTTAACTGATTCACCAGCTTGGATACGGCGCTCGAATTCATTTGAGACGACACGCCGGGTGTGGCTGCTGACGATATCTGAAATACCCTTGCGTGCTTTGTCAATTGAGCCTTTGTTGTCGGTCAATTCTTCGAGCTTGATCCTAACGCTCAACCGGGAATCCCCGTCATCGGAATAAGCCTTCCTGTATGCGGTCTTCTGGAAGAACATGCCGCTGGAGAACTGATCCGGCTTGTGCCGAATCGCTGCTTCGCGTACCAATACAAGTGCTTGACTGCGCACATCTCTAAGGGGTGGCTCGACTGAAAATGTCATGCGCACGGCCTCACCCTCTCGCCGTCGCTCAGCCAGTTCCTTGTAGTGCTTTGCCATGCGCTGATAAAGACTTCGCGAGGTTTGCGCAATTACAAGTGCATCTATCAGGTGGTGGCGATGGTCGATGCGCTTGTCGATCTTTCGATCAGTGCGCGGATGGTCCTTGCCGTTATGCCCTTCCCAGAACGGCTTGAAGCGCTTGAAGTCATCGAGAGTTATCTTGTTGCCGTCCGCATCGAGTACCGGAAGCGGCGGTTCGGCATTGAGACGAGCTTCGGCGATCACCGTTTCCAGTTTCCAGATGCGGCGCAGATGGGCGGTGAGCAGGCCGCGCGATACCGAGACCTTGGTACAAACTTCCTTCATCCACTGCGCGGTGAGTTTGCCGATCCAAGAGGTTTCGACAAACTGGCGTTCCGAGAAGTCCGCTATCGATTCGTCATCAAGGATTTCATGTTCGTAGTCAGTCAGGGCAAGCAGGCGGGCTTTTGCGAATTGTTTGTTGGACTTCAGCACCGAAGCACAGTACTCGACGGCTTTCCATCGCTCGCCATCATGGCCGAACGCCTCAAAGGGTGTTCTGTCGCCTTTGGCGTTGTTGCAGGATTGATGTGCCAGCACCAGATGGTTGCGCTGCTTGCCCACGCGTGTGAGGGATCGCGGCAGGATGTGTTCGAAGTGGGTGGCGTTGCCATCGACTGCCTGACCGAAGCTGATCCGCTCACCGCAGTATGGGCAATGTGTGTCCTGCTGCTGCCAGAGAATGTAACGCAGGACATTGCGATCCGTGCCCGGGATCGGCGGTTCGTTCGATTCCAGGGCCTTCTTGGCGTCTTGGCGCTGCCTCTTGTTCTTGTCGATCTTCCTTTCGATATCGCCGCGCGCCTTCAAACCCAGCGCCATATCCCGCGAGAGCTCGATCACTATTTCCGCTGGCGGTTGGCCTAATCTTGTCAGCGCGTCATTGACGGCACGGCGTACCTGACGCAACGCGACGTCCACCACGACATTGCCGGTGGGGGGATGAGGCAGCAATTGGGGCAGGAGTTCGCCGGTCGCTTCGGGCGGCGGGTAGAGGTGTTGGATGGCCTCGTGTTCATCACAGTTCTCTTCCCGCATGGCTGCCGCGAGTTTTTCTAGGGCGCGGATCGAGTAGCTGGCACGGCCGGTCTCGAAACCCATCTTATTAAGCCGATCAAACTTCTTTGTATCGACCATCCGATTGATGAATTCGACCAGCTTGTGGTCGAGATCGCGACGCACGTGTTTCTCCTCCCACTTGCCGCTCTTTGGGTTCTTGACGCGCGCGGTCTTGGTATATCGATCGTGCCAATCAAGTTGATCGACTTGCTCCGGCGAGCCGAGATCGGCAAGAAAGTTGATGACGCGGAGCTGCGTGATTTCGTCTAGTGCCCGCCACTCGTCGAGAAGCACAATATCTTTGAAGACGCGTAGTGTGCGGTTGCCGGTGAGGTCTTCACGGCTGGAACGCTCCATATTGAGTGAACGTGGGTAGTCAGGGCGAAGCCCTTCGGCTTCAAGGGCTTCGTAAATCTTCTTGAACGATAGCTTGCCTTCTTTGGTGAGCTTGCCGGGATCGTTGAGCAATTTGCGGATGAGGGTTTTTTGCTCCGCTGTGAGCCCTGGCGCATTCCTGCGCATGCCCCAGCGCAAGTCGGCCAATTGCTTTTCGATGCGGAAAGCCTGCATCGCCGGCTGTGCCATCGGCGCACGCGGCAGGCTCGGCTCCAGGGCGCAGTTGCCGACCATGGGTGCGACTGACTTCAAAGGCCGCTGGTAAAAGATGGCGCCATGAAATTGGTCTCGGATGGAACGGAGACGCTTGTGTTCGTCCAGAGGATCGGGTCGGGATTCGGAGAGAAGCGGATGGTGTTTTGCTTGCTCAGTCCAGATTTCCTCGAACTCGGCTTCGAGCATGTCCCGATGGGCATATAGACCTGCCTCCTTGAGCTTGAGCGTGTCACCGGCATCGAATCGTTTGCTGAGGTATTGCCCAAGAGTATTGCAGCCTGCATCAGCTATATGCTGCCGAAGTTGGTTAATCCCCGGTTCGACGACACCTTCGTCTTTCTCTTTGCGAACCTTGAAGCTGCCCTTGTAGCCCCGCCGCTTGGCCAGTTTGAGCAATACCCGTAAGAGGTCTTCGATCTCAAGCGGTTCTGTTGCGGCTTTTGCACGCAGCGCGTGGATGTGCTGTCCGTCGTCGGGGGTGACGTTACTGTGATCGATACCCAGCAATCTTGATAGCAGCGCGATGCGCTTGAGCCGGCGGGCGCGGCGGTCGATAACGCGCCGAGCCAAGCGGGCATTGCGTCGTGCAGCTTTCTTCGGCTCGCCGATACCACCCGCCTTCGGCGGCAGTAAAGGCTCGGAGAAGATGTAGAGTCCGTGATGCGCGATCTCGGCTGGCTCGCCCCGAGAGTCCAGGCTGACCGCGATGAGTCCGCAGGATGCGGTGCCTATATCGAGCGCGAGTCGATAACTGATCTTCATCTTGTATTCTCCCCGAAACCCCTATAACATCATAAACGTATTAGGCGTTCCGATGGTGGGGACTGTCGGCAACAAGTCGATAGGGTTTCGGCCCTTACGACACCGATACAAAAGGGCTCCTTCGGGAGCCCTTTTCAATTGGCGGGTCCGGCAGTACAGCAGTCTTATGTCGCTTGACGCCATATTTCACTTATGGCAATGTACGCCATATGAAGGCGACGCGTGCGTTCTATGACCGAGGAGAATTTCCGGATGGCGCCATTGTCGAAATGACGATATGGAGAGTTCCCGGGCCGGTATCGGGGAGCGCTCACGCTTTCAAGTACAGCCTGTTCTACGGCTA
>JBAYVV010000233.1:0-5411 GCA_041674465.1 Sterolibacterium sp.
AGCGGTCGCCGATGGCCTGGCGGACGGCGGTTGCGTGGATAGCTTCGTCTGGGATACCCTGGACAAAATCAAATCCGATATCACCCACCGCACCTGGGTGGTCTGCCAGTCACCCGAGTACGGCTTCCCCCCCTTCGTGGCCCATCAGGATGTCCGCCGCGAAACTTTTCTCGCCATGCAGCGCATGCTGCTGGACATGGCGGACGATCCCCACGGGAAAATTATCCTGCAGCAGCTTAACCTCGACGGATTCATCCCGGGTACGCCAGCACTCTACGACAGTGTCGCCATCATGATGCGTGCCTTCGGCGAGGAATCCGCCGGCGTATAGAGCCTTCTCTTAATGCGCATCCTGTTCAACCTGAGTTTTCGCTACAAGATTCCGCTGTGGGGAAGCGCGCTGATTGTCGCCACCGCACTGATCATTGCCACTTCCATGCTCTTTCGCGCTTACGATGACCTCAAGCGCGACCTGCTGCGCAATGCTTCCGTTCAAGGGCAAACCATGGCCAAAACGCTGGTGACGGCCATCACGCAGGATCATGTGTGGCGGGCCTATGAAATTCTCAAGGCCCCCCTCAGCATCGCCGACAAGGACAATCCCGAGCAGGTCGAAGCCTTGCTGGTCATCAACAGACAGCAGCAGATTTATGTTTCGACGCAGCCGCAGACCCTGCCGATGCTCGCAGACCTGAAAGATCTGTCGCCGGAATTCATGGCCGTGGCGAATGGCATCGGCAAGCTCGCCGAAGACACCATGGTGCTCGAGCCAGAGGACTCCGAGCACCTGTTCGTCGCGACACCCATCATTGACGAACAGGCGCGCCTCGGTACCCTGATCCAGATTTACTCTAAGAAAATCCTGTTGCCGCGTTTTCTGGAGAACGCAAAGCAGGCTGCCCTGATCACCTGCCTGGTCCTGGCGGTGCTGTTGCCGATCAACTGGTATTGGGGACAGAGCACCGCCACTCCGCTGGTGCGACTCGCGGAACGCATGGAAGAACTGGGGCAAAGGTTGCCGGAGAATCTCTCCCCCGAGATTTACGATTACCAGGATGAACTGGGACGCCTCTTCACGGCATACAACCGGACCCTGCAACAACTGCGGGAGAAGGCACTGATCGAACGGGAGGTCATTCATTCGGAACGTCTGGTGGCTATCGGGCAGCTTGCGGCAGGCATTGCGCATGAAGTGAATAACCCGCTGCTGGGCATGCTGACTTCGATCAATACCTTGCGCCACCATGGCGACCCGGATGCGCGCACGCTCAAGACGCTGACGCTGCTGGAACGGGGACTGAACCAGATCAAGGATACCGTGGGTGCGCTGCTGGTGGATGCCAAGGTCAACAGCCGCAATTTTTCAACACAGGATGTGGATGATGTGCGGACCTTGATCGCGCCGCATGCGAATAAAAAAAGAATTACGCTCGATTGGACCAGCGATATCGACGGCGCATTACCCCTGCCCTCGACCCTGGTCCGGCAAGTCCTGCTCAACCTGATCCTGAATGCATTGCAGGCGACGGAAGCAGAAGGCCGGGTTGAGGTGATGCTTTCGAAAGCAGACCGGCACCTGGGTCTGGAAATCATCAACAGCGGCCAGACACTGTCCGAAGCACAAAAGGAGCACCTGTTCGAGCCTTTCGTCAATGCCGGCGAGTCGGGACGCGGGCGGGGACTGGGGCTTTGGGTGTGCTATCAGATCGTCCGGCAGCTCGGCGGCAACATCAGCGTCGAAAGCGGTTTGCTTGAGGGCCATGGACGAACCAGCTTCAAGGTTTTCATTCCGTTGGAAACGCATGCATGAATTCAAGCATCAAACTCAGCCTGTGCCTGATTGAAGACGATGACATCGTTGGCGAAGCGCTGGCGGAACGGTTTGAACTCGAGGGCTACGACTGCGTCTGGTTTCGCACCGGACGCGAAGCCCTGCTCAGTTTTACGCGGCATCATTTCGACGTGGTGGTCAGCGACATCCGTCTGCCGGACATGTCGGGAGAAACGCTGTTCATCAAGCTGCTCGATGAAGCGACTTCACTGCCACCGTACCTGTTCATCACAGGACACGGCGAGATCGATCAGGCTGTGCGTCTGCTCAAGCTGGGCGCCGCCGATTACATCAAGAAACCATTCGACATCGAATCACTGCTGGAAAAAATCGGTGCACTGGTCACATCCGCCAAGCATACCAAGGAACTTCCTCAACTTGGCCTCTCCCCCGTCATGCGGAGCTTGACCGCCACCCTGGAGAAAATCAGCGGAACCAACAGCAACATCCTCATCACCGGTGAGTCCGGCGTCGGCAAGGAAGAGGTCGCCAGAACCCTGCATCGACTCAGCAATCCCGAAAACAAGCGGCCCTTTGTCGCCGTCAACTGCGGCGCCTTGACTGAAACCCTGCTGGAAGCAGAACTTTTCGGCTACCAGAAGGGTGCCTTCACCGGGGCGATCGGATTGCACAAGGGCGTGTTCGAGCAGGCCGACGGCGGCACCCTGTTTCTCGACGAAATTGGCGACATGTCGCAACCCATGCAGGTCAAACTGTTGCGCGCCATCCAGGAGCGCCAAATTACCCGGATCGGCGGCGAAACACATATTGCGGTTGACCTGCGGATTGTTTGCGCAACCCACCAGGACCTCAAGCAAATGGTGGAAAACGGAAAGTTTCGCGAGGACCTTTACTACCGGATCAATGTCGTCCACCTGCGCGTTCCGCCCTTGAGGGAGCGCAGCGAAGACGTGCTCTGGCTGGCCCGGACGTTTCTGGAAGAGGAAAGCGACAAGAAAGGCTCGTTGCCCAGAACGCTTTCAAAAAAAGCCGAGCGGGTGATGCTTGACTATCCCTGGCCCGGCAACGTGCGCGAATTGAAGCATGCCATCGAACGGGCCTGCCTGCTCAGTCCCAGGGGCGTCATTCAACCCGAATATCTGTTTGAGGAATTGCCCGCCGCGCTGCAGTCCACTGGCGAAACCCTGAACGAATATCTCAAGGTCTATGAGCGCGAGTACATCCTGCGCATGCTGACCATCAACAACTGGCATGTCACCAAAACAGCCGCCGCGCTGGGCATCAGTCGCAAAAACATGTGGGAAAGAATGAAGCGCTTCGATATTCAGGGAAATGCCAAGGAGTGAACACCGGCAGTTCGGCATATCACTCCGGTGACACCGATGCCATGACCAAGGGCGAGGCGGTGATCATCTCCTCCATGGCTTTCATGAAAGCCTTGATCCGCGCGCTACGACGCAAGTCGGCGTGACTGAGTATCCACAGGTTGAATCCCGGCTCTGCGTGGGCTTCGCTGATTCTGGCGAGTGCGGGGAGTTGATCTCCGGTGAGACAGGGAATGACTGCGGCACCCAGGCCGCGGACCAGGGCTTCACGGAGACCTGCTGCGGAATCGAGCGTGAAGCGGCACTTGGCGCCGGGCACGATTTGCTCCAGCCAGCGTTTCAAAGGTGCCGCCGGATCATTGTTGTCGAAGCCTATCCATTCATAGTCTGACAGGGGTCGCTGCGGCGCAGCCCGGACCAAATCCCGCCGCACGTAGGCACAATATGGAATCGGCGCGATGCTGCGCCCGACCAGGTATGGAGGCGGTGTTGCCGTTCCCCTGATGACCACATCGGCATCGCTCTGGCTGAGGTTGGCCAACTCGTCGTTGATGGAAAGCTTCACCCTCACTTCAGGATACTTTTGCATGAACTTTTTCAGCATGTCCGGCAGCAAATACAGACCCAGCAGATGGGAAGTGCCGACCCGGATCGTTCCCGAAAGTTTCTGATCGGTTCCGATCACCTGGCGCTCGACCGACAGGATTTCTGCTTCGATACGCAGTGCGGCTTCGGAAATCGCCTCGCCCTGCCGTGTCAGACAATAACCGGAGCGGACACGCTGGAACAACCGCACACCCAGCTTGCGCTCAATACCATCCAGGCGGCGGTGTGCCGTCGAATAATTGATCGCGAGCGATCGTGCTGCAGCGGCGAGTCCACCCTCGCGGCCCACCGCCAACACGAATTTCAGGTCGTCCCAATGCATAACAGGTTCCGTCATATTCCACGCGGAACTATTCTACTGGTTCGGTCTCGCTCTTTCGGGAAACGGCTCAAGGAGCCTTTTCCCGAAACCGGCTTTATCAGTCGGACCCGAAGTCGATCGACTCGAAGCGGAAGGCGCTGGTGAAGCCGCCGTCAATGGCGATGTCCTGCCCGGTAATGAAGGACGAGTCGTCGCAGGCAAAGAACAGCACCAGCTTCGCGACTTCTTCCGGTTTGCCGAACCGGCCGAGCGGCGCCATCTGCCGGTAGCGTCGCGCAAACTGCGGCTCCTCCAGGTCGGGACTGCGCCAGCGCGGGGTTTCGATGATGCCGGGGCAGATGCAGTTGATGCGCACACCCTCCGGTCCGAAGCGCTTGGCGAGCTTGCGGGTGAGGCCGAGGCAACCCGCCTTGGCAGAACTGTAGGCTTCGCTGGCGAACTCGATGCCGATGCGCGCCCCGGCGATCGAGGCGTTGTTGATGATGGCGCCGTGCCCGGAACGCGCCAGGATCGGCGCAGCTTCGGTCGCCGCCGCCCAGTAGGCGGACAGGCCGCTTTCCAGCATCAGGTTCCAGCGCTGATCCTCGGTGAAGTGGGCGCTGGGATTGGTCATGGCGTTGTTGAACAGGATGCCGAGACCGCCGAGCAGCTTATCCGCTTCGTGCACCATGCCTCGCACCGCAGCACGGTCGGTCACGTCGACATGGCGGAAGTGCGCCACGCCGCCCGCCTTGCAAATCTCTTGCACCATCGCTTCACCGCCCGCATCGTCGATATCCGCGATCAACACATGGGCGCCTTCGGCGGCAAAGCAGCACGCAGTGGCGGCACCGATGCCCGAGGCACCGCCGGTGACCAGTGCCTTACGGCCTTCCATTTTTCGATTCATTCGGTTCATCGCGTCACTCCCGGGCCCTCGTGGGGCGCCTTGAACAGCTCTTCGAGCCGGTGGTCCGCCGTGGGGTACGACGGTTTGCGCTTCTTCAGTTCCTGCTGCAGGTACACCGCCGCTTCCTCGCGATCCTTGCGCAGCTCCGGGTAGTACTTGTCGAAGATCCGGTCGGTGTACGCGACCAGGTTGGGCTTGGAGCGACAGTACTGGCCGATGGGGCTCGGGAACGGGGTAAACATCACATGGACCAGGGCCGCATACATGTTGGCGTCGAGCGAGCTGGGCCGGCTGCCGAAGACGTAGAGCTTTTCACCGAGCAGGTCGGACATCGCGTCAGTCAACTTGCGGCAAATGAACTCGACCTCCTCCTCGCTGTTGCGCCCGGTGCCGTGGTGCCAGAACTGCGTCAGCAGATGGTCGCGGAACTGCCGCACCGGCTCGGCGCGTTGCTCGACCGGCAGCCAGGCCAGGAAT
>JBAYVV010000234.1:0-5399 GCA_041674465.1 Sterolibacterium sp.
CTGAGCCCCAGCCCGCTGCTTTTCTTGGACATGGTGCTGCTGGTTTCGTTGCGCAGTGTCTCGGGTGGGTAGCCGGCACCATCGTCGGCGATGCTGAAGCGGATGCCGCCGCCCGGTTCGGCGGCGATGCTGAAGTGGATGCGCTGCTTGGCGTGACGCAAGGCGTTGCGCAAGGCATCGAGCAATACGAACTTCACCAGATAGGCATCGAAAGCCCAGGCCGTATTTTGTTCAGCGAAAGCAAAATCGGTGTCGATGGCTATTGCTGACGCTATGGCAGCGCTGCCGTTGTTTTCCATGGGCCTCGACGCCGCCAGCTCGGCCATGAGTTCGGCGAGGAAGTCTCCCAAATGCTGGTCTTCCACGGCAAGACGCAAATTGCCTTCGCCGGCGCGATACATCGCGAGCAATTCGACGAGTTGGCTGTTAAGCGTTGCGGTGATGGTTTTCGCCTGCAACATCGCCGCCGATTTGTGCTGTGGGTCGCATTCGCGTTGCGCCTCATCCAGCCACACCCCGAGCGAGGAGAGGGCATTCTTGGCATCGTGAATTGCAGCGGCAACGAGTGTATCCATGGTGCTGTACCTATACTTCGAGTTGGCGCGCGCCGGGCGGCGCGATCTTGCGGTAGTAGGCCACTGCGCCTTCCAGCTTGGGATGCGACGGGCTGGCGCGATAGGCCTGGGTGATGTAGCGATGCGCCTGTCCCAGTTGGGTCATGTCCACGCCCTGTTGCTGAACGCGCATTAGCAAGGCCTGGGCGGCATTGATGGCGACCTGGGCATTGTTGGGCAGGCGGTCGGCGGCTTCGACCAGCATGGTGATGGCCTTGTCCAACTCGCCCGACTTGGCCAGGGCGACGGCATCGTTGTTGAGCCGGATCATGTTCTTGCGCGTATTGTCGAGGAACTCTGCGCCTTCTTCGTCGAGTCCGGCGGCCTCGAATACACCCCGCGCGGCTTCGATGACCAGCTCGTTTTCCTGGTGATCCTCGGCGACATCCTGGATGATCTTCTTGGCCTCGTCCGGCTCGCCTGCGGCAAAACAGGCCTGGGCGATCTCAAGCATGGTGTTGACGTCCAGCTTGGATGATTTCTGCGCCGCCTGTGCCTTGGCCAGGGCGGCCTTGGCCGCCTTTTCGTCGCCGGCGCGAATGTGCACCTGGCATTCAACCGCAGCCTGCCGTGCCGCCAGCTCGGGTGTGCGCGGCAGATGCTGCGCCATGTCCTTGGCGGCGTTCAGGGCTTCGGGAATCTTGTCCTGCTCAAAGCAACTGCGGGCGAGCGCGGCGTAATCGTCGGGGCTCTTGAAAAATCCGGTGCGGTCGCGATCGACAGCATAACGGTAGGCTTCCTCGGCGCGGCTGAAATCCTTGTTGCTGATCGCCAGCGAGCCCAGGTCGCGCTGCCGCTGCGTGGTCATCGCCACATGCAGCGCCTGTTCGACCACCTGCTGTGCGGCGAGCTTGTCGGTCTTGACCAGCAGGTTGGCGAGCGAGTCGTAGCCCGCCAGATAGTTCGGATAGGCCACCAGTGTCTGCTCGAGCAGGATGCGTGCCTCGTCGGGGTTGCCGTAGGCGATCAGGGCTTGCGCTTTGCCCACCTCCGCCCAGGGAGTGGAGCGCTCCTTGAGAATATCGTCATACAGGGCCAGCGCTTCACTGGCACGTCCCTTGGCCAGCAACAGGTCGCCTTTGATGCGCATTACCTCGAGCGAGTAGCGCGTCTTTTTTGCGAGCAGATCGTCACAGGCGGCCAGTGCCTTGGTGTGATCGGTCTTGGCACCCATGTGTTGGTAGATCGGCTGCAGCGCTTCCTTTTTCTCGATGATGCGTACCAGGCGCGTACCCAGCGTCTCGGCCGTGAAAGGCTTGAGCAGATAATCGTCGGGAGAGTATTCGGCGGCGGTCGATACCTGCTGGTAGCCGGTTTCGCCGGTGATCATGAGGAAGGCCGTGGTCATCGGCAGCAGTTGCTTGCGTCGCACCAGTTCGAGGAACTGCTGGCCGTCGGCGCCCTTGCCGAGGTTGTAGTCGCAGACGATCAAATCATAGTGCTTGAGATTGAGTTTCTCGATGGCTTCCTTGATGTCGCGCGCCTGGTCGCATTTCTCCAGCCCGATGCTGGCGAGTTGTATGCGCACCGTGGTGCGCATCGCGGCGATATCGTCGATCAGCAGTCCGACTTTTTCGGATAATTGCATGGATTTACCCTACCAGGTTAAAGCAACTGCGTTGGAACGAACAAGCACCCAGGCCGGGGGCGTGCTGCGAGCGCATTTTACCCGGAATGATAGTCTTGTCCTCTGGTGTGATGCGCGGAAAGCGAATTGTCATATGAAAGCCATTATTCATGCCGAGTGTTGAAAATCATAGCGGAGCTAAGTTTCCACAATCCGCCGAATAACGGCATTAAAGGGCGCTATCCATTCAGGAGCAAACTGGTTGTCGCAGGCATTCACTTCGGCAATGGCGCGCAGGATGGAGCGCGAGTGGCCACGATCGCTATGCTTGAGCGTGACGGCCTCGAAGGCATCGATAATCGCCAGGATTTTTGCCCCGGCACAGATGGCACCGTTTTTCAGCCCCTTCGGATAGCCCCGTCCATCCACCATTTCGTGATGTTGCGCAACCATTTCCGCAGCGGCTTGCCATCCCTCCATGCGTTCCAGCAGGCCGGCCGCCATCTTCGGATGTCCGTGCAGCAGTTGCTTGTCCTGGTCAGAGAGTTTGCCGATTTTGAGCCAGACCGGCTCAGGCAGGAACATCATCCCGATGTCGTGAAAATACACGGCCGTCTCCAGTTGCAGCGAATCCACAGGTTGACCGGCGGTCTGGTTGGTATCCAGGGCAAGTTTCAGCAGGCGCCCGCAGCGTCCGTGGAACAGCTCGGAACGGGACTCGAATTTTTGCGCAAGTTCGCGGAAAAACAGCAAGTCGGCGGCAATGCCTTCAGAACCTTTGGCAGTGCTTGCAGCCTGCGGCTTGATGTCCCTGGCTGGCGGGAAAGGCACCGGGCGAAATCCGGTGACCTGCTCGATCACTTGCACCAGCTTGCCATCGAGCGAGGGTGTGGTGGCGTCGGCGAGACTCTCGAGCCCCCCGACCAATTCGGGAAGTTTCAGATGTTCCAGGGAACGATTGCCGGCCAGTGCTTCGACCGCTAGTTCAAGGCGATCCATGGCGAGCAGAACAATCTCGGCAAGCAGTTCGGAAAACCCGATTTCGCCATTGCGCAGACGTGCCAGCAAGGTTTCGAGCGGATGGGTGATCATCACGCCAAGTTCCACCTGGCAAATCGCCGCATCGCCCTTGATGTTGTGCAGGGCGCGGAACAGGTTGGCGATCAGGGCCTTGTCGTGGGGTTCGCGCTTGAGGCGGGCGATATCGCGCTCGATCAGGGGAATCTGGTCGGTCAGGTTGTCGACGAATTCCTGCAGCGATTCGCGATCGATGATGCGCGGGTGTAGCAATGATGCGGGGTTCATGAAATGTTCGCCTGGTTGATGACAAGAAGATTTTCGCAACATACGACAGACTGGCTCACCACGCAAGCGAGGCAAGCGCTGCTGACATCGAACGCCGATGCCGTTCCGGGTTGCCCGGGCGAGTACAATCAACGGCGGAAGTTCGCCAGGCAGTCGCTGTGAACGCAAGTTCATGGAGGAAAGTCCGGGCCCCGCAGAGCAGGATGCCGGCTAACGGCCGGGCGTTATAAGTTGCAATCCGGGAAATCCGGAAGGCAACCCAAGGCGACGGAAAGTGCAACAGAAAGATACCGCCGATGGCCTCTCCTTGAGAAGAGCAAGTCCCGCAAGGGACGCTCTTCGGGGAGGCTCAGGTAAGGGTGAAATGGCGACACGCCGCAAGGCGTGTCGGCATCGTGCAAACGATGCCGAGGTAAGAGCTCACCGCGGACGTGGCAACACGGACGGCACGGCAAACCCCATTCGGGGCAAGGCCAAATAGGGAAGCCATGACGCTGCTCGCGTCGCTTCCGGGTAGGCTGCTAGAGCCCGTCGGTAACGGCGGGCCCAGAGGAATGACTGCCCACGACAGAACCCGGCTTATCGGCGAACTTCCACTCCGCCCCGCCGGGTTTCCATTCCCTCTCAATCCTAATAAATCACTTTCACTTTGGTTTCTATATCCCTTGTTTTAAATGGCAAAAATATTTAAAAATTTACTTCGCAAACCCAGTCTAAGTCCTTGTCCTCGCAAGAAAAAATCCAGAATTAAGGCTTGACCCCGAAAAAAATCTCCTTTAGAGTGGGAAGAAGTGGGGAAATGTGGGAAATATGTGGGGAGATGATGGTTATAGCTCTCCCTTCCCAATCTGAGGAGATGACATGTTTCAGGGGGCGGCGGCACTCAATCTGGATGCCAAGGGGCGCATGGCGGTCCCGGCCCGGCATCGTGATGCCCTGCAGGCCCTGGGTGACGGACGTCTGGTGCTGACAGCGCATCCGCATCGCTGCCTGCTGCTCTATCCCGCCCCGGCGTGGGAGCCGATTCGCGCCAAGATTCTTGCCGCTCCCAGTCTCGAAACCCAATCGGCGATGCTGCGGCGTCTGCTGGTGGGTTTTGCCGTTGAAGCCGAGATGGATGCAGCGGGACGCGTCCTGGTCTCGCCCGAATTGCGCGCCTATGCGGGTCTCGAAAAAGAAGTCTGGCTGGTGGGGCAGGGCGGCAACTTTGAAATCTGGAGCGATGCGGGTTGGAAACAGCAACAGGAGGCGATTTTCGCCCTGGGCGACAAGCTCCTGCCTCCCGGTCTCGAAAATCTCACATTGTGATTTCGTGGAATGAGTGAATGCGCAACCCTGAAACATCGAAGCGTGTTGTTGCAGGAAGCGGTCGAAGCGCTGGCGATCAAACCGGATGGAATTTATGTCGATGCGACCTTCGGTCGTGGCGGGCACAGCCGGGAGATTCTGGCGCGGCTCGGGGTTACTGGCAGGCTGGTTGCACTGGATCGCGATCCGGAAGCGATTGCGGCTGGGCGGGAACTGAATGATGCGCGCTTGACGCTGGTGCATGCGGCGTTCAGCGAGTTGGGAGCGGTGCTGGACAGCCTGGGAGGGCTGGCGGCAAAGCAGGTGGAGGGGATCTTGCTCGATATTGGCATGTCATCGCCGCAACTGGACCAGGCCGAGCGGGGGTTCAGTTTTCGTTCCGACGGCCCGCTCGACATGCGCATGGACACCAGCTGCGGGCAGACCGCCGCAGATTGGCTGGAGCAGGCGACACAAACAGAAATAGAAAGGGTGATCAAAGATTATGGGGAAGAACGGTTTGCTCATGCGATTGCAAAGGCGCTTGTTGCTGCTCGGGGCGAATGCCGTATTGCAACCACTCGACAACTTGCCACGCTCGTGGAAAAAGCCGTCCGCACGCGTGA
>JBAYVV010000235.1:0-5328 GCA_041674465.1 Sterolibacterium sp.
AATACCCCAATAGCATGATGCGCTGCATGAAGCGGCATCAAACCCTGAGGGCCGGGTGACTTTCAATCGAAAAGCTCTCCCTGCCCAGGTTGCGTAGCATTACCCCAGAACACTGAGTCCGCATATCTGGCCGCCAACACTTCCATGTCAATGTCCGGATCCTCGTCGCTGAACTCGAACGACCCGAACATGTTCACATGCTGCCAAGCCACCGGCGACATCCCCTGAATGAATGCGATGGCATCCAGATCTCCGGCCGCCACCTTCTGTTCGTACACTTTCGACAACAGCGCCGTATTGTAGTAAATGACCGCGTTCGCAATCAGCCGGGCGCAATCATTCCAGACCTGCTGCTCGGTTTCCGTCTGGACCTTGAACTTCCCGCCATTGATAAAGGCCACCGCCCGGCGGAACCGGTGATAGGCCTCACCCCGGTTGAGCGCCTTTTGCACACTCTGGCGCAGCTCCACATCGTCAATGAAGTCCAGTATGTAGATAGTGCGAAGGATGTTGTCCAACTCCCACAGGGCCTTTTTGGTGTTGTTTTGACGGGCATAGCTGCTGAGTTTGCGCACAATGGTGGTCTGGGTCGTGTCCTTTTGCGCGAGGGACGCCATGATGCGCAGGATGTTGGGCCATTCGCTGATAATCAGATCCTCGTTGACCTTATTGGCTGGTCGGATCAGCATTTCAGCCGGGTACTGACTTGGTAGGCTGAATCCTACCAGAGACGCGGTTTTCTTTTGCAGCCTCTTGTAGCGCGGCGCATAACTGTAGCCGAAGCCGTACAGTATCCAGTAATTGACCTGGTTGGTGCCATGCGTATCGGTCGAGTGGCGCGTGGGCTTGATGTCCGACGTGTTGTTGTACAGCAGATCGAACACAAAATGGCTTTCGTGCTCATGGGTGCCGATGATCTTGGCGTTGATGGGTACGTGGTTAGCAACCACGGTACAGGCGCTCACCCCCTTGTCCCAGCCGAAATACTTGGGGGAATACCGTGAATTGAAGGTGTTGATCTGGGTCTCGAACCGTTGACCATCGCTGCTTGAGTGCAACTCTTCGCGGATGTTGAAGAGCTTGAAGGCCGACAGCGCGGACGTGGCATTGCTGATGGCGTCATTGGCGGCATGCACGGTTTCTGGCCTCAAGTAATTGCGCGCGGTGGTAATCAGCGCGGCATGGCTCATGCCCGAGACCTCGGCCATCTTGCCTAAACCCATGTTGGTGCCGAACGCCACCACGCAGGCCAGGATTTCGCGTGGGTCCGGCGCATGTTTGACACCGCGATCCAGCACATGTTTAAAGTCGTCCAGGAAATTCGTCTCGCCATTCACAAAGCGCAGCAGATCTGCAATGCCAATTCCAGGCAACTGGCTATAAAACGGACCGTTGCCGGTCTCCGGGGCCGTTGGGTAAATCAAGGACCAGCGCTTCTTCTCCCCTTGGCCGACGACTTTGATATATGCATTGACGCAAGCGGACACGCGCTGATTAACCGCCACAAACCGGTCTTCGAGCTTCGTGCGCAACGCGGTCAAGGTTTCTGCAATAGGTGCTTGCAAAATGGGCTGTCCGATTTCAGCAAGGACAGCGTCTTTGTGGCTCCAACGGGCATCGTTGATCAGGTCATCTTCAAACTGGCGAAATTCGTTGCTGTGATTGACATACATGTCCCCGGACTCCAGTGCGTTGCGCAGCAGCCGGTAGACGAGAAACTCGTAGCGATCAACATCCAGAGTTTTGTGCTTTTCCCCGTCCTCAATGGATTCAACATACAGGTGCTTTTTGAGAGCCAGAGGAATCACGGCTTCGGGGAACTTCGTGGAATCTGCCTGTCGCAGCGACTTATTCTGACGCAGCAGGGTCTGCATCGCTGAGATTGCCCGGACCAGCGGGGCATCCTCCAACCGACCAGCGAAATCGATGTCACAAAAGAGGTGCCGCAAGTTGCGTTTGATGGTTGCCGACAACTTGGTGAAGTAGTTCCACTCATAGTCGAGCTTGTCAAAGGCAACGTTTCGCAGGTAATTGGACACCGACGGAAAAGCCGCCGGCTCCAGCAAGCCGAATGCACGCTCTTTCACTGTCGAAAACGGGCAATCACTCGCGATTGACTCATCCACAAAGAGGCCCAGCACCTCGCCGGCCGCCTTCAAATTGCTGTTGGCCTCTTCTGATGCCTGCTGCATGGCCGCCTTTGCCGCCAGTTTGGCTTGCTTGTCGAATTGACCGACCAGGTGAATAAACCCTTCAATCAGGTTGTCGTTGATTTGCCGGAACCGGTGGAAGGCAAAGCACAATAGATACAGACGTGCCGTGGAGGCATCCATGCGGCGTAGCTTGTAGACAGTGTAGAACTGGACCAGTCCGGCGTAATACTTGATGCTTTCACTGGACAAGTTGGCATCAGTTAAAAATGTTTGGGCGAAGGAATGCAATGGGGCTAACTGTTTGCGACGATCCGCCTCCTGGCGCAGCTCCTTATTGCTGAAATCTTTGGCCTCGTGTTTCAGAACGTTGATCAGATGGATTTTGTCGTCCGCCTGCAGCAGGGCATTGAGCGATTGCTGGAGGTTGGCGGGTAGTGTGGCATCCAGTTTTCTGGTGACACGCTTGCGCTCATCGGTGACAGCCTGGCTCACCAGATCCTGCAAAAACGTGTATCCCGGCGCGACCGTGCGCTGGTTCGACAGGTGTTCCAACACTTCACGCAAAATGAATTTGGGCTGGGTCGACAGCATCGCCGTCCGTTGTGCAAAGGCAATCAACGCCTGCTTCTCATCGCCACCACACAGGCGATAGGCTAAAAGCCCGAGGATGATTCTTTGCTGGGTCAGCCGGGTGGGCTTCGACAAAGCGCCCACCTCGGCCATCAACCTGCCAGGGTAATAGCGAGTCAAAATATGGTTTATGTCTGGTCGAACGTAGTCAAGGCTGACAACGAAAAACTGTGCCTTGGCTTTGAAGTAACCCAGTTGCAGTACCAGATGGACCCCCGCCGTGATGGTACGCGCGGCGTCGATGGTCTCTCGCTCTTCTGGGCTCAAATCAAAATGGAGCTGTCTTTCGCCTTCGGTGAAGTGCGGCAAGCCATACAGGCTGTCAATTTCCTCGGTGGAGAGAATGGAAAGGCGCTTTGAGTCCTGTATTTTGGTGCTTGACATGCGGTCTTACTCCAATGGCAGGCGTAGTCATACGCTGAGCTCGTGAAAGTGAAATGACGATGAAGCGGGGGTACTACAGCACTGCAAAAATTGGCCTCGCCTCCCATTTCAGAGGCACCAGTCGGTCAAAACCCAGCGATGACTCGTATCGGAATTGATCTTATTATGATAAGTATTCTTATCGCAATCGATGTCATGTTCGCTTAAACTGCTTATTATGAAAACTCGTCAGTCCAACGCCGTGGCTACCGAAACAGACAGCCCACCAGATTTCCCGGATGCCGATTCGCTGGCGGCCCTGCGCGCCTGGTATGCGGGAATGACTACACGCGAGGCGGTCGCGCAGTATTTGGGTAACCGGAAGGCTGATGGCCAGTCATCACGTGGCATCCTGGGCCGCGTGCGCCGTAAATTGATCCATTTCGCACGGCATTGTCACCGCGAGGATCTGGCCGAACTTTTTACACACACCATTTCAGCACGTAGCAAACACGCCAGGGCGGTTAACCACGCGATTGAGCGGCTGCGTTCACTGCCATCACCCCAACCCTTTATCAGTGACGAAATTGACCAATGGCTCGCACCTCGCGCTGCACGAGCCTTGCACGCCAAAGGCATCACGACGCTGGCAGCGCTGACACTGCGTATTCCGCGACGTCGGCGCTGGTGGGTGGCCATCCCCGGTTTGGGTGCGGCAGGCGCACGAAGGATTGAAGCATTTTTTGCTGCCCACCCGCAACTCACTGAACGAGCCCATGCTCTGGTGGTCGTGTCCGCACCTGAAAATGTGGTTCCGTGGGAACGGCTTCATTTGCCACGAGAACTTGATGGCTCAAAGGGAACGTTTCGCGCACCACGTCGGACCTGTTTGCTTGACGCCAATAACGACTATGACGCTGTACAGGCCTGGCTGAGCCTCCACGAATCCGGAGCGACGCAACGCGCTTACCGCAAAGAGGCGGAGCGCCTGATCTTGTGGGCGATTGTCGAACGTAACCGGGCACTTTCGTCGCTGACCAGCGAAGATGCCGTGGCGTATCGTGCCTTCCTGCGCCGCCCTGCACCCCGTGAGCGATGGGTCGGCCCGCCCAGACCACGCTCTTCGCCTGAATGGCGCCCGTTTGCACGGGGCTTGTCCTCACGATCGGTGGCCTACGCGCTTTCCGTGCTGGGCGCCCTGTACCGCTGGCTGATGGAACAACGGTATGTGTTGGCTAATCCGCTCTCCGGCATCAAGGTTCGTGGGGCCAAGTCATCTACTCCACCGGTGGCCACACGAGTGTTTGCCGAAGGCGAATGGTCGATGATTAGAACAGTGGCCGACGGCCTGGAGTGGTCCTACGGTTGGCAGGTACCGGCAGCACAACGTTTGCGATTCGTGCTCGATTTCGCATACTCAACCGGGTTGCGCGCCAGTGAACTGGTCGGTGCCACATTAGGGCAGATCGACTCCGATGCGCATGGCGATCATTGGCTGCATGTGATTGGCAAGGGGGGCAAGGCGGGTATGGTCGCGCTGCCGCCACTGGCGAGGATGGCGCTTGATCAGTATTTGATGCAGCGCGGGTTGCCAACGACGCCAACGCAGTGGTATCCGAACACGCCCTTGATCGGCAATCTTGAGCAGGACAGCGACTCAGGCATCACGGCTGCACGTCTGTGGTATATCATGCGGCGGTTCTTTGCCGACGCGGCACAAGCCATTGAAGACGCAAACCCTGCCCTGGCTCAAAAGCTGAGGCGTGCCAGTCCCCACTGGATGAGGCACACCCATGCCACGCACGCACTGGCCAATGGAGCAGAGCTGACAACGGTGCGGGATAACTTGCGGCACGCGTCGATTACGACGACATCAATTTATCTGCATAGTGACGACATTAAGCGATCGCTACAACTGGGTGAAGCTTTCGCTAAGAGATTATGCGACCTCGAAGTCTAGCCGTTCCGCAAAGGTGTGTAGACTGAGGTTCGGAATCAATGACCGCTAGAATCAACGACCTGATATGAGATCTTGCTTGATCATTGATCATTGATCTGCTGATCATTGATCTGCTTGACATAGGGCACTGGATCAGTTATCTTCGTCACTCAATAAGCATAGAGTCGGCTATATGGCTCACCTCCCCCGGCAACGGGAACAAGCAGCTTAAGTCTGGGCTGC
>JBAYVV010000236.1:0-5274 GCA_041674465.1 Sterolibacterium sp.
AGCCCATACCCCAGGCCATGCTGCTCCAGGTGGGGTGACCGAATTTCTGGTGGCGCGTGGCGGCCATGCTGCCGGCGCAGGAGGCGAGCACCGCAAAGCCGGTGAACACGGCCCCCAGTTCCGCATTGCGGCTGTCGGCAACCTTGCCGAATTCCGGCCAGAACACGCACACGATTCCTGCCATGCCGAACAGCGACGCCACTGTGATGCTGCGGGTCATGCGCGTGCCGAAGATGGCTCGCGCAGCCAGCATGTTGATCATCGGCATGACGGAAAAGCCTACTGCCACCATGCCGGAAACGATGCAGCTTTCGGCGTAATACACCAGGACGTAGCCGACGCCGAACAGGGCGCTGCCAAGCAATAGAAAATCGAGATGCTGTTTGAGTTTGAATTTCAGGGGCAAGCCGCGCCAGGCGCAGTAGCCGAACAACAGCACCGACGCCAGCAGGAACCGGTAGCCCACGGATATTTCAGGTGCGACCGGGCCGAGCTGGAAGGTGATTGCAAACCAGGTCGAACCCCACACCAGGACGCAGATGGAGAAAAGATGCAAGGTCGAACGAGCCTGGGGCATGAGTAGTCTGCGTATGGTGGCAGCCCCGATTCTACTTGTTGCACTCGCCTTGCCGCGGCGGCCGAAATGCCGGTAATGCTATAATTTCCTTGGAATATCAACGGGAAGACGCATTGACCTCCTCGCAGCTTTTTGCCCTGGGCATCAACCACCATACCGCGCCGCTGTCTGTGCGGGAGAAGGTGTCGTTCCAGCCGGAGCGCTTGCCGCAGGCCTTGGGCGATCTGGTGCGCGCCAAGCCGGTGCGTGAGGCGGCAATTCTCTCGACCTGCAATCGCACCGAACTCTATTGCGCCGCCGAGCATCCGCAAGCGGCCGCCGAATGGCTGGCGGAATACCACACCCTGCCGGCAGACCGCATCTCGCCTTACCTCTACACCTTTCCCCAGCGCGATGCGGTGCGGCACATGTTCCGCGTCGCCAGCGGGCTCGATTCGATGGTGCTGGGCGAGCCGCAGATTCTTGGGCAAATGAAGCAGGCGGCACGGGTTGCCGAAGAGGCCGGCACGCTCGGCACCCTGCTCGGCAAGCTGTTTCAACGCACCTTTGCGGTGGCCAAGGAAGTCCGTTCGACCACCGCCATCGGCGCCAACATCGTTTCCATGGCTGCTGCCGCGGTGCATCTTTCGGCGCGCATCTTCGAGAACATCTCCAGCCAGAATGTGCTGTTCATCGGCGCCGGCGAGATGATCGAATTGTGTGCGGCACATTTCGCCGGCCAGCAACCGAAGCGCATCACCATCGCCAACCGCACGCTGGAGCGTGCCGAAGCCCTGGCGCAAAAATTCCAGGGCGATGCCATGCGTCTCGACGAAGTCGCCGGACGTCTTGCCGATTACGACATTGTCGTTTCCTGCACCGCCAACCCGTTGCCCATCCTCGGGCTGGGCATGGTCGAGCGCGCCGTCAAGGCGCGCCGTCACCGGCCGATGGTGATGGTCGATCTGGCCTTGCCGCGCGATATCGAAGCCGAGGTGGATCAGCTCGACGACGTTTTTCTCTATACCCTCGACGATCTCGGCCAGATTGTCGAAAGCGGCATGGAGTCGCGCCAGGCAGCGGTGGTCGAGGCCGAAGGCATCATCGATACGCGTGTCGACAGCTTCCTCCACTGGATCGATGCGCGCGAAGCAGTGCCGACCATCCGGGCATTGCGCGACAACGCCGAGCGCGCTCGGCGTCACGAGCTCGAGCATGCGCACAAGCTGCTGGCGCGCGGTGATGATCCGATGCTGGTCCTGGAAGCGCTTTCCAAAGGACTCACCAACAAGCTGCTGCATGCGCCGACCAATGCGCTCAATCAGGCCGAAGGCGACGACCGCGACCAACTGGCGCAACTGATTGCGCGGATCTATCACCTCCACCCCGGCGAGTAGTTGATTTCATTTCCAAATTGCCCGTGGCTTTGTCGACTTCGCCTTGCCGTGCTAATTGCACAGTCTGCGGCTCGTCTTCGCGCCACAGACGATTTGGAAATGAAATAGTGCAATAAACATCGCGCCTTCCGTGATATGAAACCAAGCATCCGCGACAAACTCGAACAGCTCACCGGCCGCCTGACCGAGCTTGAGCATCTGCTGGGCGAGCCCGATCTCGCCCGCGACATGGACAACTACCGCAAGCTGACCCGCGAGCATGCCGAGATCGGTGCCGTGGTGGCGCTCTATGCCGACTATCGCAAGGCCGAAACGGATCTTGCCGATGCTCAGGGAATGCTCTCCGATCCGGACATGAAAGCTTTGGCCGAGGACGAGATCGCTCGTTGCCGCGCGGCGATGGAACGGGTTGCGGATGAATTGCAGAAAGCCCTGCTGCCGCGCGACCCGAACGACGATCGCAATCTCTTTTTGGAAATTCGTGCCGGCACGGGCGGCGATGAATCGGCCCTGTTCGCCGGCGATCTGCTGCGCATGTACTGTCGCTATGCCGAGCGCCAGCGCTGGCAGGTCGAGATCATATCGGCCAACGAATCGGAGCTCGGGGGTTACCGCGAAGTCATTGCCCGCGTGCTCGGCAACGGCGCCTATTCCAAGCTCAAGTTCGAGTCGGGCGGGCATCGCGTACAGCGCGTCCCGGTGACGGAAGCGCAGGGCCGCATCCACACCTCCGCCTGCACCGTGGCCGTGCTGCCGGAAGCCGACGAGCAGGCCGAGATCCAGATCAATCCGGCCGAACTGCGCATCGATACCTTTCGCGCTTCCGGAGCGGGCGGGCAGCACATCAACAAGACCGACTCCGCCGTGCGCATCACCCACTTGCCCACCGGCATTGTTGTCGAATGCCAGGACGACCGCTCCCAGCATCGCAACAAGGCGCAGGCGCTGGCCGTTCTGGCGGCGCGCATCAAGGACAAGCAGACACGCGAGCAGCAGGCCCAGATTGCCTCGACGCGCAAGAGCCTGATCGGCAGCGGCGACCGCTCCGAGCGCATCCGCACCTACAATTTCCCCCAGGGGCGGATGACCGACCACCGCATCAACCTGACCCTCTACAAGCTTGACGCCATCATGGACGGCGACCTTGAGGAACTCGTCGGCGCTTTGACAGCCGAGCACCAGGCGGAATTGCTCGCGGCATTGTCTGAAAGTACATGACGAGCGTCCCTTCCTTGGGTAAGGGGGACAACACGATCGGCGCGGCGCTCGCCGCGGTGCGCGACAGAATCCCCGGCAGCGAAGCGCGCTTATTGTTGCGGCATGCACTCGGCTGCGCCGCCGCCTATCTCGAAGCCCACCGTGACGACGAACTGCCCGCCACGGCTGCGGCGCGCTTTGCGGAAATGGCCAGCCGTCGCGAGGCTGGCGAGCCGATCGCCTACCTGACGGGAGTGCGCGAGTTTTTCGGCCGGGCATTCCTGGTGACGCCCGATGTATTGATTCCGCGTCCGGAAACCGAACTGCTCGTTGAGCTCGGCATCGCCAAGCTGGCCGGGCATGGTGCCGCGCCGCAGATTCTTGACCTCGGCAGCGGCAGCGGCTGCGTGGCGGTGAGCCTGGCGCTGGCGCTGCCGGCGGCCCAGGTCACTGCGCTGGACGTTTCCGCCGCGGCGCTGGGGGTGGTGCAACTCAATGCACAACGGCACGGCGTAGCAATCAGTTGCATCGAGAGCGATTGGTTCGCGGCGCTGGATGACCTGTGCTACGACCTGATCGTCGCCAACCCGCCCTATGTCGCAACGGGCGACATCCATCTGCGCCAGGGCGACCTGCGCTTCGAGCCACCCCAGGCACTGGCCAGCGGTGCCGACGGACTGGATGCGATCCGCTGCATTGTCGGTGGCGCGGCGAAACATCTGCAACCCGGCGGCTGGCTGCTGTTCGAGCATGGCTACGATCAGGCCGAAATGGCGGCTGCCCTGTTGCGGGCAGCGCGCTACACCGAGATCGAGCAGCACCGCGACCTGGCAGGAATTGTTCGTGTTTCCGCGGGGCGCAAGGTGTTGGCAACCGGGTAAGCAGGTTCGGGTTGCCGTGGCACCCCTATTTCAACTGTTCTTATGTGTTGTGGCGCACGGAATGAGCCGGTGCATTGCGCTACAAGTACAAAGCCTGCCGGCAGCAGGGATTGCTGAGGCCCTAAACGCTGTCGCAATCGTCATTCGCCGCATTCTGGTCACGTTGAAGGACAGCAGAACCTGGCACGTGCAGAGGCCATAGGCGCTCCTTTCGCTGCAGTCCATGTGCGACTTGGACGGGCGGCACCGTGCAGCGTTGCGCAAATTTAACCGATTGCAATCCGTCAATGGAGTTGATCATGTCCAAGACAGCCAAAATACCACCACAGGAACCTGAGCAGAAACCGAATCAAAATCGCATTCTTGCAGCGCTTCACGCGCCGGAGTACGAGCGGCTGGTGCCGGAATTGGAGTTCATCCCGATGCCACTGGGATGGACAATGTCCGAGTCGGGTGACCATGTGAATTATCTGCATTTTCCGACTTCCGGCATCATTTCACTCATCTACGACTTGGAGGACGGCTCCTCGAGCGAAGTTGCGCTCGTTGGCAACGAGGGTATGGTCGGAGTTTCCATTTTCATGGGCGGCGAAAGCATGCCAAGCAGTACGACAGTGCAAAGCGCAGGGGGAGCTTTTCGACTCAGCCGGAAGATTATGAAAAGGGAATTCGCGCTGGGAGGACAGCTGCAACATTTGGCGCTGCTCTACACGCAGGCGCTGATTGCCCAGACTTCTCAAACTGCCGTATGTAATCAGCACCATTCCATCGATCAGCAACTTTGTCGCTGGTTGTTGATGAGCGTGGATCGATTGCATGAAAACAAGCTTGTCATCACGCAGGAACTCATTGCGCACCTGTTGGGCACACGCCGGGAGAGCATCACGGCGACGGCAAGCCAGTTACAGAAGGACGGCTTGATTGCTTATGCCCGCGGCCGCATCACCGTGGTAGACCGGCCCGCGCTTGAAGCGCGTGTTTGCGAATGTTATGCGACGGTCAAGCAGGAGTATGACCGGCTGCTTCCTCATCCTCGTGCTGCAAAGTAAATCTTCGTGGAGATTTCGCGACAGTCTTTAGCTGATGCCGGTCACACCTCGCATAGCCGGTCTGGCGATCGCTGTCAAGGCAAAGTAGAAATGTCCGGTATTTGGGCAAGATAGAAATGTCCGGTGATGTCGTGTTGTCATGGTGAATCAAGGGCTGGCCAATTGGCCAGCCCTTGATTCGAACACGATGGCAT
>JBAYVV010000237.1:0-5267 GCA_041674465.1 Sterolibacterium sp.
ACGGTCGCTTTGACATCGCCCGACGCGATCCCCGAGCCAGGCAAATATGGATCGCCGGGGGTATCGGCGTAACGCCCTTCCTCGCCTGGCTCGAGTCGCTCCAAGCCAAACCGGAAGGGGCGCCCACGGCTGACCTGCATTACTGCACCCGCGATCAAGCCAAGGATAGTTTTGTGCCTCGGCTGGAATCCTTGTGCGCCACATTGCCCGGCATACGCCTGCACATTCATGACGCACGCCAGGGCGCCATTCTGAAGGCAGAGACACTGGGGGCGACGAAGGATGCCGAAATCTGGTTCTGTGGCCCCAGTGGCCTGGCGAACGCACTGCGCAATGGAATTCGCACCATGGGTTGGAAGCCGCACTTTCACCAGGAGGCCTTCGAGATGCGCTAGCGCAAAAGCAACAAAAGGCAGTTCTCGTCGACGAATCGGTGCATCCCGTGTCGGTCGTCGGCAATATCACCATGAAAGGAAGGAAGAAAAATGAAACGAAATACATTATTGGCGCTTGGCGTCATGTGCATGGCATTTGCCGGCCCCTCTTTCGCCGCCTCGGATGCGGCAGCCAAGGATCATAAACACGAACCTGGCGCAGCAGCGACAACGACGACACTGCAACTTAATGCCGGAAAGAAATGGCAGACCGATATTGCCTTGCGTCAAGCCATGGGCAACATTCGCCAGGAATTGGCGGCATCGCTGCACGAAATTCACGGAAATCGGCTGTCAAACAAGGAATATGACAAGCTGGCACAGAAGGTCGAGCGTGGGGTTGGCGACATCGTCGCCAACTGCAAACTTGAGCCGAAGGCAGATGCGCAGTTGCACTTGATCGTTGCCGAACTGCTTGAAGGTGCCGAACAGATGGCCGGCAAGATTACCAAGGTCAAACGTCAGAGTGGCGCTGTTGGGGTGATTGGTGCGTTGGATAAATACAGCACCTATTTTGATGATCCTGGGTTCAAGCCGATTCCGCACTGAATTCCGTACGCCCAATTAAGGCTGACTTAAGCGTCGGACGCCAGGATGCACTCAATGCCTCTTCTTACCTGATTGAAAGGATCCGAAATGCGCAAGTGCATCTTTATGATCGGATTGCTCGGGCTGGTGTTCACCAACGCCAACGCTGCCAGTATCCAGGTCGATTCGTGCGAGCAAATCAGGGCCCGGATCAAAGCACAAGTCGGCGTGCTACCCAAGGCGGATACCGACTTGCTTCAGAAACTTGGCGCCCAGCCAGAATGCCGTTTCTCGGCCGCCGAAGTGTATCGTGCAGCCTACGGCGATAAACCGATGCCAATCAACGACTCCGTCGGACGTCGTGCCAAACGTGACCACGACCACCACGATCATGACTGAACCATGACCTCGTCCTCCCTCCTGCTTTGGATCGCGTTTGGCATCGCTCTGCAAGTCGCGATCTGGCTTGGCATCGAATTCTGGCGTCATTGGCTCGAGTATCAGGGGCTGCGCAACGGTGGCCCGGCGCAGGCGAGTTCCCTGCTGCCGACCAAACCACTGCCCGGTCCGTTGTCTGAGCCGGCATCGGTCGCGGCCTGGACGGGTTTCCGTTCATTCCGGGTTGAACGAAAGGTCGTCGAGGATGGCGCGCAGACGGTCTGTTCGTTTTATCTCATCCCCGAAGATGGTGAAGCGCTGCCATCTTTTCTGCCCGGCCAGTTTCTGACCTTCCGCTTCGATGTTTCGACGGCAGAGGGCGCGAGTGAGCAGATCATCCGCTGCTATTCCTTGTCGGATGCCCCGCGCCCGGATTACTACCGCGTTTCAATCAAGCGCGTGCCGGCACCTGCTGGTCGCGATGTGCCACCGGGCCGTTCCTCGAACCACTTTCACGATCAGGTCACTGTCGGCAGCGTCCTGCAAGTGCGTGCGCCGAGCGGCCATTTCCATATTGACCGCAGCGATGCTCCGGTGGTGCTGATCGGCGGCGGCATCGGCATCACGCCGATGATTTCCATGCTGACCTGGTGTCTCGCCGAACAGCCCGGGCGCGAAGTCTGGCTGTTCTACGGCGTACGCAACAGCCGCGAAGTAATCAAGGGGGCACAGCTCGAAGCCTTGGCGGCAGCACATCCGAACTTTCACTTGCGGATGTGCTTCAGCGACCCGCTCCCGGAAGATGTCGCAGTACGCGACTATCAGCATCCGGTCCGCGTCGACTTGAATGTGCTGAGAATGCAACTGCCGCTCAAGCCCTACCACTATTACATCTGCGGTCCCGCGCCGATGATGGAGAGCCTGGTCATGGCGCTGGAGGAATGGGGTGTTCCCGATTCACGCATTCACTTCGAGGCCTTCGGCCCGGCGTCGATCAAACGCCGTTCAACTGCCGCGCCGCCGTTCTCTGAAGCAACGACAAGCGACATTGTTGTGAGCTTTTCTAAATCAGGAAAGCAACTGCCATGGCAACCGGACGCTGACAGCCTGCTCGAATTCGCCGAATCCAATGGCATTGCGGTCAATTCGGGCTGTCGCGCGGGTAGCTGCGGCAGTTGCCAGACGACGATTCAGGCGGGTGAGGTCGCTTATCGTCAGCCGCCGGATTACGATCCGGAGCCTGGAAGTTGCTTGCTCTGCGTTTGCTCACCCAAGACCAGCGTGACCCTGGAGGCCTGAATGACCAATTCCACCTCATCGCTCTGGCGGCGGCATGTTCTGCCCTTCACTTTCCTGCTCGTTCTGCTGGCAGCGGCCACCCTGGCGGGTGACTATCTGCTGCATCGCTTGAATCTGGTCTGGGTCGGCCGCTATCTCGGGATCCCCGGTACGCTCCTGATCATCGGCTCTCTGGTCTATTCCCTGCGCAAGCGAAAATACATCACCTCGGGCAATCCGAAAACCCTGCTTACCCTCCACGAGATCGGTACCTGGGTCGGTTCGCTGATGGTGCTGATTCACGCCGGGATTCACTTCAACGCCATCCTGCCCTGGCTGGCGACGGTGGCGATGGGCGTGAATGTGATCAGCGGCATGGTCGGGAAAATGCTCCTCGGTCGCTCGCGCGAGCACGTGCTGGGGCAGCGTGATCATTACCAATTGCGCGGTCTGTCAAAAGCGGAGGTGGAACGTGCGGTATTTTGGGATGCGGTGACACTCGATGCCATGACGAAGTGGCGCAAGGTGCATATACCGATTTTCATCGTCTTCGCCGTGCTGGCGCTGGGTCACATTGTCAGCATCTTCCTGTTTTGGGGCTGGGCATGAACCGCACCGTCAAACTCATCCTGGCTGCCAACCTGTTCGTGCTCGCCGTGCTGGCTTTCGTCTATCCACACCTGATGGTGGGGCCGGGCAAACTTATTCCCGGGCACAACACGCTGGAGTCGGATTGCTTCGCCTGCCATGCACCGCTCATGGGCGCCGATTCAGCGCGCTGCGTGAGCTGCCACAAGCCGGCGGACATTGGCCGGCTGACGACGGTCGGCGACCCAGTGCTCAAACCTCTCACGTCGACGCCCTTCCATCAGAAGCTCATCAACGAGGACTGCATCGCATGCCACAGTGATCATGCCGGTGTAAAGCGGTTCCGGGTGCAGGGCCGCTTCAATCATGCCCTACTGCAAAAGGCGACGCGCGACGAATGCCAAAGCTGTCACAAATCACCGAAGGACTCGCTACATCAGCAAATCACCGGTAGCTGCGGTCAATGCCACAGTCAGGACAAATGGACGCCGGCGACTTTCGATCACGCCAAGCTTTTCGAGCTTGACCGCGACCATAACACCCGATGCGTGACCTGCCATGTACGCAACGACTACAGCCGCTACACCTGCTACGGCTGCCACGAACACACGCTGGAGAGTATTCGCCGCAAGCACATCAAGGAAGGCATCCGCGATTACGACAATTGCACCGAGTGCCACCGCAATGCCGACGAGCACGATATTCGTGGCGAATATGGCAATGCACTTGGCGAGCGCAAGGGTAAAAAGGATCGCAAGAAGCGCGATCACGATTGAGCATGCTCCGTGCCGTTCTTACAACCCATAAAGAGAAAGACAAGATGAATCCGGAACAGCAACAGGCTATTCTCACCATTGCATTGCTCGCAGCATTTGCCGACGGCACCAACGACGACCGGGAGCGCGAAGAAATCCGTCGCTTGGCCGAATCGCTGGGCAGCGAACCAGGGGCACCCAATCTCGCAGGCCTCTACCGCGAAGTTCTTCTGAAGCGTGTCGATCTCACGGCTACGGCGGCGGTACTGAACGATCCCGGACACCGGCAACTGGCCTACGAGATGGCGGTTTGCGTCTGCGACGCGGACGGCAGCACGACGGAGGCCGAAGGCCGTTTCCTCACAAATCTTTCTCGAGCGCTGAACCTTGACGCCGGCGTCACCGTTCCTCTCGATCAGCAGGCAGCAGCCATGGCTGATCTGACCACGGCTGCTGCACCAGTCACCGCTTCGGCTTCCGTAGTCGCTGCGACGCCGAACATCTCCGAAGCCGAGCTGGACCGATCCATCCTCAATTACGCGATCCTCAATGGCGCTCTCGAACTGCTGCCGCAATCCTGGGCATCGATGGCCGTCATTCCCCTGCAAATCAAGATGGTTTATGGCATTGGCAAGGTCCATGGATACGAGCTCGACCAAAGCCACATCCGCGAATTGTTGGCCACGCTGGGCGTCGGGTTGACCTCGCAGTACCTGGAACAGTTCGGCCGCAAGCTACTGGGCGGACTTCTGGGCAAGGTGGCCGGGGGCCTGGGCAAGCAACTTGGCCAGGCTGCCACCGGCGTCGCCTTCTCTTTCGCGACCACCTATGCTCTCGGACAGGTAGCCAGACGCTATTACGCCGGTGGCCGGCAGATGAACACCACGCTGCTGCAGGAAAGCTTCCAGAACCTGCTGGGACCAGCCAAGGAAATGCAGGCCCGGTTGCTGCCGCAGATACAGCAAAAAGCCGGTAGCCTGGACATGGGCCAGATCATGACCATGGTGCGCGGGGGATAGACCATGGAGGTCATGCCTGCGCTGCGTCCATCGCTGACCCGCTATGCCTGGCTATCCATCGCTGCGGCCATTGCCACGATCTTGCTCAAGGGCGTAGCGTGGAAACTGACCGGTTCGGTCGGTCTCCTGTCCGACGCCATCGAGTCGTTCGTGAATCTGGCAGGTGCGATCATGGCCCTCTGGATGCTCACGCTGGCCGCGCTGCCGGCAGATGACGCGATGGCCAGCAACGCCACGGCAGCGGTCAGGGTTCCGGGCAAGGACAACGCTGCCACGGCAACGGGCAC
>JBAYVV010000238.1:0-5262 GCA_041674465.1 Sterolibacterium sp.
GATGAACGCGGCGAAGAGATCACCCTGATCCTGGAAGAATACGATCGCATCAGCGATCAGCGCGTGCATGACATCCTGGCCTTCCTGCTCCTGCATGCGCCGAGCAACCTTCACCTGGTCCTGTCCACGCGTTGCGAACCTCCCCTGCCCTTCGCCTATCTTCGTGCGAGCGACCAGTTGATCGAGATCGGCGCGGAAAACCTGCGCTTCGGGATCGAGGAATCGCGCAAGTTCCTCGCCGAGAACAGTCCCGTCAAGCTCAGCGCGCGCCAGACGCGTACCCTGCACGATGCGACCGAAGGCTGGATCACAGGCCTGCAAATCGCCGCCATCGGCTTGCGCGGGCGCAGCAATCCCGATGAACTGATCGCAAAATTTTCCGGCAGCTTTCGCACGGTCACGGAATACCTGGGGCAGAACGTCCTGCCCGCGCTGGCGCCCGAAGCCATTAGCTTCCTGCTGCGCACCTCACTCCTGAGAAATCTCTCCGGTGCCTTGTGCGAACATGTTTCCGGCATCTCCGGCGGACAACGCACGCTGGAGTGGCTTGCCGGCCAAAACATGTTTCTCAAGGCGCTTGACGACGAAGGCGAGTGGTACCGCTACCATCCCCTGTTCGCCGACTTCCTGCGCCTGCAACTGGAGCGCCAGGGCGCCGATGACATCCGGCTGCTGCATGAACGCGCAGCCGGGTGGCTCGCCGAGCATCAGATGTGGGCGGAGGCCGTGCGCCACGCGCTGGCGGCGGAGCGGGTGGACCTGGCGACCGACTGGGTCGAACGCTGCGCCATGAAGCAGATTGAAGACAGCGATGTGAGCAGCGTGCTGACCTGGATACGCAAGCTGCCGCAGGAAGCCGTGCGCCAGCGCTTGCGGCTGCAGATCGCCTTTGCCTGGGCGCTAACCCTGACCAATCAGGCCGCGGAAGCTCAGCAGGTTTTTTCCGCTATCGAGCAAAGCATCGCCGCGGGCATGCCTGAGGTCAGCGACGAAATCCGCTGGGGCATGGAAACCCTGCGTGCGACCATCACCATCCTGATCAGGGACGATACCGCCAGTGCCCTCGCGCTGGCGGTGCAATGCGAGCAGGCCCAGCCCGAGCACGTCGAATGGATCGACGACAAGCTGTGGACCCGCCAGATCATCCGCAACATTTTGTCGCTCGGCTACGAAAAATCGGGGAACCTCGATTTGGCGCGCGCCGCACAAACCGACATGAATGACGAGATGCCGCTGGATTTTTCGCGCAGCCTGTTTGCCGTCTGCTATGGCTACTGCCTGCTGGGCGCCTGCGACGTCAAGGAGAGGCTGCTCGAAAGCGGCGTCCGGCAGTTCAGAAAAGCCCTGGGCATCGCCGAAGCCCGCGTCGGGCGCCGTTCCGCAGCGGCCTCCCTGGCCGCATCCTATCTTGCGGAAGTGCATTACGAATGGAACGAACTGGACGAGGTCGAGGAACTTCTCGCCGACCGCATTGACATCATCGATGAAGCCTGCATCCTTGATTCGGTCAAACATGCCCATCTGGCATTGGCGCGCATGTATGCGGCCAGAGCGGATTTCGATGCCGCTCAGAGCATGCTCGATCGCGCCGAAATCCTCGGCAGGCAGCGCGCCTGGCCAAGACTGGTTGCCGCCTGCAGCGCCGAACGCGCCCGGGTCTGGCTGCTGCAGAACTCACCCATCGAAGCGGAAAGGACATTGCGCCGGCTGGAAAGCATCACTCCCGCCACGGCGCCGCTGACGCCCTGTGCCGGCACGGAAACACATCGCCTCCTGCTGCTGACGCAGGCGCGCCTGCTGCTCCATCAACGGCGCTTCGATGCGGCGATGCCGATCCTGTGTCAGGCCGCCGCGCTCGACCAGGCCACAGGCGCCACCTACGCCGCCGTGAAAATCGGGGTGCTGTCGGCTGCAGCCCACGAAGGCCTGGGAGAACATCTGCTAGCACTTGAGAAGCTGCGCGCCGCCCTGCAGGACGGTCAAACGGCGAATCTCATCCGCTCGATCATTGACGAGGCTGGTTACATTGGAGCATTGCTGGGCGAGGTCTTATCCACGCGGCAGTGCCAGGCGCAAGCAACGGTCGATTACTACCAGCGGCTGCAGATGGCGCTGGCGTTGCAGCGCAAGTACTTCGCCGCACCGGCCGTCGCAGCAGGACTTGCCAGACCCGCACGGCGCACGGGTCTGGATGCCCTGAGCCTGCGCGAACGCGAGATTCTGGACCTGGTGGCCAAGGGATTGTCGAACAAGCAAATCTCGCGCACCTTGCTGGTCACCACCGAAACAGTCAAGTGGCACCTCAAGAACATCTTCAGCAAACTGGATGTCTCCTGCCGCACGCAGGCCGTGCATCAGGCACGCAAGCTGGAAATTCTTTTCTAGCTTCCCCCAAGCATCTGGATGACCTGGGTCGCGCGCTCGCTGTGCAGGGTTTCTTCCTTGCCGTTCTGCAAATAGATTTTTGCCACCTCGGAATTCGCCTCCGCCGCGGCCCAGCGTTGATACATCAGATCGCCATCCTTCTCGCCCGCCACCAACATGGCCATGAATTCGACATTGACCGGATACTCGGCCATCACGGAAGCGACCAAAGGATTTTGATCGTGTTCGGGCAAAGCGAACTCGCCGCCGAGCAGCTTGATCGCTTTCAGCAAACGGTGCGCGTGGCCGCGTTCCTCGTTGCCGCTCTTGGTGACCAGCGCCTTGGCCTCGGGATTGCTGAGTCCCTTGGCCACGTTCAAATAAAACACTTCACCGGCGCACTCAATCAGCGCCAGCGCCTTGATGTCGTCGATGGCGAGTTTCTCGCGCGCCTTGACGATTTCGAGAGCACCGAAAAAATCTGCGGGATAACCGGGGATCATGGCATTCATATCAGTCTCCTAGTCTGGGTCAAGTGACGTACTGCGGGCTCAACGAAATTCAAAGAAGGTTGCAACGCTCAAAGCCGGGCCGGGGGTGTCAGGTACGCTGCTGTCTTACCCAGGGTATCCTGGCTCTGCTTGACCTCCATGCTGGCGATCGAACGCAGATGCACTTCATCCGGGCCATCGGCCAGGCGCAGGGCACGGCCCCAGGTCCAATGATCCGCCAGGGGCGTGTCGGGGCTGATACCCATCGCGCCAAAGGTCTGCATCGCCCGTTCGCACACGGTGGTATGCAAAGAGGGCACCAGCGCCTTGATCATGGCGATCTCCTTGCGTGCCGCCTTGGCGCCGACATGGTCGATCATCCAGGCGGTTTTGAGTACCAGCAGCCGCGCCTGATCGATTTCGATGCGCGAACGTGCAATCCACTCGGCGACAGTGCCATGCTGATGCAGATGCTTGCCGAAAGTCTTGCGCTCCTGGCTGCGCTCAACCATCAGTTCCAGTGCCAGTTCCGCAGCGCCGATGGAACGCATGCAGTGGTGGATCCGTCCCGGTCCGAGGCGCGCCTGGGCCAGGGCAAAGCCGCCGCCTTCCTCGCCCAGCAGATTGGTGACGGGCACCCGCACATTGCGGAAGACGATCTCGCAATGGCCTTCGGGTGAATGGTGGTTCATGATGTTGATGTTGCGCACCATCTCCACGCCGGGCGTTTCGCGCGGCACCAGGACCATGCTCTGCTGCTTGTGGGTGGGCGCAGCGGGGTCGGTCTTGCCCATCACGATGAAAATCGTGCAATTGGGATGCGCGGCGTTGGTGATGAACCATTTGCGGCCGTTGATGACATAGTCATTGCCGTCGCGCTGCACCAGGGTGGTGATGTTGGTGGCGTCGGAGGATGCAACGTCCGGTTCGGTCATGGCGAAGGCCGAGCGGATCTTGCCGTTGAGCAGGGGCAGAAGCCAGTCTGCACGCTGCTGCGGCGTAGCAAACATGTGCAGCAATTCCATGTTGCCGGTATCCGGTGCGCTGCAGTTGAAGGCCTCCGAAGCCCAGCCGATGCGTCCCATGATCTCCGCGAGCGGCGCGTATTCGAGGTTGGTCAGGCGCGTGCCGGGTTCGTCCTCCTTGAGGTGGGGCAGGAACAGGTTCCACAAGCCTTCGGACCTGGCCAGCGCCTTGAGGTCTTCCATGAAACTCACCGGATACTTGCCGGCATGGACTTCCTCGTGCCACTGCCGCACGCGCGGCAGTATATGGTCGTCCATGAAATTGCGCACCCGCGTACGCAACGCTTCAACTTTGGGGCTGTAGCCAAAATCCATTGTGTACCTCTCTATCTATTCAACAAAAATGAACAACAGGAATGTGGCCTCCGGGAGACCATCATACGCGTTCGATCAGCGTGGCATTCGCCATGCCGCCGGATTCGCACATGGTTTGCAAGCCGTAGCGACCACCGGTTTCTTCCAGGGCGGACAGCAAATTGCCCATCAGTCGGCCGCCCGATGCGCCGACCGGATGACCCAGGGCAATCGCACCACCGTAGATGTTGACGCGCGTCGTATCGACGTTCATTTCCTTGCACCAGGCCAGCACCACCGACGCGAAGGCTTCATTGACTTCAAACTGGTCGATGTCGGTCAGGCGCAATCCGGCGCGTTGCAGCACTTTGCGCGTCGCCGGCAGAATCGCGGTCAGCATCATGACGGGATCGTCGCCGGCCACGGCGAAATGCGTCACCGCCGCGCGCGGCCTGAGTCCCAGGCGCAGCGCCGTGGCTTCCTCGGCGATCAGCACGGCGCTCGCCCCGTCCATCACCTGGCTCGAATTGCCCGGGGTGACACTCCAGCGAATCTCGGGAAAACGTTCCGCCATCGCCGCATTTTCAAAGCTCGGCTTGAGTCCGGCGAGTCGCTCCAGCGTCGTGTCGCGACGCAGGCCATCGTCCTTGTCGGCAATGCGCTGCGTGCCGTCGGCGCAGGGAATCTGCACCGGCACGATCATTGCGCCGGTCAGCCCGCGGTCCTGCGCCGCCGCCGCCCTGAGGTGCGATTCAAGCGAGAAGGCATCCAGTTCCTGGCGCGACAAATCCCAGCGCGCCGCAATCAATTCGGCCGATATGCCTTGCCGTACCAGGCCTTGCGGATAGCGCCGGTGGAAGGCCGGCCCTTCATTGTCCTTGTCGAGACGGTTGGCGCGCATCGGCACCAGGCTCATCATTTCGACGCCACCGGCAATCACCAGATCGTAGGCACCGGCAATCACGCCTTGTGCAGCGAAATCCAGCGCCTGCTGGGCCGAACCGCACTTGCGATCCAGCGTCAGGGCCGGCACGCTCTCGGGGAATCCCGCGGCCAGCGCGGCCTGCCGGCCGATGTTGCCGGATTGC
>JBAYVV010000239.1:0-5234 GCA_041674465.1 Sterolibacterium sp.
CGTGGGGCAACCCTGGGCGCCGGCACCACCCTGACCAGGAACGCCCCGCCTGATTCGCTTACCGTTTCGCGCGCCAAGCAAATTAGCATTGCGGACTGGAAACGTCCGACCAAGAAAGGAAGCTGATGTGTGTGGCATCGTCGCCGCGGTAGCCGACCGCAACATCGTCCCGGTCCTGATCGAGGGTTTGCGCAAGCTCGAGTATCGCGGTTATGACTCGGCCGGTCTGGCCCTGCTCACTCCGGAACTGAAGCGTCTGCGCAGCATTGGCCGGGTCAAGGAACTTGCTGACCAGGCAGAAGGCATGAGTGCCGCCCAGGGCATCGCCCACACGCGCTGGGCCACGCATGGCGTGCCCAGCGAGCGCAACGCGCATCCGCATGTTTCCGGCGGGCTGGCCCTGGTGCATAACGGCATCATCGAGAACTACGCCGAGATCCGGCAGCGCCTGGTTGCCAAGGGGTATACATTCGTTTCGGATACCGACACCGAAACCATTGCCCACTTGGTGGAAGACACACTCAAAACGACTCCCGACCTGTTCGACGCCGTGCGCATTACGACCGGTTACCTGCAGGGCGCTTATGCCATTGCCGTATTGCGTGAAGGACACGGGCAGATTGTCCTGGCGCGTCATGGTGCACCCCTGCTGCTGGGAATCGGCACCGACGGCCATTACGCGGCTTCCGATGCCTCGGCGCTGCTGCAGGTGACGCGCACCATGATCTACCTGGAAGACGGCGATATTGCCGAGATCAGCCGCGGCGGCATCCGCATTGTCACGCCTGACGGCACGCCGGCCGACCGTCCCAGCCACGAAAGCAGCCTTTCCACCGAAGCCGTCGAACTCGGTCCCTACCGGCATTTCATGCAGAAGGAAATTTTCGAGCAACCCGCTGCCCTCGCCAATACCCTGGAAATGCTTGGCGGCGCCGATTCGTCACAGACCATTTCGCCGCATCTGTTCGGGGCTGCTGCTCCTGAGCTGATGGGGCGCGTCGACTCGGTGCTGATCCTCGCTTGCGGCACGAGCTATCACTCGGGCCTGGTTGCCCGCTATTGGATCGAACAACTGGCGGGCATACCCTGCAATGTCGAAATTGCCAGCGAATACCGTTATCGCGTTTCGGTGCCTAACCCCAGCCAACTGGTGGTGGCCATTTCCCAGTCGGGCGAAACCGCCGATACGCTGGCTGCCATCAAGCATGCCAAAAGCATGGGAATGGCAATTACCCTGGCCATCTGCAACGTGGCTGAATCCGCTCTGGTACGTGAATGCGCGCTGCGCTTTCTGACCCGTGCCGGTCCGGAGATCGGCGTGGCATCGACCAAGGCATTCACCACTCAGCTTGCGGCGTTGTTTCTGCTTGCAACCACGCTGGCCAAGCAGGCGAATCGCTTGTCCGTTGCTGACGAGGCGCGCGAACTTGCCGCGTTGCGCCACTTGCCGGTCGCGGTGCAAAAGGTATTGGCACTGGAACCGCAGATCGAAAGCTGGGCACAGCGCTTCGCCATGAAGCAGCATGCACTATTTCTGGGACGGGGCCACCATTTCCCGATTGCGCTTGAGGGTGCGCTGAAGCTCAAGGAAATCTCCTACATCCATGCCGAGGGCTATCCGGCCGGCGAACTCAAGCACGGGCCGCTGGCCCTGGTGGACAAGGATATGCCGGTGATCCTGGTGGCGCCCAACGACAGCCTGCTGGAGAAGCTCAAATCCAACATGCAGGAAGTCAAGGCGCGGGGCGGGGAACTCTACGTTTTCGCCGATGCCGACAGCGCCGTGGAGGAAAGTACCGGGGTGCAGATCCTGCGCCTGCCGGAACATTACGGACTGCTTTCCCCGGTCCTGCATGTCGTGGCCTTGCAACTGCTCGCCTACCATGCGGCCCTGGTGAAAGGTACCGACGTCGACAAGCCGCGCAACCTGGCCAAATCGGTTACGGTCGAATAGACCCCCAACGCCAGATCAGACCTGGGCCAGTTGTGCCCAGGTTATTTCTCGGTGACCTCGTTTTTCGGGTGCTTCTTTTCCAGGTAGTTGCACAGGCCCGCGCCGCAAAGACCCACGAGCATGACCAGGACAAAGGCCGTCAGGAAAACGCTGTTTAGATCCATTTTATTGTCTCCTCTTTGTTGGAACCTGCTTAGCTTCACACTGCTATTTCTTTTGTTATTCGTTCAATCTAGGCAACGGAAATGGTAATGTCAAGAAAATTAGTTATTGAAATATAAAGTGTTTTTGCTTAAACATAACTGAAACGCAGGATTGCACCTGCCTTGGTCGAAGGTGTGCATGATTGCGGTCGGGGCTAGGGCGTGTTCTCATTGATCGGCACATGTCGCTCAATGAGAACACGCCCTAGCAGTCACGCTGACAGGATGAAATATTCCTGGCTCACCGCATGAAGGGGAGCGGGGTTGTTACACGAAAGTGGCGATACTGCCATCATGGCAGTTTTATATGTCATATTGGCTGATTTAGGGCTGGAAATTCTTCTGAATTAACCCGTATCGTGTCGCACCGCTTCCGGCAATGCACACGAATTCAATGGGTTGCTTAGTTCGTACCGACTCTGGCGCGACAATTGCGTGTCGATGCGGTGAAGTGGCTTACCCCTTGTCGCCTTTGACGGGCTCCAGTCCCCTCTGGCACGGAAATTTTCCCAAGGCACCCCTCTAATTGGCTACTTTTTCGTTACAACTAATTGTTTTGTATGAAAAGTTGCCATACGGAATATTATAATTTAATAATTTATTGACCCACGTCAACTCAGTCATGTTGCGGTGCGATTATTGTCTTACGTGAAACTTACAAGGTGATTTCCGCAGAGCAGCAATGTCTGTTGTTTAGTAAAGGAGAGGTTGATGCATCGTTTATTGGGACTCATGGCTGCCACCGTGGCGGCCATTTTTTTTGTCGCATCTGGGCCGGTAAGCGCCGCTCCGGTCTCTGCAAAGTTACTTAAATCCACTGCCGATCACAGCAAATTCAAAGCGCTCGACCAGGAATTCGCCTCCGGCCCGGAAGTCACCAAGGCTTGCCTGAGTTGCCACACCGAGGCTGCCAAGCAGATCCACCAGACGCAGCACTGGAAATGGGAATTCATCAATCCGGAGACCAAGCAGGTCCTGGGCAAGAAGCACATCGTCAATAATTTCTGCACTTCGGTGCGATCAAACGAGGCGGCCTGCAACAGCTGCCATATCGGTTATGGCTGGCGCGATGACAAATTCGACTTCACGGTCGAGGAAAACGTCGACTGCCTGGTTTGTCACGACGCGACCGGCAAGTACAAGAAACCCTCCGGGTTTGCCGGTCTGCCTGTGACCAAGGACACCGAGTTTCCACCCGGTTCCGGCAAGATCGTGAGGGGCATCGACCTGAAGGCGATCGCCCAGAAAGTCGGCCCGACCAAACGTACCACTTGCGGCGGCTGCCACTTCAACGGCGGCGGCGGCGATGGCGTCAAGCATGGCGATCTCGACACTTCGCTGGAAGCGCCCAGCAAGGATGTCGACGTCCACATGGACGCCGAGGGGCTCAACTTTACCTGCGCCACCTGTCACAAGACCGGTGGTCACCAGGTCCCTGGCAGCCGCTATGCACCAACGGCGATGGATAAGAATCCTGCGCATATCCGCGGCGTAGCGGACAAGACCAACCCGACAACTTGTCCGGCATGTCACGGACAGACACCGCACAAGGTCGCCAAGCTCAACGATCACACCGGCAAGCTGGCCTGCCAGACCTGCCACATCCCGGCCTTTGCCCGTGGCGGTCAGCCGACGAAGATGTCCTGGGACTGGTCTACGGCCGGCAAGCTGGGTCCCGATGGCAAGCCCATGGTGGTCAAGGATGAGGATGGCTACGACTCCTACATGACGATCAAGGGTGATTTTGTCTGGAAGGAAAATGTAAAACCCGAATACGTCTGGTTCAACGGTACGGTCAAGTACACCCTGCTCTCAGACAAGATTGAGAAAAGCGATAAACCTACAGCGATCAATAATTTTGAAGGCAGTGCCACAGACGGTAAATCAATGATCTGGCCGATCAAATTGTTCCGCGGCAAGCAGCAATACGACCCGGTGAACAAGACGCTGGTCATCACCCACCTGGCGGGTAGCGACGACACCGCATTCTGGAAGAACCTGAATTGGGAAAAGGCTGTGGCCACCGGCATGGGCGCCGGACACGCCAATTTCTCCGGCAAGGTCGACTTCATCGAGACCTACAGCATGTGGCCCATCACCCACATGGTCGCGCCCAAGGAAAAAGCCGTTGGCTGTGTCGAGTGCCATAGCAGCGGTGGCCGCCTGGAAAAAATCGACGGCATCTACATGCCCGGCCGCAGCAGCGATCACGCCGTCTGGCTGGAGGTCGGCGGTTGGGCTGTTGCGGCATTGGCTCTGATCGCCGTCCTCGGCCACGGTCTCGGCCGCTTCATCGCCTACAAACGCAACAGCTAATCGGGAGAAACGAACATGTCACGCGTCTATATTTTTAAACGTTTCGAACGATTCTGGCACTGGTCACAGGCTGCTCTGATTCTTCTCATGCTGGTCACCGGTTTTGAAGTGCATGGCAGTTATGCAGCGCTTGGCTGGCAAAAGGCCGCAAACCTGCACACGTTGGCTGCCTGGGCGCTGATCACGCTATGGGCCTTCGCCATCTTCTGGCATTTCACCACGGGTGAGTGGAAGCAATACATCCCCACCAGCGAGAAGATCGTCGCGGTGATGCGTTACTATGCATTCGGAATTTTCGATCCGAATGCGCATCACCCTTTCCGCACCACCCAACTGACCAAGCACAATCCGCTGCAGCGCCTGGCCTACCTCTTCGTCAAGCTGTTCATCAACCCGCTGATCTGGATCACCGGCTTGCTCTACCTCTATTACCACGACCTGGGCGCTTATGGCATCGGTAACCAGGGGGGGGTGCAACTCGGCGTGATCGCGCTGGCGCACACCCTGGCGGCATTTTTGATGTTGATATTCCTGATTGTCCATGTGTATTTCGCCACCACCGGCCACACACCACTGGCGCACATCAAGGCGATGATCACCGGCTGGGAAGATCTCGAACAGGAAGCGCGTTGAGCTATGACAAACCATTTTGCAATGTTGCATTACTTTGGGAGTGATTAATGAAAACTGTGTTCAGGAAAAAACTGGTTTATGCGCTGATCGCGGGAATGTTCCTGCCATTGGCGGCCCATGCCTCCGAG
>JBAYVV010000240.1:0-5214 GCA_041674465.1 Sterolibacterium sp.
GACAATCTCGGGCCGCAACTTCATCTCGCGCGGGTTGCCGTTCTTGGAATTGATGACGCTGGCGGTCGCTTCATCCAGGTTCACGTTTTCCCAGCGCAGATTCATCGCCTCGCCGATCCGGCATCCTGTATAGAGCAGGAACGTCAGCAACCGCGCCATTTCAGGGTCTACGGCCTCCGTAGCGTCTATAATGGCGAACGCATCAGCGGGGCTTAGAAAGCGGCTGCTGGCATTTCCCTTTGCGCCTTTCGGCCGTCGAACCTTAATGACCACATTGGCGTTGTGCAGGATCGCTGCGACCGGCGTATAGACCGCGCCGTTCCGGGTGCCGGGAGAGACGTTCGGATAGAGTGCGACTGCGGCGGCATCGATGGATGTCTGGTCGATCTCGGCCAGCGGCGTCTCGCCAAAATACTCGATCAACGGTTTCAGGTATCGGCGCGACCGGCCAGCCTTCATATAGGCCACGGCGGCGCTCAGGAAGGTTGGGGCGCTCGGCTGTTCCGGCTTGGGCGGATACTCACCACGTTCGATTGCGGATTCGAGCTTTCGCATTTCGGAGATAGCGACGGCACGTTTAGAAGTTCTCGCGCTTCGATCCACGGCGATGCCGAGGTATGACCCCCGGATGTAATAGTTCTGTGTTTTTTTATCGGACCGGGGCGGGACAATTTTGAGGGGCATGGCGCGCTCATGGTTGCATCAAGGATGCGGGCTATATCGGCTTCCCGGAAAACCTTAGTCCTGCCTAGCTTGCTGTAGAATGGCCGCCCGTAGGCGTCCACAGGATGCTGCGCCAGCCAATCCTGAAGCCAGCGCCGCGATTTATGCAACTGCTTTGCCGCCCCTGGCATGGTGAAGGTGGGGGTCATAGTTTCGCGGCCTCTCGTTTTCTGCGGAGGCGATCCTGATTCAACCACTTGATCATTTCATCCGGCGTGCTGCGGTACGACCCTCCGTAGCCAAGAACCTTCCCGGTATTCCCGCCGACGGCGACAACCATCTGACTGTCAGCATGGTGGACTTCGATCACTTGCACTTGGCCGGTGATATAGGAGTGATCCTCGTTCGGTCTGTTGGCTTTATGGAGAACGGCTTGTGCGAGCTTCTCACCAAAACTTGCGTCGTTGCGGATCGACTCCAGTTGATCTAGCAGAACGACGACGGTTGCATTAAATCCCATAATGCCTCACTCAGTTTCTGCATTTAGCGTTGAAGGGGAGTGATTGCCTTGTGCGGTCTTTACTGAATCACTTCCTGTGTTCACGTTGAAGGGTGGGCGCTCGTCAAACTTGCAGTCGATGCTCTGAACGATTTCGTAGTCCGGCAACGAGCGCCCGTCGCAACATTCGTGGTAGTGTTCGGCGTCAAGATTCAGGTGGTCGAACACCATGTATTGCAGGTTGCTTCCGAACTGGCGCGTTCCCATGGCCTGCTTGTACATGTAGTGCAGCTTTCCTCGTGCGCCTGTGAAGTGATAGACCTTCAGCACGTCGCCGCGCATGATCTCGCGTCCGTTCTTGTCGAAGATCGCCGCCCGCTCTACTCGTTCTTCGTCTAGAACCTGGGTCATGACGTTGGTCTAATTATCGTAGACAGCATATACTTCCACCGCCACGAGGTGAGAGCATCGTCGTTTCCGTTATAGTCGCCCCATGAAGCCACGTTTACAGGGGTATAATCGCCCATGGTATAATCGCCGCCCTTGTATCCGGGAAATGTTTGCCCGATGGCAGATTTGGCGATGGCGAGCATTTGTTGCGCAGGTACGTTCTGTGCCGGGTTGAACGCGATCTCGTTGTACGATCCGCGGTAGCTGAAGGCTTCATCAAAGCCCTCACCGAAAATTGCGTCAGGCGGCAGTTTCTGCAATTCAACAATCAGGTCTTGTAAGGTCATTCTCTTTCTCTCTGTGTTTGGCGCGTTGATAGATTGCGGAGGGGGAGACGCTGGCAGCCTTTGCAGAAGTTTGTATGCAATGGCGTGGGCTTTTTCGAAGCGCTTAACGCCGCTGTCCATCATCATGAGAGCGCCATCGACCCGATCCCACGTTGAGCCATACATGTCCGACAGGCCTTTCAGAGCGGACCTGAACTCGTTGCGCTCCACCTCTGCTCTTGAGAGTTCGGATTCGGCGGCGAGGGCGCGTTGCTTCGCTGCGCTTAATTCATCATCGTATAGAAGGCCATTCTCGCGCCCCTCGGCGGCCAGCCTCATGAACTCACTGGATTCGCGCAGCCCGTTTCGCGTTTTTTTGAAGGACTCAAGGAATGGCGGCCCGATAGACGACTCCAGTGTCGTCAACAAACTTCCATAGTCATGCGCGGCTGCTGAGCAGTATTTCCGCAAGCGATCCCGCTCCGCCTCCAGTTCGGTGATGCGTGCGGCGGCTTCAAGCAAATCTTCTCGTTTACCCGTTCGAGAAAAGAATTCAGGATCACGCAGCATCTCCACCAAGCTCTGGCTCGCGCTGTCTGTCATGACTTCGACTCCCGTCCTTGGGTAAGTGCTGCGCGGCCGGCGTAGGTCGGCATGAGGTATTGGCCATGCCTGGTGAAGAACCACGTTGCGTATCCAAGCGAGACGAGCTTCTTGGCTGGCGGGTAGGAATCGACGCAACGAAACCTGTTTATGGAAACAAGTTCGCCCAGCAACTTCCACTGCGCCTCACTCAGCCTCACGGCGTCCACCATCACCGCTCCCCCTTCGCTGGCTGGGCGGAAAGGAGAGCGAGAATGGCGCACTCAATTGCGCGACCAGTTGCGTGTGCTGCTAATGTGCCTTCAAACTTCTTCGGTGTGTGATCGGCTGCAATAGAGGCGCACTCTCGGATGATCGCCTCCCGCACATCCCGCACTGATGGTGGGGCCTCTGACGGCTGTTCTGTGAGAGTGGCGGGGGCGGCGTAGAGCGGAATAATGGTTGAGTACGCTGCCGACGCAACGACCGGACCGACGCCGTTCGCGTTGTTTGTCAGTTCAGCGAGTGTTTCCGGCGAGATGTAACCGACCGGCACCGCAGTCAGGGACGGGGATGCGAGGATCGAAAGCAGTTGGTCCCATTCGGTCTTACCGTGGTCACCACGAAACGAATTGAACCATTCTCTCAACCCTTCCACAGGGGGTTGTGGAGCGGCAGTATCAGCCCCGGTACAACCCAACGTCACCGAGGGGTCACGCTCACCGGAATTGTGAGACGCTTTAAAAACCGGGGCTGATTGTGGAGCGGTGGGCAGTCCGTCGATCATGTAGCGAACCATCGCATCGGCTTGCGTGGCGTCGAAAAGATTCGTGCCGCTCGGTTCGTGCTGTGACGGGTGTGCGGTATGTGTGTTGTATGGCTTCTTGTCGAAGCTAATACCGCAATCTGGATTGAACGTGTCGCGCGGCAGCTTCCACATCAGGAAGCGGTTCACCATGTGCTTGATCTGGTCTTCGGTCATGACGTTCTCCGATTGTGCGACGGCATATGCTTCTGGAAAAATCCCGCCGCTCGCTCGCAGGTCGGCCCATGCCCCGGTTTCATCTTCGTCCGCTTGTGGAGCGGGGCTTTCGTTAGTGGGGGTGTTGGGTAAAACCCTGTTTAGGAAGTCTCGCAACGCGCGCAATTCTGATGGCGGGATTTCGGCGGTGTGGAAGCCGTCGGGATCGATCTCGATCTGTCGCTCATGGAAGGCGATGCTGCCCCAGCCATTTCCTTCGCCATGTCCGGAAATCCTGATGGTCAGCAAACCATCATCAAAGCTGAGAACCTGATTGCGCTTGAGTCCGCCCCCATCCGGGCGCTTGGTGCTGGTGGTCATGGGTGCGCATCCTCCGAGTAATTCATGGCCCATTCCATTAGGCAGTCCTCGCAGAGCGCCTCGCCGTCGTCATTGAAGCCGACAGCAGGCTCATCGCAGCCACGCGCCTCGCAAACCTGTGCTCCGCTTCCGTTGCAGGATTCGCATTCGCCTGTTCGCCAAACATCCGGGTCGTTGCCGCCATATTTGGATGTGTAGAGCGAGCCTTCGCCCGAGCATTTTGAACAGAAAAGGATAGCCATCATCGCTCTCCGCTCTCAGGGGGTTGGCTGGTCGGATCAGAAAAGACCGCAGGAGGCGTAGATTCCGAACTATCGCTGGAATGCGTCTCCGCAACTGCTTGCTCCCCTGCGCTTGTGATGCGGATATATCCGTCTGGGCAAAATCGCAGATAGCCATGCCCGATTGCCGACCAGTATGGACCAAGCATGGTTGGCTTTTCTGGCTGATAGGCAATCCTCTTTAAAAGATTGATCATTCCGCAGCCTCCAGCGCCGGTAACGTGAACTTGCCCCGCCACGTCCCCCACGCCTTGGTGACTGCACCAGTGCCGGGATACAGGTCGTGCAGATCATCGTCGGGATGAGCCCCCACCATCTCGAATGCCCAATGGCAGACCGCCTCTGGCTTTGCGCCGGTGAGACCCTTGCGCAAGGTGATGCTTTCCTGAATCCAGTCCCTCATCACTAGGCGCTTGCTGACGACCGGCTTTCGTGCGGCCTTCACAATGATCGGCTCCCACGCATAGGCGACGGATACGTTCTTCTTGAACGCGGCAAAGCCCTTCACCCATGACATCCAGCGCGCGCCTTCAATGCTCTCGACCAGCGGAGCAAGGACGGCCATGGACTTCGGTGTGGCAGCTGCGTGAAGAACCCAACCGTCATATTCGGATTGAAGGCGACCGATCAGTTCGGCGTGATCCACTTCGCCAGCGTAGCTATCCTGATCGCGATACAGGTGTGCACATCCGATATAAGGCGGGTCTGCGTATGCGATCCTCATGCTTCACCGCCAGCAGTCTCACTCACGGAACGATCCGCTCCGGGCAATTCCTGCTTTGTGAGTGGAGTTTGTTTCTGATCACCATCCGATGCCGATACGGCGAGACGCTCTGCCAGCAAGGCTTTTGCAACGTCATTCGAAAATGAAGAACTGTCCCAATAGACCGTAGGACCATCTGGCGCGTCATGACCGATCTCACGGCGGAAATCGACACGAATGCGTACATGCTCGGTTGAGAGCAGTTGCCAAAAGTACGCGACATGATCTCTTACTGGCGTTTCTGCCGCCAGCATCTCATCACGCGAGGGGGTGGGGGTCATTGTTGATCGCTCCGGGATGAGGAGAGAGCGGCGCGTATGATCGTCAAATACGGTTCAGCGCTTGCCCAACCGGATAGCCATTCTTCA
>JBAYVV010000241.1:0-5206 GCA_041674465.1 Sterolibacterium sp.
GATTGCGGCCCGCCACGCCACGCCCTCCGGCCATCATGGCCGGCTGGAACTGGCCAACGACGGCCTCGGTGGTGGCGCCCGCGTCTCATTAATTCTGCCCTGACAAATCCCCACCGCTAGTCCCGTCGCAGCGGGCGAACTACGCCTCTGCTACACGGCACGCAAGCGCGCACCCGCGGCAGCCAGTGTTTCTTCGTTCTTGGCAAAACAGAACCGCACGATGCGGTGATCGTGGTTGACTTCTTCTTGCGGGTAGAACACCGAAACCGGGATCACCGCGACGCCATGCTCGCGAGCCATACGCTGGGCAAAAACCGTGTCGGGTTCGTCACTGATGGCGCCATAACGCACCAGTTGGAAGTAGGTGCCGCGGCAAGGCAGCAATTCAAAACGCGAACCAGTCAGCTGGCTGCGGAAAAAATCGCGCTTGGCCTGGTAGAACGCCGCCAGGTCGCGCGCGAACTCGGGGTGCTCGCGCATGAAATCCGCCAGTGCCAGTTGCATCGGATGATTCACCACGAACACCACAAACTGGTGGGCCTTGCGAAACTCCTGCATGAGTTCGCGTGGCGCCAGGCAATAGGCAATTTTCCAGCCGGTAATGTGATAGGTCTTGCCGAAACTGGAGATCACAAAGCTGCGCTGGCGCAGCTCTGTATGCGCCGTGAGACTATGGTGGCGCATGCCGTCGAACACCACGTGCTCGTACACTTCGTCGCTGACGACAATGATATCGGTGTTGCGCACCAAAGCCGCCAGTCGATCCAGGTCGGCCGCCGACCAGACTGCACCGCTCGGATTGTGCGGTGAGTTGATGATGATCATGCGCGTCTTCGAAGTGATCAGGGAGGCGACTTCATCCCAGTCCGGCAGATAGTCGGGGGCCTGCAGGTTGGCGTAGAGCGCCTTGCCGCCATTGAGTTCAATGCCCGGCACATAGGAGTCATACACCGGCGCGAAAACGATGACTTCATCGCCGTGACGAACGCAGGCGGCGATGGCCGTGAAGATGGCCTGGGTCGCTCCGGCAGTGACGGTGATCTCCTGGTCGACGTCGTAGCTGGCCCGGTAGAGCGTCGCCACCTTTTCGGCGATGGCCTCGCGCAACGGCGCCACACCGGGCAGCGGTGCATACTGGTTGCGTCCTGCGGCGATATGCTGCGTGACCAGATCAAACAGGCGCTGCGGCGCCGAAAAATCGGGGAAACCCTGCGACAGGTTGATTGCACCGCAGTCCGCGGCAAGCTTCGACATGACGGTAAAAATCGTCGTGCCGACCTGCGGCAGTTTCGAAGGCAAGCGAGGATTCACCGCCTGGTCCCCGGTCAGTTGATGCCGAGCAGTTCGATCTCGAACACGAGTGTGGCATTCGGCGGGATTACACCGCCGGCGCCACGCGCGCCATAGCCGAGTTGCGGCGGAATGGTCAGCTTGCGCGCGCCGCCGACCAGCATGCCCTGCACACCTTCGTCCCATCCGGCGATCACATAATGGCCGCCAAGGGGAAACTCGAAAGGCTCGTTACGATCCTTGCTCGAATCGAACTTGGTGCCATCCGTCAGCCAGCCGGTGTAATGCACTTGCACACTCTGTCCGGCCACGGCTGCCGGGCCGCTGCCGACCGTGATGTCCTCGATGATAAGTCCGCTCTCCGTAGTGATCTGGCTCATGACTGTCCTTGTCAAAAACCGGCATTATGCCCGGAAATCAGGTCAATCCGGAGGGCCGAAATATCGCGTTCGCCTGCTCCGGCGGCAAAGGGTGGGCAAACAAATAGCCCTGGAACTGGCGGCAGCCGAAACCAAGCAAGAAAGCCAATTGTTCCTGCGTCTCGACACCTTCGGCCAAGGTCTCCAGGCCGAGCGCCCCGGTCAGTGCCATGACGGCGGAGACAACTGCTGCATCGTCGCGGTCATGCGCGACATCGCGCACGAAACTCTGATCGATCTTGAGCCGATGTACGGGAAACCGCTTCAGGTAGGCCAAGCTGGTGCTTGCAGTCCCGAAGTCATCGATGGCCAGCTGGATGCCCAAGTCGGCAAGCTGGCGCAATTTGCCCAGGCTCTCATTGGCATCGTGCATCAGAGCCGACTCGGTCACCTCGAGTTCGAGCAGTTCCGGCGGCTGGCCGGACTCATTGAGGATGGCACGGACCATATCGACCAGCCCCTTGTGGTAAAACTGGCGCGGGGACAGGTTCACCGAAACCGGCAACGCCGGAAAGCCTTGCGCCTGCCAGACAGCGTTCTGGCGCAAGGCTTCGCGCAGCACCCCTTCGCCGAGTTGCAATATCAGGCCGGTTTCCTCGGCGACCGCGATGAAATCGCCCGGCATGGTCAACCCGAGTTCGGGATCCTGCCAGCGCACCAAGGCCTCAACACCACAGACGACCATTCGGGTGTGATCAATAAGCGGCTGGAAATGCAACAAGAACTGATGCTGCAACAGTGCATTGCGCAGCCGCTGTTCAAAGCCGAAGAAACGCCGGGTCTCCTCGTTCATCTTCGCCGTGAAAAACCTGAAAGTATTGCGGCCATCGGCTTTGGCGTGATACATGGCGGTGTCGGCGTTCTTCATCAGCGCATACGCCTCATCGCCGTCGTCGGGATAAATGCTGATGCCGATGGAGGGCGTGGCATGGAGTTGATTGCCTTCCACCAGCACCACCGGCACCATCGCCTCGAGAATTTTTTCCGCCACCCGCGAGGCATCATCGGGAGCCTGGATTTCATGCAGCACCACGACAAATTCGTCGCCACCGAGACGCGAGACGGTATCGACGGCGCGCACTGCTTCACGCAGTCGCATCGCGACATGCTTGAGCAACTGGTCGCCAATGTGATGACCGAGCGTGTCATTGACGATCTTGAAACGATCGAGGTCAAGGAACATCACTGCCAGGCGGTGATCTGAACGTCCTGCCTGAGTTAGCGCCTGATTCAGCCGGTCGAGCAACAGGCTGCGATTCGGCAGGCCGGTCAAGGCATCGTGGTGCGCGATATGCCAGATGCGTTGCTCGGCCTGCATTCGTTCGAAAATTTCCGCCTGCAACTGCTCATTGGTTGCAACCAGCTGCGAGGTGCGCTCGACTACCCGTTGTTCCAGTTCGCTGTGCGCCTGCGCCAGCGCTTCCTCGACCTGATGGCGCTCGCTGACATCCTCGAAGATCCAGATGACATCGAGCGGAGAGCCCAGGGCATCGGTCTTGCAACCGGTGCTGCGCACCCAGAAAATGCTGCCGTCCTTGCGCCGTGCGCGCTGCTCGCCGATATGGGTTTCCCCGCGCTGGAGCGCGCCATAGGCGAGGCTGCCGAACTCGTCGTAATCGCGCACGGTCGGATGAAGCAACAGCACCGACTGGCCGACCAACTCGCCGGAGGGATAACCGAAGATCTGTTCAAACTTGCGGTTGCAGCGCCGCACGATGCGGTTGCGAGCGAACATCATGCCAACCGCCGCATTGTTGAAAATCAGTTCCTGCTCATGCGTGGTTTGTGACAGCGCTTCGCGCACCGCGCGCTCTTCCGAAATGTCCGCAACGATCCAGATGGTGCCATCGTGCGGTCGCTCCGGATCGATGGCCTTGGCCGAAACGCGCGCCCAGAAAGGCGCGCCGTCCCTGCGGCTGAATTGGATCTCGCCATGAAACCCGCTCCCGGCCGCCAGCGCCGGCCCGGCAGTATGGCCGAGCCGGTTGTAGTCTGCATGCGAGGAAAATAGCCGGTCAGCCGGCAGACCGACCAGTTCTGTCAGTGAGTAACCGAACAACTCGGCGCAACGCAGGTTACATGTCGCCACCCTGCGATCCCGCGAGAACAGGATGCCTACGGAGGCATTGTCAAGAATCGCCTGCTGCTCCAGCAGGATCTTGCGCAGTTCCGTTTCACTGAGTTGATCGAAGCGCTGGATCATGCCGGGCCAAATGGATAATGCAACTGCGCAATTATAAACCGGGCTGAATTCCGCTCAGCCCATGCTTCTCGCAGCTCCTCCTGCTTGAGGCACCCCAAGGTAGGGGCGCCAAACTAGCCATCAGCAGCTTTGCTTGACGCCCATCTTCTTCAGAATGATCTCGAGCAGGCAAAAGCTGGTAAACCCGCTCTGGAACAGATTGGCGCCGACGAAGGCGGTGAACCACAACCAGGACAGCCTGGATAAATCTGCCTGGCCGGTGTAATGGGCCAGGGCGAGGGAAATCATGATGAAGGCGCCGGGAAAAATGCGCATGAGTTGGCTAACAGTCATTGTTGTTCTCCTTGGGGTTGAATGCGGTTCTTCATGACAGCGAAGTAAAGTACGGGAATCACGACCAGCGTCAGCACGGTGGACACCAGGATGCCGAAAATCAGCGCCAGGGCGAGACCGTTGAAGATCGGATCGTCAAGGATGAACAGCGCGCCGAGCATCGCGGCCAGGCCGGTGAGCAGGATCGGCTGGGCGCGCACGCTGGCAGATTGCAGCACGGCTTCGGCGAAGTCGACACCGGCAGCCACCTGCTGATTGATGAAATCCACCAGCAGGATCGAGTTGCGCACGATGATCCCGGCCAGCGCGATCATGCCGATCATCGAGGTCGCCGTAAACTGCGCGCCGAACATGGCATGGCCGGGCATTACGCCGATGATGGTGAGCGGTATCGGCGCCATGATGATCAGCGGCACCAGATAGGACTTGAACTGGGCCACCACCAGCAGGTAAATCAGAATCAGGCCGACGGCGTAGGCGATACCCATGTCACGGAAGGTTTCGTAGGTCACCTGCCATTCGCCGTCCCACTTGACGCTATATGCCGCATAGGGGTCCCCGGGTTGCCGGATGAAATACTCACCGAGCGTGCCGCCGGCGCCCTTGACCTGGTCGAGCGGCAGGTCCTTGATCTTGGCGCGCACCCCGAACATGCCGTACAACGGCGAATCGAGTTTGCCGCCCATGTCGCCGGTGACATACACCACCGGCAACAGATCCTTGTGATAAATCACCTGCTCGCGTTCCAGCCGGCGTACTTCGGTCAGTTCCGAAATGGGCACCAGCGCACCCTGGCTGGACCGGACACGCAGTTTCAAGACCTGATCGATGACATTCTGTTGTTCCGCCGGCAGCGTGATGCGCACCGGAATTTCATACTTGGCGTTGCCGTCGTGTACCGGCGTGACATCCTCGCCGGCCAGTCCCATATGCACCACGTCCACGATGTCCTTCTGTGCCA
>JBAYVV010000242.1:0-5167 GCA_041674465.1 Sterolibacterium sp.
CCTTGAAATTGTCGAGACAGCCAAGCGGACCGGCGCCGTGGTGCGTGGTCCAGTACCCCTCCCGACCCGTATCGAGCGTTTCAACATTCTGCGTTCTCCGCACGTCAATAAGACTTCGCGCGACCAGTTTGAAATTCGTACTCACTTGCGCCTGATGGATATCATCGACCCGACCGATAAAACGGTCGATGCCTTGATGAAGCTGGATCTTCCTGCAGGCGTGGATGTCGAAATTAAGTTGCAATAAGCAGTAAGTAGCGAGTCGGGGCAATCGACCCGGAAATATTTGGTGGATTTGTCTCGCACTTAAGGTGAATGGCCGACCAATAGCAGTCGGCACCTCTCTGGAGGAAACAAGAAATGACTTTAGGCCTGGTAGGGCGCAAAGTCGGCATGACGCGCATTTTTTCCGATGATGGCTCGACCATCCCGGTGACGGTGCTCGATGTGTCGAATAACCGCGTCACTCAAATCAAATCTCCCGATACTGACGGCTATTCCGCGGTGCAGGTGACTTTTGGCAAACGCCGCGCCAGCCGCGTGAATAAAGCAGCTGCCGGACATCTTGCCAAGGCCGGTGTAGAAGCCGGCGAGGTTTTCAGGGAATTTCGGATCACGCAGGAACAGTTGGCCGGCCTTAAGCCGGGCGATCTCGTCAGCGTTTCGATCTTCAGCGTCGGGCAGATGGTCGACGTTAGCGGTACTTCGATCGGCAAGGGGTTCACGGGCGCGATCAAGCGTTACCATTTTTCATCCAACCGCGCTTCGCACGGCAACTCGGTGTCGCATAACTCGGCCGGTTCGATCGGCATGGCGCAGGATCCGGGGCGTGTTTTCCCGGGCAAGCGCATGGCGGGTCATTATGGCGACGTGCGCCGCACCCAGCAGAATCTGGAGGTGGTACGCGTCGATGAAGCCCGCCAATTGCTGCTGGTCAAGGGTGCGGTTCCGGGTTCCAAAGGTGGCGACGTGGTTGTACGCCCTGCCGTGAGGGGAGCGTAATGGAACTTAAACTGATCAATGAAACCGGCGCGCAGGCAGCCACGTTGAACGCCTCCGATGCGCTTTTCGGGCGCGATTACAACGAAGCCCTGGTGCATCAAGTGGTGGTTGCGTATCAGGCCAACGCCCGCTCCGGCAATCGCGCCCAGAAGGATCGCGAGCAGGTGCATCACAGCACCAAGAAGCCATTCCGTCAGAAAGGCACAGGACGCGCTCGCGCCGGCATGACGTCCAGCCCGTTGTGGCGTGGGGGCGGACGCATCTTCCCCAACTCGCCGGATGAAAATTTCAGCCATAAAGTCAATCGCAAGATGTATCGCGCTGGACTGGCGGCGATTCTTTCGCAGCTGGCTCGCGAAGACCGCTTGATGGTGATTGAGGATTTCAGCTTTGAAACCCCGAAAACCAAAGCCCTCGCTCAGAAGCTCAAGGGTATGGGCCTTGACTCGGTTTTGCTGGTCACTGCGGCACTTGAAGAGAACCTCTATCTGGCGTCGCGCAACCTGCCCAGGGTTCTGGTGCTGGAAGTTTCCGAAACCGACCCCCTGTCGTTGATCCGGTTTCCCAAGGTATTGCTCACCAAGAGCGCCGTGGCCAAATTCGAGGAGACACTGGGATGAGCCAACAGTTTAATCAAGAGCGCCTGATGCAGATACTGCTGGCGCCGCAGATCTCGGAAAAAGCCACATTCGTCGCAGACAAGAACGAGCAGGTGGTGTTCTTTGTCGCAAGCGATGCCACCAAGCCTGAAATCAAGGCTGCGGTTGAACTCATGTTCAAGGTGCAGGTGGATTCGGTGCAAGTGGCCAACCAGAAGGGCAAGGCAAAAAGATTCGGGCGTTTCATGGGTCGCCGTAGCGACGCCAAAAAAGCGTTTGTCTGCCTCAAGCCTGGTCAGGAGATCAATTTCAATGAAGGAGGGACTGTTTAATGGCTCTCGTTAAAGTCAAGCCGACATCGCCTGGCCGACGCTCGCTCGTTAAACTGGTCAATCCAGACCTGCACAAAGGCAAGCCGCACACCGCGCTGCTCGAGCCCAAACACAGCAAGGCTGGTCGCAACAACCACGGCCACATCACGGTGCGTCATCAGGGTGGCGGCCACAAACAGCACTATCGCGTCGTCGATTTCCGCCGTGACAAGGACGGTATCGTCGCCAAGGTCGAGCGTCTCGAATACGACCCCAACCGCAGCGCCAATCTGGCCCTGCTCTGCTATGCCGATGGCGAGCGCCGCTACATCATCGCGCCGAAAGGCGTGGCGGTGGGGGCACAGCTGATCAGCGGATCGGAAGCGCCCATCAAGCCAGGCAACACGTTGCCGATCCGCAATATCCCTGTCGGCACCACCATACACTGCATCGAGATGCTTCCTGGTAAGGGCGCCCAGATCGCCCGCGCTGCTGGCACCTCGGTCCAGCTCATGGCGCGTGAAGGGGTTTATGCCCAGTTGCGGCTGCGTTCCGGCGAAATCCGCCGCGTTCATGTCGAATGTCGCGCCACGATCGGCGAAGTCGGCAACGAAGAAAACAGCCTGCGCTCCATCGGCAAAGCCGGCGCCACTCGCTGGCGCGGCATCCGCCCGACCGTGCGCGGCGTGGTGATGAACCCGGTCGACCACCCGCATGGCGGTGGTGAAGGCAAAACTGCCGCCGGGATGCATCCTGTCAGCCCCTGGGGTACCAAGACCAAGGGTTACCGCACTCGCCGCAACAAGCGCACGAGCGCAATGATTGTTGCGCGCCGGCCAAGAAACAAGAGGTGATAAATGACACGTTCGCTTAAAAAGGGCCCCTTCATCGATGCCCATTTGCTCAAGAAAGTGGATGCAGTGCGTGGTACCAGCGACAAGCGTCCGATCAAGACCTGGTCACGTCGTTCCACCATCCTGCCCGACCTCGTTGGTTTGACCATTGCCGTGCATAACGGCAAGCAGCACATTCCGGTATATGTTTCGGAAAACATGGTCGGACACAAGCTTGGCGAATTTGCGCTCACCAGGACCTTCAAGGGTCACACCGCCGGCAAGAAAGCCGCGGTGAAGAAGTAAGGAGTGACTATGGAAACCAATGCAATTCTGCGCGATGTCCGCCTGTCGGCGCAAAAAGGTCGGCTGGTCGCCGACTTGGTGCGTGGCAAGTCGGTCGACCAGGCCCTCAATATCCTTGCGTTCTGTCCCAAAAAGGGCGCCACTATTATCAAGAAAGTGCTTGAGTCCGCTATCGCCAATGCCGAGCACAACGATGGCGCCGACATTGATGCACTCACTGTGAAAACGATCCACGTCGAAAAGGCGTCCGTCCTGCGGCGCTTCACCGCACGTGCCAAAGGTCGCGGCAACCACATTCTCAAACAAACCAGCCACATTTACGTGACGGTCGGGGACTAAGGAAAAGCTATGGGACAGAAGATTCATCCGATTGGTTTCCGTCTGGCGGTCACTCGCAACTGGAGTTCGCGCTGGTTTGCCAACAGCAAGAACTTTCCCGTAATGCTGAATGAAGACATCAAGGTACGGGAATACCTGGCCAAGAAACTCGCGCACGCCTCGGTTGGCCGCGTTGTGATTGAGCGTCCGGCCAAGAATGCACGCATCACAGTGTTCAGCGCCCGCCCCGGCGTGGTTATCGGTAAAAAGGGCGAGGACATCGAGCATCTCAAGTCTGATCTGCAGAAAATTCTGGGTGGTCAGGTGCATGTGAACATCGAGGAAATTCGCAAGCCGGAAACCGATGCCCAACTGATTGCCGATTCCATTGCCCAGCAGCTCGAAAAACGTATCATGTTCCGCCGTGCCATGAAGCGCGCCATGCAAAATGCCATGCGTCTCGGTGCTCAGGGCATCAAGATCATGAGTTCCGGTCGCCTCAACGGCGCGGAAATCGCCCGCCGCGAATGGTATCGTGAAGGCCGTGTGCCGCTTCACACCCTGCGCGCCGATATCGATTACGGTACATCGGAAGCAAAAACAACTTACGGCATTATCGGCGTCAAAGTCTGGGTGTTCAAAGGCGAGATGGCGAACAAACAGGACGCCGTTGCGGTTGCTCCTGAGAGTGCGCCCGATGAGCAGAAGCGTGGTGCAACACGCAGGGCACCACCGAGAATTACTGAGCCGGCGCGCAACAGCGAAACCGATCCGTCAAAACCCGCCGCAGTTGTCAAGCGCACCGCGCGAAAAGCAACGGATACGAAAACCGAGTCTGCTGAAAAAGTTGAAGGCGGCAATAACGCACCGGCCAAGGACGATGCTGCGGCAGTCAAACCGCCGGTCAAGCGGGTGCGCAAACCTGCCACAGTCAAGACTGACGATGCAGCAACCAAGGACGCCAAGGAGTAAGCCATGCTGCAACCTGTTCGCACAAAGTATCGCAAACAACACAAAGGTCGCAATACTGGCGTTGCCACCCGTGGGGCCAAGGTCAGTTTCGGCGAATTTGGCCTCAAGGCCGTCGGACGTGGTCGCCTGACAGCACGCCAGATTGAGTCGGCACGGCGCGCCATGACCCGTCACATCAAACGCGGCGGCCGTATCTGGATCCGGATTTTCCCGGACAAGCCAATTTCCAAGAAACCGCTTGAAGTCCGCATGGGCAACGGTAAAGGCAATCCCGAGTACTGGGTGGCCGAAATCCGTCCCGGCAAGGTGCTGTACGAAATGGACGGCGTGGACGAAACATTGGCGCGCGAGGCATTCCGTCTGGCAGCAGCCAAACTGCCGATCGAAACGACATTTGTGACGCGTCAATTGAGGTAATCATGAAACCGATTGAATTGAGGGCAAAGGACACCGCCGAGTTGAACAAGGAATTGCTTGATTTGCGCAAGGCTCAGTTCAGCCTGCGCATGCAGGCGGCAACCCAGCAACTCACCAACCATAGCCAGATCGGCAAAGTACGCAAGGATATCGCGCGCGTCAAAACCATCCTGTGCGAGAAAGGCGCTGCCAAATGAGCCAGACCGAAAATAAAGTACAACGCACCTTGACCGGTCGGGTAGTCAGCGACAAAGCACAAAAAACCGTGACTGTGCTGGTAGAGCGCCATGTCAAGCATCCCGTCATCGGCAAGATGATGCTTCGCACCAAGAAATATCACGCCCATGCCGAGACAAATCAGGCAAAGACCGGCGATCTGGTGCAGATCGAGGAATGCGCGCCGATCTCC
>JBAYVV010000243.1:0-5152 GCA_041674465.1 Sterolibacterium sp.
CGAGCGCGAAATACTCAACCTGCTCTCGCGCGGCATGCCGAACAAGCGGATTGCCCACACCCTCAATGTATCGGTGGATACGGTCAAGTGGCATCTCAAGAATCTCTACAGCAAACTCGGCACGTCCAGCCGCTTTGACGCCGTGCAGTGCGCGCGGCGTCATGGCCTGATCGTCGATTGATGGCTCGGGAAGTGGGAGCCCCCAGGAAACGGCAGGTCACGCGTTCATTGTGGATGCAGAAGCAAGCCCTGCTGGTCTCGGCAGATTTCGCTCGATGATATCCAGCGTCAGCCGGCCGATATATTCACTGGAAGGATCAAGCGACTCTACCGCTTCGAGATAGGCGCGACCTATGAGTTTTCCCAATGGTTTTGGATTGTAAAGGAGCTTCTTGATCGTGAATGGGTTCAGTGTCAGTGGGTTGTAATTCGGCGGCAGGTAGCCACGTTCGATAAGCAGCTTTTCAACTGGCGTACCCGGCTGAATGCCGATGAAGAAAATAAACGGCAACACCTGATCGCGCCCGAAAAGCGTATAGATTTCCTTGACCTTGTCGACGGTCCGGCGCAGCGTCTCTATGGTCTCGCCGGGGGCATTCAGCGGTATGTAAAGCTTCACTTTCTGCTTGTCGTGGCCCTGCGCTTTGAGCATGCGAAAGGCTTCCATCTGCTGGTCGAGAGAATAGCCGAGGGTCAGTTGATCGATCACTTCCTGCGAACCGGTAAATGACAGGTCAACGCTGCACATGCCTGAGGCGAGCATCTTGCGAGCGATTGATGGAGTCAGGTAATTCAATCGCAGGTAGCCGGACCAACTGACCTGCGTCTGCCTTGTCAGCATCTCGTCCAATACTTGCTCGACATGCTCCATGCTGCGTCGAGTAGAACAGAACTGCGCATCGGTGAACCAGATTCGCTTGACGCCATAACGCTTGTTGAGCATCTCGATTTCCTTGCCGATCTCTGCCGGTTCCCGATAGCGTTGGCGCGCCCCCTCGATCTGGTTGTAGAGGCAGAAGTGGCACTGGAAGGGACAGCCACGCTTGGTGTGTACCCCGATGTCGTCGCCGAGATACTCGTGGAATGAGGGGAAGATGGATTCCACGTAGGAAAAGTCTACGGCCGTCAACTGACGCAGATCGAAATCCTCGCTACGCATCCTGTGCGTGACCGTGCCTGACTTATCCTTGTAGTAATACTCGCCTTTGGGGGCCGTCATACCGTCGACAATGGCCAGCATGGCATCCTCGCCTTCGCCGATGACCACTACGGTGTCGTTGGGGCATTTGGTCACAACATGCTTGCCAAATATCGAAACTGCAGTGCCGCCCACGACAATGCGCGTTTGTGGCAGCAAGCGCCGCGCCATTTTCATGTAGCCAAAATTGCGCAGTCGGCTGAACACATAGTCAGCGATGATGCGCACTGCATCCTTGGCTGACTTGAGACGTTCCCACAGCTTGGGCGAGTGGTCGAATTTCATCACCACGTCTAATGCATCGTCCTCGGGATGCGGACCAAAGGATTGCATATTGCGCCAGGAAAAGGCAACCAGATCCGGCCGAAGTTCAATGAGTCTGTCCCGTAAAACGCGCTTGCGCTGGCCCGGTGCAACCAGGGCCAAGTCGAGCAGATGCTGGGCGATGTGGTGGCGTTGCTTGTGAATGTAGTCTGCGACGTAAATCACCCCACCCGGATAAATCTTCCAGCAGGGCAATCGGACGTACAGGATGGACTTGGTGTCGGGAATGTCAGCAAGCATGTCTCATGTGAATCTTCTTGCGGTAATTGGTTCAAGCAATATTTTACCTCATGGACAGGGGTGACTTATCCTGGTCATTTCACTGGACGGTCTCGCTCACGGAATCAACCAAATGGGACACATGTGAGGTTCGAAAAGACCCGTGAAATTTTTTGGAACTGCCACTCAATCCAGAACAGGCGATCTCCCACCACTTTTCCTCCTGGATGACTGTAGCCGGGGTGAGGCCCCTCAATAATCCGGCCGGAATTGAATGAGTTGCGGGTTCCCCTTGCATGTGGAATCCCTGATTTTCCGCCGCTTGACTCACCACCCGTTTGACTCACTACCCGCTTGCCACCCGTAAAGGGTGGCTTGGGAACGGGATTCAACCTCTATACTTCCCGACTGCTATCCGGCGATGCTGTGCATTACGAACGAAAGAACGGGTTGCAGCAGATGTGCCTGAACTTGCTTGACGATCAAGCAGAAATATTTCTTATCCCGGGGTACTCAACACATGGGCATGCTAATCAATATCGATAATGGCGGCACCTTGACCGATATTTGCGTCGTCGACGGCGCCAATGTGCATCGCGTCAAAACGCTGACAACGCCGCACGACCTTTCACGCTGTTTCATCGACGGCCTGGTCAAGGCCTCCAGGGTTTTATACGGCAAGGAAGACCTCACTTCCCTGTTGCTGACCACCGACCATATCCGTTACTCCTCGACCCAGGGCACCAACGCCCTGGTCGAACGCAAGGGACCGCGGATGGGCATCATCTTCTCCGGGGATCTGGCGGCGACAAAATTCCGTGCCAACCCCCACGATGCCGAACTCTTTGATGTGCTGGTCAGCAAGCGCTACGCCCAGCTCGATGCGAATCTCGCCGGAGACATGTTCGAGGTCGCCGCGGTCAAGACGGTCAACCAGCTGGCCTCCGCCGGCGCCAGCCGCATCGTCGTGATCCATGGCGGCGCCGAGCGCACACAACAGGAACAACGTCTCCGCAGCGTCATGCTGCGCAAGTTTCCCCAGCATCTGCTGGGCGCCGTACCGATTCTCTACTCGCACGAAGTGGTGGAGGACGAGAACGACGTGCGGCGCGGCTGGACCACGATATTCAATGCTTTCCTGCACCCGGCGATGGAACACTTCCTCTACAACGCCGAGCACAAGCTGCGCACCTTCAAGGCCAAGAACCCGCTGCTGATCTTCCGCAATGACGGCGAATCGGCGCGCGTGGCGAAAACCATCGCGATCAAGACCTACAGTTCGGGTCCGCGCGGCGGCATGGAAGGGGCCAAGGCCATCGCCGTCCATTACAGCTTCAAGCACTTGCTGTCGATGGACATTGGCGGCACCACCACCGACATCGGCGAAGTCAAGGATGGCAAGGTACGTACACATCTGCGCGGCCATGTCGAAGGCGTGGAAGTTTCCTTCCCGCTGGCCGACGTGGTCAGCGTCGGTGTCGGCGGCAGCTCGATCATCAAGGTGCAGGACGGACAGATCGCAGTCGGCCCGCAAAGCGTCGGCAGCGCACCGGGCCCGGCCTGCTTCGGCCTGGGCGGTACCCTGGCCACCATCACCGATGCCTTTCTGCTGAGCGGTTTGCTCGATCCCGCTTCGTATTTTGGCGGTGAAATGAAAATCGACCCGCAGCGCGCAGCCGCCGCGGTCGCCAAGAATGTCGCCGAACCGTTGAAACTCTCCCAGGATGCCGCCGTCGCCGCCATGGAGCAGGCCTGGGTCAAGAAGGTTGCCGAGAGTCTCAAGGAATTCACGCAGATTACCCCGGAGACCACCCTGGCAGCCTTTGGCGGCGCCGGACCCTTCGTGGTCTGTGCCGTGGCCGAAGCGGCCGGCATCACGCGGGTGCTGATCCCTGGTCTGGCTGCGGTGTTTTCGGCATTCGGCGTGGGCTTCTCCGACATCGGCCACCGCTATGAACTGCCCCTGCAGACGGCGACCGACCAGGCGCTGCAAGCCTGCATCGCAGAACTGCAGCAAAGGGCGCAGCGCGGCATGTTTGCCGAAGGCTTCGAATGGCAAGAATGCGTGGTCGTAAAAACGTTGCAGATCAGCCATGCCGGCGGCGACAACACGCTGCCTCTGGGCAATGGCGGTCTTCCCGCAAACCTGCCGGCCGGCGCGCAGCTCTCGGTCGCTTTGTCGGTGACCCGACCAATCGCACGACCGAAACTGCACGGGCACTTTGGGGCAAAGAGCACGCCGGCTGCCAGCAAGAAACAACGGCGCATCCTGCATGCGGGACAATTCTCCGAAGCGCCGCTCTACCAGGCCGAGGAGCAAGGCAGCGGCGCCACCGCGCAAGGGCTGGCGGTACTTGAGGAAGCCTACTATACCTGCCGCATCGATCCGGGCTGGCGCTTCGAGTTCAGCGACTCGGGCGACATCCTGCTGACCCGCGCCTAAATCCTCTCCTCTCCCATCACCCCATCACGACCCACGAGGCAAAACATGAAAGTCCTTGTCACCGAAAACCTGCGGATCAATCTCGACACCGAGCTTTGGGAATGCCGCCACTGCGGCGTGGAACTGATTTCCGCACGCGACAACTACAAGCGTGGCCTGCTGGTGTACAACCGCGACCCGCGTGAAATCCACAAGCCGTTGCTCGACCCTACTCGCTACAAGCACACCTATTCGCCCAACCCGGACTGGTGCCGCATCCTCGAGTACTACTGCCCCAAGTGCGGCACCATGATGGAAACCGAATACCTGCCGCCCGGCCACCCGCCCCTGCACGACATCGAGTTCGATATCGATGCGCTCAAGGCGCAGTGGAAGGACCGCGAAGAAGTGGTCGAACCGACCCTCGGCGAAGCGCCCAAGCGCAAATCGCATTCGCATGCCGGCCACAGCCATTGATTGGGGGATGAGACAACCATGAAACGGGTATCCGTAGATATCGGCGGCACGTTCACCGACTGCTTCGTCGCCTGGGGCGGGAAATTCCTCCAGAGCAAGGCGCTGACGACCTACCAGAATCTGGCGCTGGGCTTCAACGAGGCCTTGCAGAACGCCTGCGATGAACTTGGTGTATCGATGCATGAACTGCTCTCCCAGGTGGATTCGGTGCGCTACGCCACCACGCTCGGGACCAATGCGCTGATCGAGCGCAAGGGTCCGCGCCTGGGTCTCCTGACCACCATGGGCTTTCGCAGTTCGGTGCCGCTGGCACGGGCGCGCGGCTATGGCGCAGGCCTGTCGCACAAGGAGCAGGTCGATGTGCCCAACGCCCACCGGCCCGATCCGATCATTCCGATTCCGATGATCCTGGAAGTGCGCGAGCGCATCGATTTCGCCGGCGACATCTTTCTCGCCCTGGACGAAGACGATCTGCGCGGCAAGATTCGCCAACTGGTCGACAAGGGCGCCGA
>JBAYVV010000244.1:0-5129 GCA_041674465.1 Sterolibacterium sp.
CGATTTCTTGATGAAGGCCGCTTGCTGCTGAATCACATCCTGGAATTGCGGCTTGATGATGAACTCATCATAGTCGAAGTAGACGCTCTTCTTCGACAGTTCCTGTATTAGGCGCGCTTGCTTTGCCACCTCGCTTTCGGCGGGAGGCGCCGGAGAGGTTGCGGCTGGTGCTGGTTTGGCGACTTGCGCCGGTTGCATCGGTGTTGTCTCCTCGGCCTTCTTTACCGTGGATGAACAGGCGGTCAATACCGCACAAGCAATTACCAACGATATTAATTTGTTCATAGATTCTCCTTTGGGTAGAATAGCGTTTGTACAAACATATCATGATAACTTCATCATGGCAATAGCGCGTGGCGCAAGCGCGTGTTGCGAGTGCGTCTCGGTTTATATCCGCTTCACGCTGTCATTCCAAGGCTGCCTTCAGCACCTTATCCCTAGGGCACAAACATACTGCGCAACGTGATTTCACATGGCTTTCGCTCTGCGCACTCAATCTGCTTGCGCCCTAGCTGAATGAGGCTAACACAGGACTTTGACTATATGGCTGGTAGTTTTGAAATTGAGTTTCCATTTGACCTCAGCAGACAGTGTTGCCGCTCCGCGTATGCAGTCTTCAATGCAAAGACTACAGCGCATATTCTTACCACCCTCATTGTTCTAGCCACGCCCACCCTCAGTTTTGGCGCTACCATTCAGACAGCGGAGAACGCTGATCTACTCAAGAGAGCGACGGAAATACAGCAGCAACCGCCATCAACCCAACCCAACTCCGAAAAATCAGCGGGGGGCGCGTCCCCCGGTCCCAATTACGAGGAGAAAAATACGGGCAAAGAGTCCATCGTGGAACCTGAATCAGATGGTGATTTGCCCGAAGCACCCGCTTTAACTGAGGGCACCTTGCTGCGCGCCAGCAATGCAAACAGCATCTACTTTGCCTATGGCTCGGCAAAATTGACAAACTCTGCTGTGGATTGGATAAGACGACATGCTGAGCGATTGCGAGCCAAACCGATTCTGACGGTTACTCTGTACGGCTATGCAGACGATTTTGCAAGCAGTTCTTACAGTGTCGCTTTGGGCGAATTGCGCGCACGGACAGTTCGGGACAAATTGTTGTCGCTCAAGGTATCGCCGTCGCAAATCCGAATCATCAACTACGGACACGAAAAATCTCCCAGCGTGCGGTGCCAAACTGAGATTTGCCACGAGTCGTATCGGCGCGTTGCAATTCGTTACGAGTCAAGCAGAAACTAATCCAGAGGTTCCAGAATACTTCCAAATTTCGCAATCAATTCAGATATCGGCAAGTGGAGTTGTCTTGCCGGTCGAGTCGCGAACTTTCATATTGCGTTCCAAACCGGACAATAGTGCGTTCAGGTGAGCCAAATCAGATGCTGGTGTTCGGCTCAGTGCATCCGGAAGCACACCCCGAAGTGGCTTGGGAGCACGCTTTACCAGGAGAATTCCTTTCGGCTCGGGAAACAGGCGGACGATACGCTGGTCTTCATCGCTACGCTCCTTGCGTAGCAGTCTCTGCTTCATCAACTTGTCAATAAGATTGCTTGTAGTGGAATGGTGGATCGCCAGCGCTTTGGCCAGATCGTTTACCTTCAGTCCAGGTTTCTCGACAACCGCAGCCAGAGCCCACAGTTGGGCACCATTGACGCCGGTCTGTTGTTCGACCCACTGAAAATGCTTTTTAACCGACTTGAAGATAAGTCTGAAATGCTGCAATGCTTCCATGGCCGGATCAACGGTCTGCTTTTTGGCGTCGGATTTTGCGGTGCGCGTGCGTACTGTGGATGTCATCGATATAGGATAAACGATTTGGCCAGCCAAGTGCGCGGCGCAGGGAACCTATCTGCCGGTTCGTTGCAGAAACACTGATGTCTACTAACTATGCTGGCGCTGCTCGGCTGGCATCCCCAAGTCCCAAGCAAGGCGACTCAACAGCCCCCAGATATTGCGCAACTGCGTCTCGATTGGATCGCTCTCTGGGAAGACTGGTTTATTCTTGGCACTCTTAGCGCAGCAACTGATGCGGAATTAGGCGATCTTCTGGATTATTATGGCAGTGGCCTCCAAAGGAAGGGGCTAAATAGTACATCTTTTCCGGGTTTTGAAGTGTGTTGCTAAGACGATAATGGAGGGCATGGATAACTTAAAGAATCTGGCCATATCGCGCTCTTGCGCGAACTGTTGCAAGCAATGACTTACAAGTTCTTTACCCTATCCCTCTACGCGCTGGCCCTTAGCGCATCGATTGTACTTCTGGGCAGGGAAGTATGGCCAGTCCATGCACCGGAAAGGGCATCACCTGAAGTTGCCATGCTCGAATCGGACCCGCCCGTCGAGTCCCCCACCCCGCACACCGAAATACTTGAGATTCGCAAGCGAGACACTTTCGTGGCCTCGCTGCTGCGGAATGACATACCGTCGATCACTGCGCATGAAATTGTCGGCACGTTACGCACGGCCGGCGCAAACCTGCGGCAGGTGCGTCCGGGCGACCAACTTCATTTGATGCGCGACGCAGAAGGTCGTCTAACGAGGCTCGCGTACGCGCCGAGCCCATGGGTGCGCTTCGAGGTCACCGACAGCGGCAGCGGATGGAAAACCGATCGCATCGAGGTCAAGCCCGAAGTGCGTATTGAAGTTCGGCAGGGCAAAGTGCGGCACTCGTTATGGGATGCCGTTGAAGATGGCGCTCTTACGCCGAAAGCGCTGTTCGATTTCGTGCAGATTTTCGAATCCGAGTTCGACTTCGCTGCCGATACACGTGAGGGGGATATTTTTCGACTGTTGGTGGAGATGCGCTATGCGGACGGAATTCTCGTCGACCATGGGCGCATTCTCGCCGCACAATACCTGAGTGATGGACAGATGCTGACCGGCATCGGCTTCCAAGGCCGGAACCACTTTGCTTACTTCGATCCACAGGGGCGCTCGCTCAAGAAGGTCTTCCTACGTTCGCCGCTGCAATTCACGCGCATCAGTTCCGGCTTCACGCACCGCCGGCCGCATCCGGTACTCGGCGGCGTGCGCCCGCACCTTGCGATTGACTATGCAGCGCCAATAGGAACACCGGTATGGGCGGTTGCCGAAGGCGTCGTGCAGTTTGCACGCCGCAATGGCGGCAACGGCATTCAGGTTTTGTTGGGCCATCGCAGCGGTTATAAGACCTATTACAACCATTTGTCGCGTGTCGCACGCGGCATGCGGCGCGGCGTTCGCGTCGGCCAGAAGCAGGTGATCGGGTACGTCGGTTCAACCGGGCTTTCCACCGGACCGCACCTTGATTACCGCGTGTCGCACAACGGAACTTTCGTTAACCCGTTAAGCGAGAGATTTTTGCCCGGCAAGCCGATTGCCAAAGCACAGCGTGCGCAGTTTCTGGAACACGCCCGTATAATCATTGAACGGCTGGAGAAGGAGGCGCCGTTTCGGTTCTGACCCGGTCCGCGGTACAAAACTGCCCCAACCTTGCCGATAAAGCCGGCATGATCGAAATCCGACTGTGGGGGATGGCCTCGTTAACAAGCATCGCCAAATTCGCTCCCACTCCGCACCTTGATGATATGATCTTCCGATTGGGACAATGGACCTTTCTCTAAACACGGGAGGCATCGATCGGACAACGGTGGCCTTGAACTCGGCAGAGTGTCTTCGATGAGTTCGGGAAATTAATATGCGCTTGCGGCTAGTTGGGTTTGCTTTTTTCATCCTGTGTTTTCTGCTGGCGATAGTCATTCTCTGGCCGGCATCAGCGCTGTCGCCATGGGTAGAACGCGCCAGCAGCGGTCACTGGCGTCTGGCCAGTGCCGAAGGTAGTGTTTGGAATGGCAGTGGTATGCTCCTGGCACGCTCTGGAGACAGTGCTTCTTGGAATATCGTCAAGAATATTCGCTGGCAGCTACGCTGGGGAGATCTCTGGCGAGGTCGCATTGGTGTCGCTACCACTTTTGGTCAGGGCAGTTCGCTGATTGCTGCCACAGCTAAGGGCTTATCCTTAGAACAGCTAGATGCCACTCTACCAGCGCCGATGATTCTTGCGCTGCTACCTGGCGCTCTAGGGCGGTATGGTTGGGGGGGGAATCTACGTCTGCGCAGTAATGCCTTCCGCTGTGTTTGGCATACTTACGCTTGCCTGGGAGAAATTGAACTGCTGTGGAATAACGCCGAAGTCGCCGAAGTCCCTGGTAAAGCACTTGGCGACTATCGATTTCGCTTGGTCGGCGAAGGCCAAACGTTGCGAGTCGATCTCTTTACTCTCCGCGGTCGCCTTCAAATCAATGGCACCGGTGATATTTCTGCCCGTGGCTTGCGTTTCAATGGAGAAGCAACTGCCACAGGCTCCAACGCTGCCTCCCTCAATGCGGTGCTGAATGTACTTGGTAGACGCACGGGTATACCCGGCAAATATGTGATTAATTATCGAGAGATCGGCACAGGACAAAAGAAGATTTTCTGAATTAGCTTCTCCTTGGCAATCTGGGAAGGTTCGGGTTCAGTCGTTACCGATAAAAATATTGCCGAGAACACTACCTTGCTCGCCACCTTTGCCACCGCCACCCTTGCTCACAGGTGCCGCTGCGAAAATGCGTGATGCCAGACGAGCGAACGGCAAGGACTGTATCCAAACCCTACCCGGGCCGCGCAACACGGCAAAGAACAGTCCTTCTCCACCGAACAGCGTGGTCTTGATGCTGCCGACAAACTGAATGTCAAAATCCACGTTTGGCGTGTAGGCCACTACGCAACCGGTATCTACACGCAACACCTCACCGGGCGCCAGATTGCGTTCAGTCACGGTTCCGCCGGCGTGTGCAAAAGCCATGCCGTCGCCTTCAAGTTTCTGCATGATAAAGCCCTCGCCCCCGAAGAAACCGGCGCCAAGCTTCTTCTGAAAGGCAATCCCGAGTGAAACGCCCTTTGCGGCGCATAGGAATGCGTCCTTCTGGCAAATCATTGTGCCGCCATAATTTTTTAGGTCAAAAGGAACAATCTTGCCGCTATAGGGCGCAGCAAAGGCGACACGCTTCCTACCCTGGCCGTGGTGCGTATAAACCGTGATAAACAGTGACTCGCCGGTAATCAGCCGTTTGCCAGCCCCGACCAGCTTGCCG
>JBAYVV010000245.1:0-5039 GCA_041674465.1 Sterolibacterium sp.
CAAGGCAATCGCATGAATGCCAATGTCGTAGACGCCCGGAATAGTTGTTTACGATCATTGGGTTGCAAGGGGGCTGTTCACAGGGGCTTGATTTGTGTAGTTTCCTGTCTTTTTGGGGTGGCCCATGGAGACAGAAGGCAAAGTGCGGCTGGCGGAGGTTTTTGTTGGTCTGAACGATCCGCGGCAGGTGAAGAAGGTCGAGCACGATCTGGTAGAGATGCTGGTCGTGGCGGTCTGCGCGGTATTGGTTGGGGCGGACGATTTCGTTGAAATCGAAGAATGGGCGAACGAGAAATTGGACTGGCTGCAAAGATATCTCAAGTTGGAGAACGGCATCCCGTCGCACGATACGTTTGGCCGTGTCTTTGCAGCGCTTGATGCCGAGGCATTTGCAGCGGCCTTTCGTCGCTGGGTGAGTGGTCTGCTGCCGGCGCTGGGTAAGGATGAAGTTGTAGCCATTGATGGCAAGACGAGTCGGCGATCGGGCAAAGTCGATGCGACACCGTTGCACCTGGTGAGCGCCTTTGCCGCCGGAGCGGGGCTGGTGCTGGGACAGCGGGCGACAGCCGAGAAGTCGAACGAGAAAACCGCCATTCCGGAATTGCTTGCCACCCTGGCACTGGAGGAGTGCATCGTCACCATCGACGCCATGGGCACCCAGCCCAACATTGCCCAAGCCATCCGGGATCGCGGTGCCGACTATATTTTGTCTGTGAAAGACAACCAACCCAAGCTGGCCGACTCGGTACAGGACTTCTTCGTCGCGTTTCAATCGGCTACGGATAAGACGCCCCATCAGTTTGACGAGGTCGTGGAGAAAGATCACGGCCGGCTGGAGGTGCGTCGCTGTTACGCCTTCGACCAAATCGATTGCCTGCACGCCCCCGACCGCTGGCCGGACATAAAGTCGTTTGCCGTCATTGCATCGGAGCGCACGATCAAGGGCAAAACGACGCTTGAGCATCGCCTCTACATTTCCAGTCTGCCGGCAAACGCAGCTCGACTGAATCACGCGGTCCGCCAGCATTGGCGGGTGGAGAACAGCCTGCACTGGTGCATGGATGTCGTCTTCGGCGATGACCAGATGCGAGCCCGCACCGGTCACGCAGCGCACAACTTCGCCGTGCTCCGTCATATCGCCTTGAATCTCATTCGCCTTGCTCCGGTCAAGCGCAAGGGCGGCCTCAAGGTGCGCCGCCTCATCGCCGCTACCTCAGACAACTACCGTGCTCAACTCCTCGGTCTTGTATAAGATTCATGCGATTGCCCTGCCCGAGGCAACTGAGCCGGTTCGGAAATCGCGCCTGACCTGATATCATGCGGCATGGTCGGTCAAGGTGCCCCGTCGGGCGAAACCGGGGCCATGACTCCGACAACGACAATTTAGCCCAAGCATCAACGAAGGAAGACCGGCATGGGTTCGACCCAGCGCACCCTCTCCCCGTCTCATGACACTGCGACACCTCGCGCACGCGTCCGCATCCTGCTGGGGCTGTTCAAGTTGCGCATTGCGTTTTTCATCATGATCACGGCACTCGCCGGCTATGCCATCACGCCCGGCCAGTCACTGACTGTGTGGCAATTCGTGGTGCTCTCCTTGTCGGTACTGATCTCTTCGGCGAGTTCGGGCGCCTTCAACCAGTATTTCGAATACGAGACGGATCGCTTGATGCTGCGTACCCGCAATCGCGCTTTTCCAAGCGGGACGCTGCGTCATTCACCGGCTTGGCTGGTGCTGATCGGGCTGTTGCTGTTTGGCGCGGTAGCCACTGCCTGGCATGTCTTGAATCCCCTGGCGGCTTTCTTCGTCTTTCTCGGCGCATTCTTTTACGCCGTGGTTTATACCGTTTGGTTGAAACGGCGCAGTTGGCTCAATATCGTGATCGGCGGCTTGGCGGGCAGCTTCGCGGTGCTGGCTGGCGCTGCCGCGGCCAGCCCGACTCCGGGCATACAACCCTTGCTGCTGGCGGTGGTGCTGTTCCTGTGGACGCCTCCGCATTTCTGGAGCCTGGCCATCGCCAATCACGCCGACTACAGTGCGGCAAATATTCCCATGCTGCCGGTGGTGGTCGGTGATGCGCGTGCCGCGCAAATCGTCTTCGCCAGCACGCTGGCCCTGGTCGGCGTATCGTTGTTGCCGCTGTTTTTCGGGGCAGGATGGATCTACTTCCTTGGCGCGTTCAGCGGCGGCGGATATTTCATCTTGCGCAGTTGGCAACTGGCACGCCAACCTGGCAGAGAAACCGCCATGGCATCTTTTTTTGCCTCCTTCCTGCAGTTGGGATTGTTGCTCGCAGCGGTAACCGCTGACGTCCTGATTCGCTGAGACAACCGGGAAACCAGCATAGCCGCGACATGATCAGAGAAAGCAGAAATTTTTGGCTCATCATTGCCGCGGCACTGCTGCTTTGCCTGGGAGTTCTGTTCTTTGCAATGGGCGAATCAACTACCCAGTCCGGCAGAGTGATCCTCCGACCAGGATCAACCCTGCCGGCCTCTCCCCGGCAGGAGAGCGCAGCGCCGGTGAGCAGCAGCACGGAGGTCCAGCGCATGATCAACAGCGGCCAGTTCGCCCCGCCGCCGGGCAATCCCGACAAAATGTATTCAATCGCCAGTCCGTTCTCGGCATCCACGTCAGCCGCATCCGGCGCTCCCGACAAAAGCCAGGGCCATTCAGGCGCCCAGTCCGGTATCGCGATGCTCGGGGCCAACACGTGGAGCAACCCACCCGCTCAGGATGTCAGGAAGAATCCTTCAGCCATTGCAGAGGTCAAACCGCACACGGCCCAGGCGCAAACACAGTCAATTGAATTCGAAACACCACCCGGCATCGGTTCCTCCAAGGGTGGCCAGTAAGGTAGCCACTAAGCATGCAAAATAGCTCTCCGCAACGGCAGGCCGAGAACTCGAAATATTCCGGGATGGTGCGAACCTATTACATGGTCCGCAGCGTTTCGTTCGCCGCCTTGTTTGTCATAATTGGCCTGCACATCGAAGGGCACGGCCACAGCTTGCCTTCCTGGGGAATGCTTGCGCTGCAATGTCTGGTTTACCCCCACTTGGTTTATTACCGCTCCCGCACAGCAGAGGATCCGCTGCGCGCCGAGTTGTCGAGCGCGCTGCTGGACTCGCTGCTCGTCGGCATCTGGTCGGCAGCACTGGGCTTCCCGACCTGGATTGCGTTCACCCTGTTCATTGGCACGGCGCTCAACAATGTCATGAATCGTGGCTGGCGAGGTGCCTTGATGGCGCTGGGCGCATACTGCGCCGGAGCAGTGGGCTGGATCGTGATCGGCGGTTTCCATGCTTCCCCCGAAACCGACCCGAGCGTCACGAGTTTGTGCCTAATCGGGCTGGCGGTGTATGTGCTCGGTCTCGGCAACATCGTTTTTGCCCAGAACAGCAAACTGCGAGCAACCCGTGCCGCCCTGCGCAAAAGCGAAGAGGACTACCGTCTGATCACCGAGAATGCCGGCGATCTCATCGCCATGCTCGATGCCGATGGCCGTTGGGTCTACACCAGCCCGTCCTATCGCCGCCTGCTCAGTGAAGAGGCCCTGCAGGGCGGATTGAGCGCTCTCATCTCGGTGCATCCCGAAGACCGCGACCGGGTCCGCAGTCAATTGCTCAAGGCGGTCGAATGCGGCGATTCTCAGGAATTCCTCTATCGCCTGATCGGCGCCGACGGCAGTGCCAACGAATTCCAGGCGACGGTCAATGCCTTCGAGCAGGGCGGCGTGCGCAAGGCGGTGATGGTCTCGATCGACATCACCGAGTTGCGCGAGCGCGACAAGACGCTGGCGGTGCAGGCGCATGCCTTCGAGAACATGGCCGAGGGAATGATGATCGCAGCCGCGGACGGCATCATTCTTTCAGTCAACCGGGCTTTCACGACAGTGACGGGCTACAGCAAGGAAGACGTTCTGGGCAAGCCGGAAGATGAGTTCCGCACGGCGATGCAGCCGCCGAAGTTCTACGAGGACATCCGTGCGGCGCTCAAGCAGCGCGGCTACTGGGCCGGAACCACCTGGTGCCGACGCAAGGACCAGCAACTGCAGCGCGAGCGCCGCAGCATCTCGGCGATCCGCGACGAGTCCGGCCGCATTACCCATATCATTCACTTTTTCGCCATCGCCAACGATGCGACAAGCTGAAATGGGGCGCGCGGTAGCATGGTAAACTGACCGGAAATCCCGATCAGACCTCGCCCCGTCAATGTCCGGCAACACTCTCGGCACTCTCTTCTGCGTCACCTCTTTCGGCGAATCCCATGGTCCGGCCATCGGCTGTGTGGTCGATGGCTGTCCGCCGGGGCTGGAACTCGACGCGGCCGACATCCAGGTTGAACTGGACCGGCGCAAGCCGGGCACTTCACGCCATGTAACGCAGCGCCGCGAACCCGATGCTGTGGAAATACTCTCGGGCGTTTTCGAAGGCAGGACCACCGGCACGCCGATCGCCCTGCTGATTCGCAACCAGGACCAGCGCAGCAAGGATTACGAAAGTATCCACCAGTCTTTTCGCCCCGGCCATGCCGACTACACCTACTGGCAGAAGTATGGCATCCGCGATCATCGCGGCGGCGGCAGGGCATCGGCACGCGAAACTGCGGTGCGCGTCGCCGCCGGCGCTGTAGCCAGGAAATGGCTGCTCAGCCGCTATGGCATTGTCATTCGCGGCTGCATGACCCAGTTGGGCGCAATTCAGATTCCGATCAAGGACTGGAGTGCGGTCAATGCCAATCCGTTCTTCGCCGCCGATGCCGACAGCGTGCCGCAGCTCGAACAAGCCATGGACGCCTTGCGCAAATCAGGCGATTCGGTCGGCGCGAAAATCACCGTGGTCGCACAAAACGTGCCGCCCGGCTGGGGTGAACCGGTGTATGGCCGGCTCGATGCCGACATCGCCTCGGCCATGATGGGCATCAACGCGGTCAAGGGCGTCGAGATCGGCGCCGGCTTCGCCTGCATTGCCCAGAAAGGCAGCGAACACGGCGACGAGATGACGCCGCAGGGCTTCCTCAGCAATCACGCCGGCGG
>JBAYVV010000246.1:0-5012 GCA_041674465.1 Sterolibacterium sp.
CGCCAAGGGATCGGCCATTGGCTTCGCCCTCCGCCTCGCATCCATCCCCATTGCGGGACAACGCATCGCGCGGATATTCATGAAATGAGCTCTAGTCGCTGGCGATGGCGAAAAAGTGGATGATATGCGTGATGCGGCCGGTCTCATCGCGGATTGCCGAGATGCTGCGACGCTCGCGCTGGAGTTGCTGGTCCTTGCGCCGGCACCAAGTGGTTCCTGCCCAGTAGCCGCGCTGCTTGAGTGCCGCGCGGATGTCCTCGTAGAACTTCGGCGGCTGCATCGCCGTGCGGAATTCGTCTTCCGGCTTGCCCAGCACGTCTTCCTTGCTGTAGCCGGTTACTGTCGTGAAGGCCCGATTGACTGAAAGTATGATGCCGTCCGCCGCTGCGATCATCATGCCCTCGGCCATGTTCTCGAAGGCATGTGCCTGCACCGCCAGCGTCTTGTCGCGCTGGCGCAACTCAGTGATGTCGATCGAGACGATCACCACCTTGCGCACACCGCCCTGCTCGAAGGCATTGACCGTCGCCTGGAATTCGTTGGCGCTGCCATCGGCGCCGATCAGGCGGTACAGGAATTCCTGTGAATCGCCGCTTTCGACTGCCTTGAGCAATTGACCGCGCACCCGGTCGCGGTCCTCGGGATGAACCGGGACGAGGGCGCTCAATCCGCTCTGCAGAATCTCTTCACCGAGCAGGCGGCGATAGGACGGACTGGTATAGACCCAGCGGCCATCGGCATCGAGCATGGCGATGAGATCGCCGGCATTCTCGGTGATCAGCCGGTAGTCTTCTTCGCTCTTGCGCAGAGCAGCACGGGTGGCGCGCAGTTTGCTGTTCTGGACAAAAACAATGTTGCCGAGACCGAGCACATACACCGACAGCCCGACCAGGCAAAGGCCGGTCACCGTCGGGTCGGTTTCGGGAGAAGAATGGAAGCCGGCGATCAGGATCCAGCCTGCCGCGCCGGCGAGGTAGGCGCCGAGAGCCGTTACGGCGCCTTGCCAGCCGCGATTCATGACATTGTTGAGTGCCGTGCCGACGAACAGGGTGAACGCAATCCAGGTCGGGAAGCCCAGTGCCGCCGACCAGATGCCGACGAGCAGCGAATCGAGCAGTGCGCTCGACAATTCGGCCCGCAGCGAATCCTTTGCGATGCGGGAGCGGTAATAAATCAAGTGGGGGTAGACCAGCCATTGCAGCGCGAGCATTCCCCAGGAGAGCAGGCCATGGCCGTGCCCTTCCATGTGCAGGCCGATCACGACAAACAAGGTGGCGAATGAGACGACACGGACCATGTAATAGGTCCGCACCATCCCCGAATATTTCGAGTTCACGGCTGGCCGCTGCAAGGCGCTATCGTGCATGGGACACCTTACTGACCACCCTTGGAGGAACCGATACCGGGCGGTGTTTCAAATTCAATTGACTGACTTTGCACTTGGGCCGGCGCTGTGTGCGACTTGATCTCCGCTGTCACTGAAGAAGATTTCCTGGCATCCTGAGCGGGAGCATTGCTCCACGTGTTGGCCCCAAGCATTGCGATACCTGGCTGAACGCCTGAATTGCCCTGGCTCTTGCCAGGAGCACCAGGTGTGACTGGCGCGGCAGGTGCGGATTGCGAGAACGGACTGGCGATTGAATACATTTTGTCAGGATTTCCCGGCGGCGGTGCAAATTGACCGCTGTCGATCATGCGCTGAACATCCGTGCTGCTGCTCACCGGCGCTGCGGAGTCCTGTTGCGGCAAGGCAGTCAATGCAGATCCCGTACGTAGAATCACGGCTCCGGACTGCGTGGCTGTTTCACTCGCGATAAAGAATAAAACTGCCGCACCCAGCAGCAGCACGGAGGCAATGACGACCCAAAAGTTTCTGCTTTCTCTGGGCATGTCGCGGTCGTGAAGGTTTCCGGTTGGCTCAGCGAATCAGGACGTCCACTGTTGCCGCTAGGAGCAACAGGCCTAATTGCAAAAAAGAAGCAAAGAAAGACGCCATGGCTGTTTCCCTGCCGGGTTGGCGTGCCAGTTGCCAGCTGCGCAAAACAAAATAGCCGCCACCGCTGAACGCGCCAAGGAAGTAAATCAACCCGGCGCCGAAAAACACCGGCAATAGCGATACACCGACCAGGGCCAGCGTGCTGGCGAAGACGATTTGCGCTGCCCGTGCATCGCCTACCACCACGGGCAGCATTGGAATATTCGCGGCACTGTAATCGGCGTGGTTGGCGATGGCCAGGCTCCAGAAGTGCGGTGGCGTCCACAGGAACAGCACCAACGCCAGCAACAAGGGTTGCATGCCCGGAACCGGACTGGCAGCGGTCGCACCTGCCAGCACCGCGAAGCTGCCCGCCAGGCCGCCGATCACGATGTTCAGCCAACTGCGCCGTTTCAACCAGATGGTGTACACCACGGCGTAGAAGAATGCGCCGAGAAAGACAAAGAAAGCCGCCAGCGGGTTCAGGACATACCAGGCAGTGGCCACCGCACCAAACAGCAGCAGTCCGATCAGTACCAGCCAAGCCGATGAATGGCGCAGCGTCCCGCTTGGAAAAGCGCGATTGCGGGTGCGCTGCATCAAACGATCCGTCTCGTATTCGAAATATTGGTTGAAGGCACCCGAACTCGCCGAAGAGACCAGCACCGACAAGGACAGCACCATGAACTGCCATATACTCAGCGAGTGTCCGGGTGTGACGACATAGCCGGCGAGGGCCGTGATCATGATGAAAAATGCAATGCGCAGCTTGAACAGCCCCAGCAGGATGCGCATGCGCGCGAGGGGTGTCGCATTGTCATTAGACGGGGTAAGGGTGCGCTGGGTCGAACCCATGCCGGGATTCCTTCGTTGACGCTCGGGGCTAATTTTCCGGGCTAAATTTTCCAGGTAAAGGCCTTGGTTTCGCCCAATAAGGCACCTAGGCCGACAATCCGACAATCCGACAATCCGGAATGATATCAGGTCAGGTCCGATTTCCGAACCAGAAATGCGCCTTCAGGCGAAAGCCTGCTTGACCTCGTCGGGAATTACCAGCGTGCTGAAGCGGCGAGGATCTTCTGGACGCTTGATGACCCAGGCACGCATTTCTTCGCCTTCGAGGATCAGTTCCCCGCCCAGCAGGGCACGGTGCTTGACTGTGAAGAATCGCTCACGCCATTCGGCAACGTGACTTTCCATGACGAGATCGTCGCCGAGATTGCCCGGGCGCACGAAGTGTCCGTGCGCATCGACGATCGGTATGTAGATGCCGTCCCTGGCAATCAGATCTTTGGGCGCGAAGCCTGCCAGTTCGAACAGCTGCCAGGTGCTGGCGTCGAACCAGGCGAAATAATTGGGATAGAAGGTAATGCCCGCCGGATCGCATTTGCCCCACTCGATCCGGAACGGCATGCGGTTAATCAGTGTGGTCATTGATTTGAATTGGCCGGATTGGAAAGTCAAACCAGGGTGATGCTGATTTCATCGAGGCCATCGACGCCACCGGTCAGCGTGTCGCCCTTGATCACTTTGCCAACACCGGCGGGCGTTCCGGTAAAGATCAGGTCGCCAGGCGCCAGCGTGAAATACTCGGAAAGATTACCGATGACTTCGGCAACCGACCAGATCAGGTTCGAAATATCGCTGCGTTGCCTCTCCTGGCCGTTCACCTTGAGCCAGATCGCGCCATGATTGATGAGTCCGGTTTCGCTGAGCGGATGGATCGGGGACAGTGGCGCCGACTGGTCGAAAGCCTTGCCAAGCTCCCATGGCCGGCCCTTGTCGCGCAGGGCAAACTGCAGGTCACGGCGTGTCATGTCGAGACCGACTGCATAACCGAAAATGTGTGCGCCGGCCTGATCGACCGGGATGTTGCTGCCGCCTTTCCCGATCGCCACCACCAGTTCGATTTCGTGGTGCAGGTTGTCGGTTTTGGGTGGATAGGCCATCCGGCCGGTCGTTCCCGGTGCAACCGGAACGATCGCATCGGCGGGTTTGCAGAAAAAGAAAGGCAGCTCGCGGCCGTCAGAACCCATCTCGCGGGCATGTTCGGCGAAATTGCGGCCGACGCAGTAAACGCGCCGAACTGGAAACAGCGCCTCGCTGCCGGCAATCGGTGCCGCAGCCTGGACCGGCGGAAATACATAGCTCAAACGGAACTCCTTCGAAGAACGCAGACTGCGCATTGTATGCGAAGCCAAAAGTAGCGTGGGAACAGGCGCCGTGGGACGAACGCAGGCGCAGTGACAGACCCACGCAGTTACAGCCCCAAAATAGCCTTGACACCCTCGATCAGGATTTTCGGTTCAAACGGCTTGGTGATGTAACCATCCGCACCGCCGATTAGGCCGCGCACGATGCTTTCCTGCTTGGCATCCGCAGTCAACATGACGACCGGCACGGTCTTGAGCAGGGGATGCTTCTTCAGGGCCTGCAGTACATCGAAGCCGTTGATATCCTCCAGCGTGATGTCGAGAAAAATGGCATCGGGAGCCGGCAACTTGCGCAACCGGGAAAGAATTTCATCGCGCCGGGCGGCGGTCTCCACCGCGAATCCGGCAGCTTCGAGCAGCAGCGTGACAAGCTGGGCCATGTGCTGGTCATCCTCGATCACCAGGACCAGCAGGCGCTCACCACTTGCAGGCTGCTTCGCCTTGACCGCGCGTCGGGCAATGCTGACGTAATAGCCGGTGTTCGTGAGTTGCGATCCGCCGGTGGAAGCTTCCAGGACTGCGCTGGCTTTTGTGCCAGCAGAGGGTTCCTGCGCAGAGCCGACGCTGCTGAAGAATGCACTGAAGTCCAAGCCATCGGTTTCCGCGATGGTGGCGGGTCGCACCAATCCATTGCCGAGCAGGGAACGGAGAATATTGCGCAAGTCCTCCGGCAGGATGTGCGGCGCCTTTTGCTCGATGTCTCCCACTGTGGCGCTGCCATCCGTCAGCACCAGCGTCACCAGCGCTTCCGCAGAAAGGTTGGTTGTGCCGCGCCGCATCTCGGCCTCACCCTGATCCGTCCGCGTGAATACGTCGAGCGGATA
>JBAYVV010000247.1:0-4999 GCA_041674465.1 Sterolibacterium sp.
CTGCATCCGAATCTCGGCGTGGTGCGCGTGGATCACAATCGCAGTTTTGTGATTGCCGACATTCCCGGTTTGATCGAAGGCGCAGCCGAAGGCGCCGGGCTCGGCCATCGCTTCCTGCGGCACCTGCAGCGAACGGGGCTGCTGCTGCACCTGATCGATATTTCTCCTTTCGATCCGGAGGCGGATCCGGTTCATGATGCGCATGCGATCCTCGAGGAATTACGCAAATACGATCCGGAACTTTTTGATAAGCCGCGCTGGCTGGTGATCAACAAAATCGACCTGCTGCCCGAAGAAGAACGCGCCGAGCGCATTGCGGCGCTGGTCGCGGGCTATGGCCCGGTCGAACGCCACTTCGCGATTTCCGCCATCAATGGCAAGGGTTGTCCTGATCTGACCTATGCCATCATGGATCATCTCGATCATCTCAAAGCCCGTCTGAATGAAGCAGAAGATGCGCCCGCACTTTCTTGAACTGCAGCGCCTGGTCGTCAAGGTCGGCAGCGCGCTGGTGACCGACGGCGGTGCCGGCCTGGCGCACGCGGCGATCGCCGAATGGGCGCGCCAGATCGCACTGCTGCGTGCCGAAGGCAAACAGGTGGCACTGGTGTCTTCCGGCGCCATCGCTGCCGGCATGCAGCGCCTGGGCTGGCAGACCCGCCCGCATGCCATGCATGAACTGCAGGCCGCGGCGGCCGTGGGTCAAATGGGATTGGCGCAGGCGTATGAGACCTGTTTTACCCAGCACGGCCTGAAAACCGCGCAGATACTCCTGACCCACGAGGACCTCAGCGACCGCAAGCGTTACCTCAATGCACGCTCGACCCTGATCACCCTTCTCGAACTGGGCGTGGTACCGATCATCAACGAGAACGACACGGTTGTGACCGACGAAATCAAGTTCGGCGACAATGATACGCTGGGTGCCCTGGTCGCCAACCTCATCGAAGCCGATGCCCTGGTGATCCTCACCGACCAGCCCGGTTTGTTCAGCGCCGACCCGCGCCGCGATCCCGCTGCGACCCTGATTTCCGCAGGGCGTGCCGAAGATTCGGCTTATGAGGCAATGGCCGGCGGTGTCGGCAGCAGCATCGGCAAGGGCGGCATGATTACCAAGGTGCGTGCCGCCCAGCGTGCCGCCCGCAGCGGTGCCAACACCCTGATTGCCAGCGGCCGTGAAGAAGATGCACTACTGCGCCTGGCGCGCGGGGATGAACTCGGCACGCTGCTGTATGCTACCGCAACCCCTTTGGCGGCCCGCAAGCAGTGGCTCGCCGACCATCTGCAACTGGCCGGCAGCGTGGTGCTCGACGATGGTGCAATCCAGGCGCTGCGTGAAGGCAAGAGCCTGCTGCCGGTCGGCGTGGCGGCCGTCGAAGGCGAGTTTGAACGCGGTGCGGCAGTCGCCTGCCGCAACCTCGCGGGCAAGGAAGTGGCGCGCGGCCTGGTGAATTACGCCAGCGGTGATGCGCGGCGTATTGCACGTCACGCGACGCACGAAATCGAAGCCATCCTCGGTTATTTTGACGAAGCGGAACTAATCCATCGGGATAATCTGATCCTGGTTTGACAAGGCCTGGCGACAGGTTCCCGAAGGCGCTGTATAGTTTAGCTAACCTATTCCGGTAATCACCTCGTGTCCACCCGCCTGCCGCCGCTCAACGCGCTGCGTGCTTTTGAATCCGCTGCCCGGCTCCTGAGTTTTCGCAAGGCCGCCGAGGAATTGCATGTCACACCGGCGGCGGTGAGTCATCAAATCAAGATTCTCGAGGACCAACTGGGTGTGCCATTGTTCCGGCGCCTGACCCGGGCGGTCGAACTCACCGAGGCCGGCAGCAGTCTGCTGCCTAAACTCAGCGAGGCGTTCGATACGCTGGCGCAGGCCGTGAATAAGGTGCGCGCCAAGGAGCAGAGCAACGTCCTCTCCGTCAATGTGCCACCTTCTTTCGCCGCCAAATGGCTCATGCCCAGGTTGCACCGCTTCGTCACGGCGTATCCTGACATCGATATCCGCATCATCGCGAACATGCGTCTGGTGGATGCCAGAAGCCAGGACGGTTCCTACGGCAATCCCGACGAGTATGACCGGACCAGCGACTTCAACATCGACATTCGCTTTGGTACGGGCAAATATCCCCAGTGCCGGGTGGACAAACTCTTCAATGTTTCGTTTACGCCCCTGTGCAGCCCACGCATGCTGGAGGGCCTGCGCCCGCTCAAGAAGCCTACGGATCTCCGCTATCATCTGCTGCTTCACGACGAACTTCCCGACATCAACGAGGGCTGGCCGAATTGGGCGCAGTGGCTCAAAGCTGCCGGGGTGGATGATATCGATGCCGACCGCGGCCCGCACTTCAACCATCCGATTCTTGGGCTGGAAGCTGCCGTGGACAACATGGGCGTGACACTCGGGGTGAAGGAACTGGCCGCCTATGATCTGGCAGCGGGACGGCTGGTCGCGCCGTTTGACCTTGTTCTTAAAATTGATACGGCTTATTACCTGGTGGTACCCGAAGCGAGCGCTGATCGTCCGAAAATAAAAGTATTCCGTGAATGGCTGTTGAAAGAGGCACTTGATGCAAATAACAGCAGAACTGGGATATTTTATGAATCACATGATTAAAAATTTCTAATCTGACACGTGACATTTTATCGTTTGTTGCGATGCGTCATTGTGATTAAAGTGCACCCGTCTCCTCCAGTTTCTCCTCCTAAGATGGATCTGGAATTTAGCCCGCCCCGCGCGGGCTTTTTTTTGCCTGCACATCCCCGGATATTGACTGGGATTAACCCGCACACGCACGTTATCAGGCACAATGCCGCCCTCGCCGGCCCACCCTGAATATGCTGAAAGCAATCGATCTCGCCTGCGTTCGAGGCGACCGCCGTCTGTTTGCCAATCTTGGCTTCAACCTGGAGCCGGGCGGGCGCCTGCACGTGACGGGCGAAAACGGTTCCGGCAAAACCAGCCTGCTGCGCATTCTCTGCGGTTTGTCGCCGCCGGAAGCCGGAGAGATTCACTGGCAGGGAGAACCGATCCGCACCCTTGGCGACGAATACCGCAAAGCGGTGCTCTATCTGGGCCACCACAACGCGATCAAGGAAGAACTCACCGCGCTCGAAAATTTGCGCACCACTGCAGCGCTGGCCGGAATCGCCGTGGAAAATGAGGAGGGTACGGACGTGCTGGCGCGTGTTGGCCTGGCGGGACGCGAGGATTTACCAGTGCGTTTTCTCTCGCAAGGACAGAAACGGCGTGTGGCGCTCTCCCGGTTGTTGTGGAGTCCGGCACCGCTCTGGATCCTCGATGAACCCTTTGTCGCGCTCGACACCGCCGCGGTCAGTTGGCTTGCCGAGATCGTCGGAGCCCATCTGACCCGGGGCGGCATGGCCGTGTTGACCAGTCACCAGGAAGTGAGCATCGCCAGCGGTATTGAGCAATTCCTGAGGATAGCGCCATGAAGGCGGATGCGCTGAATCCGGCCAGCTCTCTGGCTGAACTGGGCACGCTGGGCGTGCTGGTCGCCGTGGCGCGCCGTGACCTGCTGCTGGCGCTGCGCCGGAAAAGCGAAGTGATGACCGTGCTGTTCTTCTTCGTCATCGTCGTGAGCCTGTTCCCGCTCGGCATTGGACCGGAGATGGGTTTGCTGCGTACTATCGCGCCGGGCGTGCTGTGGGTGGCGGCTTTGCTGGCGGCGATGCTTTCCCTGAACCGGTTGTTCGCCGCCGATTATGCCGATGGTACGCTGGAGCAGATGGTGCTTTCGCCGGCGCCGCTGGGTCTGCTGGTGATCGGCAAGATCCTGGCGCACTGGCTGGTGACTGGTCTGCCGCTGGTGCTGATCGCTCCCGTGCTGGGTCTGCAGTACGATCTGGACGGCCGCGCGCTGGGCGTGCTGATCTTGTCGCTGCTGATCGGCACGCCGCTCTTGAGCCTGATCGGCGCCATCGGTGCGGCCTTGACGTTGGGCGTGCGCGGCGGCGGCGTGCTGCTTTCACTGCTGACCTTGCCGTTGTATATTCCGGCCCTGATCTTTGGCGCTGGGGCAGTCGAGGCGGACATTTCCGGGCTGGGTGCAGCCGGACATCTGTCGCTGCTGGCAGCACTGCTTGCGTTGTCCTGTTTTTTCGCGCCGTGGGCGACCACGGCGGGTTTGCGAATCGCATTGGAATAGACCTTATTCATCGAGTGACCATGAACAATAAAATCATTCACTGGTTCAAATTTGGCTCGCCACAGAGCTTCTATCCCCTGGCGGGCAAGATGATTCCCTGGTTCTGGGCGCTGGCGGCGATCTTCTGCGCGGCCGGACTGTGGGTCGGATTTTTCGTTGCACCGACCGATGCCACACAGGGTGAAGCCTACCGCATCATCTTCATCCACGTGCCGGCGTCGTGGATGTCAATGTTCCTGTACATCGTGATGGCCTGCTGGGCGGGCATCGGCCTTTCCCTGAACACCCGCCTGTCGTCGATGATGGCCAGCGCCATCGCGCCCACCGGCGCCATGTTCGCCTTCCTCTCCTTATGGACCGGCGCCCTGTGGGGCAAGCCGATGTGGGGCACCTGGTGGGTATGGGATGCGCGGCTGACCTCGGAACTGATCCTGCTGTTCCTCTATCTCGGCTTCATGGCCTTGCAGGCCGCCATCGACGAGCCGCGCCGCGCCGACAAGGCTGGCGCCATCCTGGCGCTGGTCGGCGTGGTGAATGTGCCGATCATCTATTTTTCCGTGAAATGGTGGAACACCCTGCATCAGGGCGCCTCGATCTCAATGAGCAAGGCGCCATCCATGGCAATAACCATGCTGTGGGGCATGCTGATCATGGCACTGGCATTCTGGATGTATTCGATCGCCGTGGCGCTGCAGCGCGCACGCGCCATCATGCTCGAACGCGAGCGGCATACCGATTGGGTGAAATATGCAGTGGAATAGCATCGGCGAATTCTTCGCCATGGGCGGCTACGGCTTCTACGTCTGGGGCAGCTTCGGCGTCAC
>JBAYVV010000248.1:0-4995 GCA_041674465.1 Sterolibacterium sp.
GAGGAAGGACTGCTCCTCCTCGGCCTTGGCGACGACCTTGACGTTGTATTTGAGCAGGTCGCTGACCATCCACAAATCGGGCGGCGCGTAGGCGATGATCTTCTTGCCATCGGTGGTGGTGGCGTCAAGCGTACGGCCCTGGATCACCACCTTGGTAATGTGGCCCAGTCTGACCTCATCGAGGAACTGGGAATAATCCATCGTGGTTTGCGCGGTCTGACGCGAGCTGAACTGGTTGAACACGGTCATCAGCACGATGCCGATGACCAGCCAGATTGCCAGGTTTTTAAACAGATTGTTCAAGCTTGTCTCCTTCGACCCGTAGGTCGAAACATGATTTGACTGATTCTAGAGCCGATTGTGCCGCGGCGCAAACGCCGGAGCGGGCTTATCGCACACTTATTGTCCACTCATTGGCCACTTTACGGACGTTTCTTTCGCCCCAGCAAAAAAGTTTCGGCGCTGCGCCCACGCGATGCGCTTGGTTTGCGCACCAGAATGATTTCGAAGACTTGCCGCATTGCCTCACGCAATTCCATGTAACCCGCGCCTTGAAACACCTTGACCAGCATGTCGCCGCCTGGCTTCAGGTGATCCGTGGCAAAGGCCAGGGTCAATTCGGCCAGATCCATCACCCGGGCTTGGTCGGTCATCTGAATGCCTGACATATTGGGGGCCATGTCCGACAAAACAAGGTCTACCGTTCGTCCGTCGAGCGCAGCTTCGAATTGCTCAAGCACGGCCTGCTCGCGAAAATCACCCTGAACGAAACTGACGCCGTCCAGCCCCTGCATCTCGAGGATGTCCAATGCCAGCAGACTGCCGCCCGGCTGGATGCGACGCACCGCGTACTGCGACCAGCTGCCCGGGGCGGCGCCGAGATCGACCACCGTCATGCCGGGCTTGAGCAAATGTTCCTTGTCGTCGATCTCGATCAGCTTGAAGGCTGCACGCGAGCGCCAGCCTTCTGCCTTTGCGCGCTGCACGTAGGGGTCGGTGACATGCTCATGGATCCATGCCTTGTTGGTCTTGTGCTTCTTCAAGCGGTTACAATACCTCCATGAATGCTTTCATCACTGACATCACATCCACTACGCCTGTCATGCCGGTCATTACGCCGACCCAACGCCGCAGTTTGCGCGCACTCGCGCATCCGCTCAAGCCTGTCGTCAGCATCAGCCAGAAAGGCCTGAGCGAAACCGTGCTGGCCGAAATCGAGCGTTGCCTGGCAGCCCATGAGCTCATCAAGATTCGCGTCTATGGCCATGAGCGCGAGCAGCGCGAAACCTTGCTTGCCGAGGTTTGCACCAAGCTCAATGCGGCGCCGGTGCAGCATATCGGCAATCTGCTGGTGGTCTGGCGCGAAAAGCCTGTTGTAGCGGAACCTGTTCCAGCAGCCCCGCGGCGCCGGGCTGCACCGGTACTTTCCAAGAAAGCCGCCGCCGCCAAGACTGACAAGGCTGCGCGCTCCCGCAAAATCGTGCTGGGCAAACCGCGTCGGCCGACGCGCACCTGACATCGCTTATTGCCCGCCTATTGCCTTTTTCCGCGCTCCTGCCAGATCACCAGCCAGAGCCCGAGCAGGCTCTCGATCAGATACAGCCCGCTGGAGACACCGTGCCAGGTGGCGAAGCGATCGCGCAGCGCGCTTTCCATGACCTGGCGCGGCAGTGCGTCGGCCTTCAACTGCGCCAGCAAAGGCTGTACGCCGAAGTAGCCGGCGCCGGTCAGACCGAGCATCGCCAGGACCAGCCAGAATATCGAGGACTTGAGTGTCCGCAAGCCACGTCGCTTGATCAGGAACAGCAGCAGATAGGCCGCACAGGCAATGCCCAGCCAGGCCACCCAGGTAAACATTTCACCGGCGAGATTGCCGGCCAGAGATCGATCCGATAACCCTGCGAACAATGTCGGTGCGGCCAGGTAGCCGATCGCGAACAGCGCGCCGACCCACAGTGTAATGACAATCGAATAGATCGCCTCGGCCAGCTTATCCATGCTGAACCTTCTCAGATGTATTTGACGTCGAGCACTTCATACTCGCGCAAGCCACCCGGGGTCTGCACTTCGGCGACGTCACCGGTGAATTTTCCGATCAATGCACGGGCGATGGGCGAATTGATCGAGACCTTGCCGGCCTTGATGTCGGCTTCGTCGTCGCCGACAATTTGATACGTGACCGCCTTGCCTTGTTCGAGTTCTTCAAGATCCACCGTGGCGCCGAAGACCACCCGGCCATCGGCATCGAGCAGTTTCGGGTCGATGATCTGCGCGTTGCCGAGTTTGCCCTCGACTTCCTTGATGCGTCCTTCGATGAAGCCCTGGCGTTCCTTGGCGGCGTCGTATTCGGCGTTTTCCGACAGGTCGCCATGCGAGCGCGCCTCGGCGATGGCGGCAATCACATTCGGACGGTCAACGGTCTTGAGTCGCTGCAATTCGATCCGCAGCATTTCCGCGCCTTGCAGGGTGATGGGGAACTTGCTCATGAACGGTTCAATCCTTGTCCGAGTTCCGCATGCAACGTTTGCAGCGCATAGGTTTCGAGCGCATCCAGGTGACGCATGCCGGCGCAGGCGGCGCGTGCGCCTTCGACGGTGGTGTACAGCGTGACCCGCGCAGCCAGGGCGCTGGTGCGGATGGAGCGGGAATCGGTGATGGCCGAGCGTTTTTCCTCGACGGTGTTGACGATGAAGCTGATCTCGTTGTTCTTGATCATGTCGACGATGTGCGGGCGGCCCTCGGCCACCTTGTTGACAGCGGTCACCGCGACACCCGCCGCCGCAATTGCCGCTGCCGTACCGCGCGTGGCGACCAGGGTGAAACCGATTTCCGCAAGTTCGCGCGCCACCTCAACGGCTTTCAGCTTGTCGGCCGGCTTGACGCTGATGAAGGCCTTGCCGCTGCTCGGCAGCTTGGTGCCCGCGGCGAGTTGGCTCTTGACGAAAGCTTCGGCAAAGCTGCGCCCGACACCCATGACTTCACCGGTCGATTTCATCTCCGGTCCGAGTATGGTGTCGACGCCGGGGAATTTGATGAAGGGGAAGACCGCTTCCTTGACCGAGTAGTAGGGGGGAATGATTTCACCGCTGATACCCTGATCGGCCAGGCTGCGCCCCGCCATGCAGCGTGCGGCGATTTTCGCCAGCGGGAGGCTGGTGGCCTTGGAAACGAAGGGCACGGTGCGTGAGGCGCGCGGATTGACTTCAAGCACGTAAACAACCTCGCCATCCGCGGTTTTCTGGATGGCGAACTGCACGTTCATCAAGCCGATCACATTCAAACCTTGGGCCATCATTTTGGTTTGTCGGCGCATCTCATCCTGGATTGCGGCGGTCAGCGAATGGGGTGGTAGCGAGCAGGCCGAATCGCCCGAATGGACCCCTGCCTGCTCGATGTGTTCCATGATGCCGCCGATGATGACCTGCTTGCCGTCCGACAGCGCATCGACATCGACCTCAGTGGCGTCGTTGAGGAAGCGGTCGAGCAGTACCGGTGAATCAAAGGATACTTTGACGGCCTCGCGCATGTAGCGTTCGAGGTCTTTCTGTTCATGCACGATTTCCATGGCGCGGCCGCCCAGCACATAGCTCGGTCTGACCACCAGCGGGTAGCCGATTTCCTCCGCCAGACGAATCGCATCTTCCGGCGTGCGCGCGGTGCGGTTCGGCGGCTGCTTGAGGCCCAGACTGTGTATCAATTGCTGGAAACGCTCGCGGTCTTCGGCGGCATCGATCATGTCCGGGCTGGTGCCGATGATCGGAACGCCATTGGCCTCGAGTTCCCGGGCGCGCTTCAGCGGCGTCTGGCCGCCGAATTGCACGATGACGCCGGTGGGTTGTTCGACATGGACGATTTCCAGTACGTCTTCCAGTGTTACCGGTTCGAAATACAAACGGTCGGAGGTATCGTAGTCGGTCGATACGGTTTCCGGATTGCAGTTGACCATGATGGTCTCATAGCCGTCCTCGCGCATCGCCAGTGCCGCATGCACGCAGCAATAATCGAACTCGATGCCTTGGCCGATGCGGTTGGGACCACCGCCGAGCACCATGATTTTCTTGCGTGAGCTCGGCTGCGCCTCGCACTCGTCTTCATAGCTTGAATACATGTAGGCGGTGGACGTGGCGAATTCCGCAGCGCAGGTATCGACGCGCTTGTAGACCGGGCGGATGCCGAAGGCATGGCGATGGTGACGCACGGCTTCTTCGGAACTGCCCAGCAGTTTTGCTAGGCGCCGGTCTGAAAAGCCCTTGCGCTTGAGCTTGCGCACTTCTTCGGCGCCAATATCCGGCAGGGCGCGACCGGCGAGTGCCTGCTCGCTGCGAACGAGGTCTTCGATCTGCACCAGGAACCAGGGATCGATCTTGGTCAGTTGCTGGATTTCTGCGAAGCCAATGCCGCTGCGGAAAGCCTGGCCGAGATACCAGATGCGCTCCGGGCCGGGGTTGCCCAGCTCGCGCTCGATTTCCTCCCGCTCGGCCTCCACCTCGTCGAGGCCATAGACGCTCACCTCGAGACCGCGCAAAGCTTTTTGCAGGGATTCCTGGAAGGTGCGTCCGATCGCCATCACTTCGCCCACGGATTTCATTTGCGTGGTGAGGCGGTCATTGGCGAGCGGGAATTTTTCGAAAGCGAATCGCGGCACCTTGGTGACGACGTAATCGATGGATGGCTCGAAAGACGCCGGCGTGGCGCCGCCGGTGATGTCGTTCTTGAGTTCGTCGAGCGTGTAGCCGACCGCGAGCTTGGCGGCGATCTTGGCGATCGGGAAGCCGGTCGCCTTCGAGGCCAGCGCCGAGGAGCGCGATACGCGCGGATTCATCTCGATCACGGTCATGCGGCCGTCGGCGGGGTTGATGGCGAACTGTACGTTGGAGCCGCCGGTGTCGACGCCGATCTCGCGCAGCACTGCAATGCTGGCGTTGCGCATGATCTGGTATTCCTTGTCGGTCAGGGTCTGCGCCGGCGCGACGGTGATCGAATCGCCGGTATGCA
>JBAYVV010000249.1:0-4993 GCA_041674465.1 Sterolibacterium sp.
CGGCGATTTCGCAACAGCAGAATGCCGACATGGGCGTTGTCGAAAATGAGGCGCTGCTCCTGCAGCAATTCCCTGATGCGCTCGTCCTGCTGTCTGCGCGCAGTGATGTCGCGCAAGGCACTGACAAAGAGATAGCCTTGCCCGGTATGAATCCGGCTCAGGCTGACTTCGACGTCACATTCACTGCCATCTTTCCGGCGCGCCTTGACTCCCAAGCCCTGCCCCATGCGCCGGCCTGCCGGCGAAGCAGCGAACTCGGCACGCAGTTTTGGGTGCAACGCGCGCAGATACTCCGGAACCAGATCATCAATCGACGTGCCGACCAGTTCGTCAGCCGAATAGCCGAGCAAGTGCTCGACCTGCCGGTTGGCCTGAGTGATATTGCCTTTGTCATCGCAGATCAATTGGGCATCCGGGCTGGCGTCAAAAATCGACTGAAGGCGCGCATCGAAGGCTTCCTGGCGCTTCCATGAGTTGCGTAACACCCACCACATAGACAGGGCCGCCAGACAGAACAATGAAGCCAGCAGCGCAAGTTTTTGCGTTTCCTGGCGCCACTCGTCAAGATAATCATCCGTGGCAAGCCCGACGATGATGAAGGCCGGATACGTCGTCATGCGCCGATAGGAAACCGTGCGGTTGATGCCGTCAAGCCCGGTCGGCGCGATGTAGCTGCCGTGGTCGGGATTGCGCCGCAGGTTTTCCTGCAATTCCTGCGAAACGATTCGATTGCCAATGATGCTGTTTAGATCCGATGGTAACGGATACCTCGTCACCATCGCCAGGTCCAGATCGCGCAGGCTGACCACCCCCTTGCCACCCAGGGCGAGGTCCTTAAACATGTTTTGAAATTGACTGAGAAGAATTCCCGCATAGACCACGCCACCGAAAGAACCATCCGGTTTGTTGCAGCGGCGGCTGAGGACGACAACCCACTGGCCGCTGACACGGCCAAGCACCGGTTTGGAAATGACCAATCCGGCATTCTCGTCATCCCTGAGTCGGATGAAGTAATCCCGGTCGGCAATGCTGTTCAGGGAACCCTTCACAATGCCATCACGGTAACGGATGGCTCCGGATGCGTCGGCAAAGCGCAGGCCGTCGAGTTCCGGGATGCGCTTGTGCTGGCGCAAGATGAAATCGTCGATGGCGTTGCCAGAGATGCCATCGCGCGTCTGCATCTGCTCGATTTCGTCTACCGTTGCCAGCAAGGCCAGATCGAGGCGCTGAACCATGCCGGTGATGTTTTGCGACAGCAACTGCGACAGATTCTCGGCCGAGATTCGGGCCCGCTCCTCATAGATGTGCCGGCTCTGTTCTACAGAAAACCAGATGATCACAAATACCGCCACGCTGGCCGCCACAAAGCTGGCCAACAGCCGATTCAGAAATGTTTTGGCTTTTTTCAAGCTTCGCTGCGCCTCAATTGTTGACTCGTATCTGCGAGTACCGGAGCTTGATATTTGATCGCAGGCTATTTAACCACAGCCGCTTCCATTTACAAATCCTTGGGATCGGCACGGACGCTGGCATGTTTGGCTTTGGCAGTCCTATGGATACCCCAAAAATCCTTGAGAATTTTCCGCACCGGTGTCGGCAATGCGGCGGCATTAATACCTGCGCGCTTGAGCCAACAATATTTCGCGGCGTCGGCAATGCCTGGCAACTGCTGCGCAGCCCCCGACAAAGGCAGCAGGGTGAGTTGAAAATGCGTGAAGCTGTGCCGCAACGGTGCCAGGCTTTGAAAACTTGCCACCGCATAACCCAGCACCTTGGCAGCATGTGCCGAAGGATCTTCGCCAATGTCAAGTTCCGGCAGGCTCAGCAAACCGCCCCAGATGCCGCTCGGCGGTCGACGTTCAAGCAACACGCGATCTCCTGCGTAGAGCAGCAGCACGCGCGTTTGTCTTTGTGGCAGCGGTTTGCGCGGCCGCGCAGCCGGCAGTTCACCAACGCGTCCGGTGTTGCGCGCAATACAAAGATCGGCCAGGGGACAACGGCTTGGTGCTGACAGGCAAAGCGGCTCGCGCCGGGTGCAGATGGTGGCCCCAAGATCCATCTGCGCCTGAATGTAGATCGCAATATCGTTCCGGGGCAATAACGCTTCCGCCAGTGACCACAAGTCTTTCTCTACCGCCGCCGTTCCCGGAAAACCCTCGATACCGTGCGTGCGACACAGCACACGCTTGACGTTACCATCGAGGATAGGGACACGCACGCTAAAACAGAATGCAGCGATTGCATTCGCGGTGGAACGACCGACGCCGGGCAGTTCCGCCAAGGCAGCAGGCTCCTTTGGAAATCTTCCGCCATGCTGATTCATGATGATTCGGGCACATCGATGCAAATTGCGCGCCCTGGCGTAATAGCCCAGGCCGCTCCACAGTGCCATGACCTCTTCGAGCTGTGCCGCCGCCAATTCCTGCAATGTCGGGAAGCGCTCGAGAAACCGCCGGTAATAAGGAATGGCGCTGCTGACCTGGGTTTGCTGCAGCATGATCTCCGACAGCCAGACGCGATAGGGATCGGCGGTCTGCTGCCAGGGCAGGTCGTGACGACCGTGGCGCTTGTGCCAGGTGATCAGACGTTGCGAGTAGGTCTTGGAAGTTTCCATCAAAGCAACGCGAGCGCATCGACAGAGGAGCGTTGCGAGGCGATAATTGTGCCTCAGTTGGGTCCTTAGTTGGGCCCCTCGTTGGGTTCTTTGGTAGGGTTCATTGGACCCGCTGCAACCGCGCTGGATTATACGATGCGTATCCTTTTCGTTCATCAAAATTTCCCGGGACAATTCAAGTTCCTGGCGCCGGCATTGATCAAGCAGGGGCACGAGGTGGTGGCCTTCACCATGCAGAAGCAAGCCCGTGCCGAGTGGCACGGCATCCGCCTGGTTGCTTACCAGCCGTCGCGCGGCACCAGCCCGACGGTGCATCCCTGGGTTTCCGATATCGAGACCAAGGTAATCCGCGCCGAGCTGGCTTTTCGTGCTGCATTGGAACTCAAGCAGCAGGGATTCACACCCGACGTCATCGTGGCCCACCCTGGGTGGGGCGAAAGCCTGTTTCTCAAGGAAGTCTGGCCGCAGGCGCGGTTGGGCATTTACTGCGAATTTTTCTATCACCCAGTCGGTGCCGATGTCGGATTCGATCCGGAATTCAAGCCGGAAGATGCAGGGGACGTGTGCCGCCTGCGGCTGAAGAACGTCAATAACCTGCTGCACTTCGAGGTTGCGGACGCGGGGATTTCACCGACTCACTGGCAGGCCTCGACGTTCCCCGAGCCATTCCGGTCGAAAATCACCGTGGTGCATGATGGCATCGATACACTTGCCCTGGCACCCAATCCTTCGGTCAATCTGACCCTGAATGGGGCGCTGACATTGAGCCGCAAGGACGAAGTGATCACTTTCGTCAACCGCAACCTGGAGCCCTATCGTGGCTACCATACTTTCATGCGATCTCTGCCGGAAATCCTCAAGCGGCGCCCCAGGGCGAGAGTACTGATCGTGGGTGCCGATGACGTGAGTTACGGTGCACGGCCGCCCGAAGGAAAAAAATGGAAGGACATTTTCCTCAACGAGGTCAAGGATCGGCTGGATGTTTCCCGCGTGCATTTCCTCGGCCACGTTCCTTATCAGCACTTCATTCCTCTGTTGCAGCTCTCCACCCTGCATGTCTATCTGACCTATCCGTTTGTGCTGAGTTGGAGTCTGCTCGAAGCCATGAGCATCGGCTGCGCCATCGTCGCCAGCGATACCCAGCCGCTGCACGAAGCCATCGTCCATGACCAGACCGGACGCCTGGTCGATTTCTTCGATCACCAGCAACTTTCCAATACGGTTTGCGAACTACTCGATCAGGACGATCAGCGCGCCAGGCTGGGGAAAAACGCGCGTGAATTCGCCCGGCGCCATTACGATCTGCAGACGGTCTGTCTGCCCAAGCAACTTGAGTGGGTGAATTCGCTGGCAGGTTAAGAGTCTATGCTGGAACAACATGGCCTTCGCATGTTCTGGGCGCTTGTGGCATCCCTGCTGCTGCACTTGCTCGTCATCGGAGACGTGAACCGCCGCCAATGGTGGCAACCCTTCGTTCCGGACAATCCGGTTGTCTCACTCGATGTTCTGCTGATTCCCGACGCCGCGCCGGTCAAGCCACGCATCAATCCTGTTGGAGATAAATTAAAACAGCAATCCCGACCGCAGCCCGCGGCATCGGATGATCCCGGTCCGGAGATGCTTGCCCCGCCGCCAAACCCTGGAAAATTCATTGCCGCTGAAACGCCTGACCCGGTTCCAGAACCGCTTCCGGTCGCAAACCCGCCAGCTGCTTCCGACGCAATGCCCACCCAGGCGAATGAGGACAAGCTCGTCCAACACCTGCCCCCCAATGGAAAGCTGATTTATCGTTTCTATTGGGGCACTGCCCGCTGGTTGGCTGGCGAAGCCATTCATCAGTGGCAGATCACCAATGGTTATTACAGCCTGACGAGCACGGTCAGAACTACCGGAATATTCCAGTGGCTGCATCCCGTCAAGCTGGAAGAAGTCTCCAAGGGGAAAATCAACGGGGCTATATTGCAACCGCTGCAATTTTCCACGCAACTCAACGAGTATCCACCTGCCGTGGCCATTTTCGACTGGGATAAGGAACTTTACCGCTGGTTCCGCGGCAAGGCCGTCTTCAATCAGGCATTGCCGAAAAATTCTTACGACAAGATTTCATACCTGTACCAGCTTTACCTGGCGCCGCGGAATGAAAACTATTTTTCTGCCGAGATCACCACGGGACGACGGCTGGAGCATTACGACATCGTCAATCTGGGTCTGGAAGAAATCGACATTGATGGTGAGGCTCACCAATCCATTCACCTGCAAAGGGCGACAAGCTCTCCTGACATGGAAAAAATCGATATCTGGCTCGCTGCAAACCTGAATCACCTGCCCTTGAAAATGACCTACGCCAATCAGGCCGGAGATCATTTCGAGCAATTGATC
>JBAYVV010000250.1:0-4929 GCA_041674465.1 Sterolibacterium sp.
GGCAAGGCGCATCTGGCAACCTCGATGGCCGTGCGCAATCACGCCGATGGCCTGCGCTACACGACGCCGCTGCGACAGGCACGTCAGCTCCTTATCGAACATGCGGACGATCCGCCGATCGAAGGAGAACAGGATCTTGCCGGCCTGACCGTCGAAGCCTTGGCCGGTTCGCCGCAAGCCGATCAGCTGCAATCGATGATAGACAATTCGGCCATGTTCAAGCTCAAGCTCAGAAACAACAGCAACGAGATCGATCTGCTCGCACAAATCAGTCAGCGCCGCAGCGAAATTGCCGCAAGCGACGACGATCAGTTCAACATCGCGCTGAACTTCTATCCCGATCTCAAGATTGCCTACGTACTGCCGAACAGCGTCAGCTACGCCTGGGCTTTCCCCCTGATTGAGGACAGCACACTGTTTGACAAGGCACAGGAATTTCTTGAACGCATCCGCCAGAATGGCACGCTGGCACGCATCGTCGACCGTTACTTCGGACACCTCGACCGTGTCAGCGATGCCGATGTGAACGGTTTCCTGATCCGCATGCAGACCGTCCTGCCGCGCTTCCGCAATGATTTCATTTCGGCGCAACAGGCCACCGGAATCGACTGGCGCCTGCTGGCCGCACTCGCCTACCAGGAATCCCACTGGAACCCGCTCGCCACTTCGCCCACTGGCGTGCGCGGCATGATGATGCTGACGGGCGAAACCGCCGACCGTCTGCGTGTCACCAACCGGCTCGATGCCAAGCAGAGCATTCTGGCCGGCGGAAAATATCTTGCCGACCTCATCGATCAACTACCGGCAAACATCAACAATCCGGATCGCATCTGGATGGGGCTGGCTGCATACAACCTGGGCATGGGCCACATGAACGGCGCGCGGGCGATCGCCAAGGGAATCAAGCGCGACCCGACCTCATGGTACGAGATGAAACAGGTGTTGCCGCTGCTGGCGCGCGAGAAATACTACAACCGGCTCAAGAGCGGACGGGGACGCGGCGGCGAAGCCGTCATCATGGTCGAGAACATCCGCACCTATTACGACATCCTCTCGCGCTTCGAACCACCCCATAACGAGGGGCCGGTTTTCCCGGAGTTCAGGCGACGCTGATACGCTCCAGATTGCCCATGTAACCGCGCAGCACTGCGGGTACCGTCACACTGCCATCGGCATTCTGATAATTCTCCAGCACCGCAACGAGCGTGCGACCAACCGCCAGGCCGGAACCATTGAGGGTGTGCAGCAGTTCCGGCTTGCCGGCATCATTGCGAAAACGGGCTTGCATGCGGCGTGCCTGGAATGCCTCGAAGTTGGAGCAGGAGGAAATTTCACGGTAGGTGTTTTGCGCCGGCAGCCAGACTTCGAGATCGTAGGTCTTGGCCGACGAGAAGCCCATGTCGCCGGTGCATAACGCCATTTTGCGGTAAGGCAGTTCAAGCCGCTGCAGGATTGCTTCGGCATGACCGGTCAGTTGCTCCAGCGCATCCCAGGATTGTTCCGGCCGCACCATTTGCACCAGTTCGACCTTGTCGAACTGGTGCTGACGGATCATGCCACGCGTATCCTTGCCATAGGAACCAGCCTCTGAACGAAAGCACGGTGTATGACAGACAAACTTAAGCGGCAGTTTCTCCGCCGCGACAATCTGGTCGCGCACGATGTTGGTGACGGGCACTTCGGCAGTGGGAATCAGATACAGCTTGGTGCCGTCGCTGCGCGGCACCATGAACAAGTCCTCTTCGAACTTCGGCAGCTGGCCGGTGCCGAACATGCTCTCGGGATTGACCAGATAGGGTGCGTACACTTCGCGGTAACCGTGCGCCGTGGTGTGCGTATCGAGCATGAATTGCGCCAACGCCCGGTGCAGGCGGGCGATGGCGCCCTGCATCAAGGTGAAGCGGCTGCCGGAAATTTTTGTCGCGGTCTCGAAGTCCAGCCCGCCCAGTGAGGAGCCGATGTCAACATGGTCCTTCACCGCGAAATCAAAGGTCTTCGGCGTGCCCCAGCGCAAGACCTCCACGTTGCTGCGTTCGTCATCGCCGAGCGGCACGCTCGCATGCGGCAGGTTGGGGATCACCGCAACGAAGGCATTGAAGCGCGTCAGCAACTGCGCCAGGCTGTCTTCGTCGGTCTTGAGCTGGTCGCCCAGGCTGGCCACTTCGGTCATCACCGGCGCGACATCCTCGCCTTTTCCCTTGAGGATGCCGATCTGCTTCGACAAGCTGTTGCGCTTGGCCTGCAGATCCTGGGTGCGCGTCTGCAATTGCTTGCGCTGCTCCTCCAGGGCCTTGAAGCCGTCGCTATCGAGCACAGTGCCACGTGTGGCGAGACGTGCAGCCACGGCATCGAGTTGGGTGCGCAACAATTGGATATCCAGCATGACTTTGTCCTATTCCTTTTTCCTGGCCTGGCGATCAAGTTCGCGCAAGTGGGCAAGTTTTTCCGCAATTTTCGCTTCGAGACCGCGCGGTGTCGGCTGGTACCAGCCCGGCGCCGCGATGCCTTCGGGCAGGTAGTTCTCGCCCGCGGCATACGCTTCGGGCTCATGGTGGGCATAGCGGTACTCGCTGCCAAAGCCGAGTTCTTTCATGAGCTTGGTCGGTGCGTTGCGCAAATGTTCCGGCACCGGTCGCGACTTGTCTTTGGCGACAAAGGCGCGGGCGGCATTATACGCGACGTAAATCGCATTCGATTTGGGCGCCACGGCCAGATAGATAATGGCTTCGGCCAGCGCCAGTTCGCCTTCGGGAGAGCCGAGCCGCTCATACACGGCGCAGGCATTCAGCGTAATCTCGAGCGCTCGCGGGTCGGCCAGCCCGACATCCTCGGTTGCCATGCGCACCATGCGCCGGCCCATGTAGAGCGGGTCGGCGCCGCCGTCGAGCATGCGCGTGAGCCAGTAGAGCGCCGCATCCGGATCGGAGCCGCGCACCGACTTGTGCAAGGCGGAGATCTGGTCGTAGAAGGCATCGCCGCCCTTGTCGAAACGGCGCAGGTCGGAAGCCAGCGCCCCTTCCAGGAAGGCATTGTCGATGCGCGTCGCTCCCGCCGTCGCAGCCGCCGTACGCAGCTGTTCCAGCACATTCAGCAAACGCCGCGCATCGCCGTCGGCATAACCGATCAACCGCTCGCAGGCATCCTCGGCGAAATCCAGTCCCGGCAGGGCGACAGTCGCGGCGCGGGTGAACAGCAAGTGCAATTCTTCCGTCGCGAGGCTTTTCAGCACATACACGGCGGCGCGCGAGAGCAGCGCGGAATTCACTTCGAAGGACGGGTTCTCGGTGGTCGCGCCGATGAAAGTTAACGTGCCGTTTTCGACGTAAGGCAGAAAGGCGTCCTGCTGCGCCTTGTTGAAGCGATGCACCTCATCGACGAAGAGGATGGTGCGCCGCCCCGATTGCGCCTGGGTCAACTCGGCCCGCTCCACCGCGGCACGGATGTCCTTGACGCCGGAGAACACCGCGGAGAGCGCCAGAAATTCGGCTTCGAAGGCGTCGGCCATGAGCCGCGCCAGCGTTGTCTTGCCGACACCCGGCGGACCCCACAGAATCATCGAGTGCGGCGTACGCGATTCAAAGGCCAGGCGCAGCGGCTTGCCCGGGCCGATCAGGTGCGACTGGCCGATCACCTCGTCGAGCGTGCGCGGCCGCAATTGCTCGGCCAGCGGGGCGTTGGCATGCGTTGCATCGACGGTGGGGAACAGGTCGCTCATAAATGGTCGAGCGGGCTGACCACGCCGCGCCCCCCCTTGTTCAGCACATGCGTGTAGATCATCGTCGTCGAAACATCCGAGTGCCCCAGCAGCTCCTGCACAGTGCGGATGTCATAGCCGCCCTCCAGCAGGTGGGTGGCGAAGGAATGCCGCAAGGTATGCGGTGTGGCCGGCTTAGCCAGCCCGGCATCCCTTGCCGCCTGCTTGACCGCCCGTTGCACGGCCTGGTCCTGGACATGGTGACGGCGCGTGATCTGCGTGCGTGGATCGACGGAGAACCTCATCGAGGGAAACACGTACTGCCATCCCCAATCGCGGGCCGCGCCCGGATATTTGCGCTCCAGCGCATACGGCAGATACACCGCACCGTAGCCTGCTTCCAGGTCTTGCCGGTGCAGTGCCTGGACGCGCTGCAGATGCGCCTGCAGCGGCTTCACAAGTGCGGCTGGCAGCATCGTCACCCGATCCTTGAAGCCCTTGCCATCGCGAATCAGGATTTCCCGCCGGGCAAACTCGATGTCCTTTATCCTCAAGCGCAGGCATTCCATGATGCGCATGCCAGTGCCATAGAGCAGGCTGGCGATCAGCCAGTTGGTTCCTTCGAGCCTGGTCAACAGATCATGGACTTCTGCCCGGGTAAGCACCACCGGCAAGCGTCTGGTCGCCTTTGCCTGCTCGATATTGTCCAGCCACGGCAACTCGCTCTCCAGCACCTCCCGGTAGAGGAACAACAAGGCGCTCTTCGCCTGATTCTGCGTGGATGCCGCCACCTGTCCTGCCACCGCCAGATGGGTAAGGAAACCCTCAACCTCCGCCGCCCCCAAATCGCGCGGATGCTTCTTGCCAAAATGACAGATAAATCGTTTAATCCAATCCAGATAAGCTTGTTCAGTGCGAATGCTGTAGTGCTTGAGCCGAATTTTCCCGCGGACCTGATCAAGCAGCTTGGGCGCAGGCGCTGATTGTATCTTCTCCATTTTTAGGATGGACTATAATTTTCCAGAGGATTGAATATTATGGACTTTAAATCAAAATCAGAATTTTATCAATCAGGTGACGCAATATTCCCCGTCAAATAGGTGCCACACTTTACGTTCGACGATCATGTGTGCCTCGATAAGACAAAATCGGTGATGATAACGAAATGGTGGCAGCTATATAAAGCGTGGTACCGACTGCTAAACAGCGGAGCGCTGCTGGACGCGATGCATAAC
>JBAYVV010000251.1:0-4903 GCA_041674465.1 Sterolibacterium sp.
TCTGGTTTCGGCAATGGTTCGCGGCTTTACGATTTCCGGGTTTTGGACGGCCTTCTTTGCCAGCATCTTCATCACAGTGCTGAGTTTCGTGATCGAAGTGCTAGTGGCTGGAGGTGTGACTACTTGGCAACCCTCTGGCAATGGGATATGGGTCTGATCACTTTGTCGGATATTTAGGTCACAACACTGACAATTAGTCTCCGCAGGTATCTGACTCGGTTTTTGACCAGTTTCGAGTCCATGAGTGGGAACAGAACCACATGGCAAGGTCAATTCGAGGCAGCCTCCCCTCCCAGAGCAACCATGAGATCCTTGAAAAGCTTGTTGAGTTCGCCTGCCATCAATACAAAATCCGAGTCAAACTGCTCGTCGGCATCCCGCATCGATTGATCGGTGTTTTCATTAAGAATGTCCAAGAAAGCCAAGCGTTTGACCTCCGATTTGTCGGTCAGGACAAACGATATCCGGTTATTCCACGTCATCCCGAGTTTCGTCGCCATCTTCCCGTTGGCAATGTGCTGCCGAATTTCCTTGCCTTCAAGGTCGTGCCGAACATATCGAATCGCCGACTGGCCGGACGCAGCGGTTCTCAACTCCAAGTCATCATCGATCGTGAAGCCTGACGGCGGTTCTCCGGAAGCAAGCCAGTCAGTCATGGCAGATGAAGGCGAAAGCTTCGTTTGTATCGGCTTGAATTGAGCATCTCCAACCGCTCGCAACAGAACTTCCATGAATTCGTCCGCCTTCGCATCCGAACCCGCATCAACGACCAGCCAGCGATTGAGCGGGTCGATCCATGCCCAGGTTGTACGGCGACGAGTGAATGCTCTGGGGAGCAGTTCAAGGGTAACGCTGTCGCGCAAGTCACGAATTTCCTTGCGCCCGACTATTCGACTCTGTTCGGCCTCAATGATCGCAACTCGTTCTTGTGCCACTTGGCGAATCACGGTTGTCGGGAGCAGTTTCTGCTCAACCCCGAGCGCAATCAGCCATTGCCGATTAACGGCATGGACGAATGGGCCATCTTTGGGATAGACCCAACCACGGCTTTGCATGGCGAGGCTGCCGCAGCGATTCAATGGATGCTGTGCCAGTAGACTGTCGAGTTGCGCTGCATCCTTGTTCCAATCCGAGGACAGGCGGTATATACGAAGATTGCGAAACCACATGAGTGTGCTTTTCTTTTTCGGTTCAAGAAGGGGCGCAAGGATACCCTCTTGGCGTGGCCATGGATAGCTGCAAACTTAATCTATCGAAAGATAGACCGCATAACCAGTTCATGTGCGGTCACGTAATCTGTTCATGGTATTCTGAAACACGTCTGGATCATCACTTAAGGAGTCAAATCATGGTCACTACCAAAGCGATCATCGTTCGGGAATACGGCGGTCCAGAAGTGCTCGAATGGCAAACGATCGAACTCCCTACCCCGGCCCCCGGAGAAGCATTGTTACGCACGACCGCAGTGGGGATGAATCTGTCAGAAATCGGATTTCGTACCGGTTATTTCAGAGCCGAGGGATTTGAACCACCCAAACCTCCATTTGTCCTTGGCGTAGAAAGCATTGGCATCGTTGAGGCCATCGGTCCCGGTGTTACTGAAGTTGCTGTGGGTGACCGTGTCGGATGCCCCGGCCTGCCCAATGGCGCTTATGCGCGGCACAGGTTATACCGCGCAGATCGGTTGGTTCCGGTTCCGGAAGAGATCCCCGATGATGTGGCTGCAGCTACCATGGTCAAGGGTATGACTGCAGAGTATCTGTGCCGGCGTACATACCCGGTAGGGCCAAAAACCACCCTACTGATCCACGCGGCCGCAGGAGCTACCGGACAACTTGTTTGTCGCCTGGCCAGCCACCTGGGAGCCACTGTCATTGGAACCGTCAGTAGTGAAGCCAAAGCTGAAGTGGCGCGCACTCAAGGTTGTCATCATCCAATTGTCTACACTAAAGAGGATTTTGCACAGCGGGTGCTGGATATAACTAACGGAGAAGGGGCGGATGTGATCTTCGACTCTGTCGGACAAACGACCTTCGCAGATTCTCAGCGCTGCCTATCGCGTTTCGGAACGCTAGGTCTATTCGGCGTGGCTAGCGGTCCACCGCAACCACTGGAATTGATTAGCCTTCCATTGCTTACCGAGCAGCGTTTTTGCCGCCCTTCGTTTTATGCCCAGACAGCAGAGCGCAAGGCACTATTGGAGATCGCCGCCAACACATTCGATCATGTTCGAAGCGGTGTGTTCAATGTTTCCATTGATCTCAAGCTGCCACTGGCCGAAGCCGCTGCTGCCCACCGTGCAGTTGAGGCACGTGAAACTTCTGGAGCTGTTGTATTTCTTCCCTAGTGGTTATCTGATGGACATCAGTCGCTCGACACTAGAGGTTAAAACCGTCATCAAGTTTCAACAACTGCCTGCCGGAGAGATCAAGCTTGGCTTTAGATCTTGTCCAAGCGCAATATCCGGCGCAGCATAAGTATGGTTACAATGTCTTTGGCAAACCCTCGGTGATTCGGTAAGATCGAATTTCCGTGACGATGTGGCAATTGGCGGCGACCAGAAGCAGCATGCGGTTATTCGAAAGACCGAAAGGTTACAGCTTAAAGGAAAAGGACATGACCGAAACCGATCGTCTCAAATACTTGCGCGTAGCTTTGCTGTTGATAGGGTTGTTCTGCGTTTTCGGGATATACCCGCTTACCCTAGTTTGGCCTTCCGGGTGGTGTTGGTCGCAAGGACGTTCGGAGTATCTTGAAATGATATTGGGTATCTACGCGACGCTCGGTGTCTTCCTTGTCATCGCCTCCCGCAACCCTCTGGCGCACCGAAGCCTCATCTGGTTCACCGTCTGGTCAAGCATCGTGCATGGCGGAATCATGGCCATCCAGTCCACACTTTATCCCCAAAACATCGGGCACCTATGGGGCGACGTGCCTGCCCTGTTTGCAGTGGCTGCGACTTTGGCGATCCTCACTCCACGGGAAGGGTAAGCTTCGGGATGCGGAGTGTCGGAATCCAGACTGATTATTTCAAAAGAACAGCAATTGAATGTCCTCAGTTATCTCCATGCATTTTCCAGAGGTAGGCAAGCCGCTCCCATGAGGCTATAGGGTCTCGAGGTCAAAGTAGTATCTTGAGATATCGAGCAGCGCCAGCGACCTGCCGCCCAACCAGAGGCTCTCGATTTTCGAGTCGCGCCAGACTTTCTCAATTTCACCTTCATGCGAGTACCCGTGGGAACCCATCAAATCCATGGCCAGGTTGACCACCCGGGTCAATTGATCCGTTGTAAATAGTTTCGTTGCCCGTGTTTTGGCCAGCATTGACCTGGAGGTTCCCGGTCCATAAATGTCCGGGCGATCCAGCATGCGCGCTTTCAGGTAAACATCTGATTTGCATACCTCGATGGCGGTTGCGATCTCCCCCAGCACCCCGGCTGTAATGCTGTGCTCCTTCAGAATCTTGCCGCCCACGACGCGCGTGCTGCACCAATCCTTCACCAGTTCGTAAATCCGGTTCATGCTGCCCAGCGCAAGACCACCGGTGATGATATTGCCCCAACTGATGAACTCATGGGTGCACTCGGCGTCTTTCCCCGGGCCTTGTGCGCGGTTTTCCTTGGGCACTCGCACGTTCTCAAACCAGATGTCGCTGTTTGAATCGCCGCTCATGCCTGCCTTCCGGTACGGTTTTCCCTGGGTCACGCCGGGCGTGTCTGCCGGCACGTAGATCAGGGCAACGCCCTCATCGCCACCGTCGCGATCCGTTGTGCAAAACACGCAAAACAGGTCAGCCTCGCCACCCGAGTTGGTGCACCATAGTTTATGTCCGTTGATGACCCATTCGTCACCATCCAGTTTGGCTGTGGTTGCAATATATTTTCCATGCGTACCGTCGATATTCTCGACGTCCGCACCGCTTCTCCCATCGGTAATAGCGGCACAGCCGAACGTCAATCGATCCGTGTCGCAGAACATGGGCGCAAATTTCTCAATCAGACGCTGGTTCTTGTGGGGCTCAAGCAGAATCGGCAGGAAAGGCCAGCCGATGCAGACAGCCGCAGTCGCCAGACCGGCGTCGGCCCGGGCAATTTCCTCGCAGCACACGACAAAGGTGACGCAGGATGAAACCCCCAGCCCACCGTATTCTTGAGGCCACAGACCTTTCTGGAATCCCAAATCCACGCACAGTGACTTCAGCAGGCGGTGAGGCAGGGCGCGAGACGCCCAGTCGTCGTCGATCTGTTTGACCACCGGAAGCACTTCAGTGTCAGCCCATTTCCGGATCGCCTGGGCAAACTGGAGATCGGCTTCGGAAATCCATTCAAGTGGCCGCGAAAAATTTTCATAGGTCGGCATTTCATTTTCCTTCCAGTATGTTTCCCTCGGCAAAGCAGAGGGCATTGGTTTGTGAGCCGTTCAATCCGCCTGCAACGAAGACTACTACTACAGTAGGGCCTAGGCAAGAAATACTCGTACAGTCAGGATGCATCGCGGTAACGAGTGCTCCAGCGTGCTTCCTGTCCGGTCATTTCGGCAATAGCTCTTCGTAGGCGCGTATGGTCTCCGCGGCATACATCAGCGATGGGCCGCCACCCATGTAGGTGCAAACGGCCAGAGTCTCCATCAATTGTTCCCGCGTGACGCCGAGGCGAATCAGCGCTTTCACATGGAACCCAATACAGGCATCGCAACGAGAGGCAACACCAATGGCCAGTGCGATGAGTTCCTTCTCCAATGCACCCAGCGCTCCGGCCTTCAACGCGCTCTTGGCCATGGCGTTGAAACCCTGCATCGTATCCGGTGCGGCGGTGCGAAATGATTCGAGACCCTTGGATACGTCACTTGTAATTTCAGCGAAAGACTTGCTCATGAACTTACTCCTTGTGATTATTGAAAGTCA
>JBAYVV010000252.1:0-4852 GCA_041674465.1 Sterolibacterium sp.
ATTACACGGCCATCTCGGCGCCGCAGTACGACCAACCGGCAACCATGATCTATGGCGGCCTGACGCAGAACAACGAGAATGTCGGCAATTTCTGCGCCGACATCAATGGCAACGGCCAGGGCGGGCGCAACTACTGTGACGGCGAACATTCTCTCTGCCCGCCTTTCGCGGCGATGTGCGACATCGGCGAAATGGAAATCACCGAAGAAGAACTGCCCATGGTGCGCCTGGGCGCATTTACCCTGACCAAGGATCGCGCCGGCTTCGGCAAATTCCGCGGCGGATCGGGTTACGAGCAGATCGTCACCTCGCGGCGTACCGGCTTCTGGGGTTTCATGACCGGCTGCACCGGTTCGGTGTTCACACCCACCCTGGGGCTGTTCGGCGGATACGGCCCGCCGGTGTATCCGCTGTGCAAGATCCGCAACGTGGACATCTTTGAAAAGCTCAAGACAGCACCGCAGAACATCAAGTTCGACATCATCGATCTGATGAACAACCGGCCCATGGAAGGGGCGACCTACTCCACTCATGACATGGGCATGACGTTCGAACTGGCCAAGCCTGGCGAGGTTTACATGATCTGCCAGGGGGCGGGCGGCGGCTACGGCGACGTGCTGTTGCGCGACCCGGCGCTGGTGGCGCAGGATATGGAAGAAGACCTGATCTCGCACGAGACGGCGCGCGACATCTACAAAGTGGCGATCGATCCCGCCACCCTGGTTGTCGACGCAGCGGCAACCCAGGCCCTGCGGGATGCCGAGCGGCGCGCACGGATTGCACGCGGCAAGCCTTTTGACGAATTCGTCAAGGAATGGAGCACGGCGGAGCCACCCGAGAAGCTGCCTTATTTCGGCAGCTGGGACGACCCCAAGGTGATTTACGGCATGTCGGGAGGGCAACGCGTCAAAATGGATGCCGACAAGATCGTCAGCATGTTCATGCCCAATCCCAAGGACTTGAAGATAGCCGAACTCGAGGACGAACTTGCCCGGGTTCGCGCCCAGTTGGCCAAGCTCGGCGCCTGATTGCTCTAGGGTTGGACCGTGTTCTCAAATCATGGGAAAGGCGCGATACTAGGGGTTCAAATCAAACGAACCCTTAGGAGGAATTCAGCATGAGCAAGGTCAACCGGGTCTGGGTCATGAACAAGTACGCGGATGGTCCGATGGAGAACGACAATCTCGTACTGAAAGAGTTTCCCCTGGCCGATGCCCAGGAGGGACAGATCCGCGTTCGGTCCATGTATCTCTCGCTGGACCCAACCAATCGCGTCTGGCTCTCCTCGCAGTTCACCTATTTGCCGCCGATTCCCATGGGCGGCCCGATGCGCGGCTTCATCATCGGCGTGGTCGACCAATCCCGTGCCGAAGGGTGGACCGTGGGCGACATCGCCTACGGGGTGATGCAGTGGGCGGACTATTGTGTCATCGATCCCAAGCAGACTTCCTACATGACCAAGATGTCGCAGAAGGATGGCATTCCCCTCGAGGCATGGATGTCTGCGCTGACCATGAACGGGGAGACCGCCTATTACGGCATGCTGATCAAGGGACGTCCCAAGGCGGGAGAGACCGTGCTGATTTCCGGTGCGGCGGGCGCCACCGGCGTGCTCGCCGGGCAGCTTGCCAAAATCGCGGGAACCCGGGTGGTCGGCATCGCCGGCGGTCCGGAAAAATGCCGAGCGCTGACAGAGGAATTCGGCTTCGATGCGGCGATCGACTACAAGCAGGGCAATCTCATCGCCGCGATCCAGGGTGCCTGCCCGAATGGCGTGGACGTATTCTTCGACAATGTCGGCGGCGAAACCCTGGATGCCGCCCTGGCCAACATCGCGATGGGCGGACGGGTCGTCGTCTGCGGCGGCATATCCGAATACGACAAGTTCGGCGATCCGGCCTCGATCTACGGCCTCAAGAATTATTTCGCGTTGTTGCTGAAACGCGCCAGCATGGAAGGCTTCGTGATCTTTGATTTCATCGGCAGCCTTGAACATGCCAAGTGCCAGCGCAGCCTGATGGACTGGTATCGCGCCGGCAAGCTGCGCTATCGCGCCCATGTCGTCAATGGCATGGAACAGGCCTTTCCTTCATTGCGGCTGCTGCTGACCGGAGGGAACAAGGGCAAGCTGGTCGTGCGCATCTGCGACGAAATAAAATAGCCGGAAGGGATTGTAACAATGGCCAACGCTATTCTCGACATCAGCCAGCCGGGCAAGCCCGGCGTCTGGCTCGACTTCTATGCCTATGCCGGCAAGCTGCTCGCCAAGGGCAATATCCCCTGGCTGGACCAGGCGCAGTTTGTCTCGTTTCTGGCGACGGCCCAGTCCCTGTTGCGCTCCGATGTCGTCAGCCTGCCGCTCGAATCGCTCGCAGCGGCCTTGCTTGACGACGATCTGCGCACGGCGATGAAAGCTAAATCGCGGCCAGGTTTCCCGCTGCGCACCCTGCTGCAAGACGCCAAGTTGCGGGATAGCGTGACCGGCTTGCTCGTTCCACTGCGGGCATCCCATCAGGGTCTGCCGCTGACCTTGCTCTTACCCTCGCCGCGGCGCTGGCTGGCCAGCGCCTACCAGAGCGCCCATGGTGAAGCGCTTGACGCCGAGGTGGCCGGCGACAACGATGAAATCGACAGCGCCGCCGTCTACCTCGCCGACTTCCTGCGCTGCTTTGCGGACTCGAACATCGATGCGCTGCTGCTGCAAGAGAACCCGGGTGAAGCACCGGCCAGTACGGAGCAATGGGCCTGTTACGACCCTGTCGTCAACATTGCAAAACACTATCGCTGGGAAGTTGGCGTGCTCGATCCGGCACCCGCTGCACCTCTCGCTGCTGGCAGCGGCATCGATTTTTGCATTGCACCGGCCCTGGCTGCCGGAACATCCGGCGGACTGATGCTCGATGAAACCTTCTGGCAAGGTGCAGACGCGCCATCGCCGGGGTCCGGGCAATTCCGCTATGCGACTGTCCCGGCGGGGGCCACTCCTGAAACAGTATTGCAGCAACTGGCCAAGCTGCGTTAATACCCCAATAACACTTACGGGTACTACGCAATTTTTTACCGAGCGGAGGAACATCGTGTATAGCGCTTTACGTGACCCGGCAGGCTGGACATTGCCGCAAGTGTTGGCCGAGCAGGCGGCGAAGAAACCGGACGCGACCTGGATCACCACGACGGACGGCGAATCCCTGACTTTCTCGACGGCGGACCGGGACGCCCGGCAGGTTGCCGGCTATCTTGCCCAGCTGGGTGTTGCCGCAGGCGAGCGCGTTGCAGTGCTGATGCCCAACGGACTGGATTTCGTGCGCGCCTGGATGGGGCTGGGCTATTACGGTGCCACCACGGTGTTTCTCAATACCGAGCTGCGCGGCGCCTTCCTGCTGCATCAGATCAACAACTGCGGCGCCAGTGTGGCGATCGTCGATGCCACGCTGCTCGAGGTCGTACAGCAACTTGCAGGCGAGTTAAAACAGTTGAAGCGGGTCGTCGTCGTAGGCGGTAATGAGGCAAACGCGACGGCAAACGCAGCGGCAAACCCGGCGACCAGCACCGGAACCGGCTTCGCATGCCTGGACTGGTCCGAATGGCGCAAAGCCCCATCCCATGCGGGACCGCTGCCGGCACCGCAGGATATCGCCTGCGTCATGTACACCTCGGGCACCAGCGGTCCCGCCAAAGGCGTGCTGATGCCGCATGCGCACTGCTATCTGTACGGGCTCGGGAGTATCGACGCCCTCGCGCTGCAGGCCGACGACTGCTATTACATCGTGCTGCCCCTGTTCCATGCCAATGGCTTGCTGATGCAGCTGGGATCGACGCTGATCGCCGGGATACGCGCCGTGGTGCGCGGCCGCTTCAGCGCTTCTTCCTGGCTTGTGGACGTGCGCAAGCACGGCGCGACCGTCAGCAACAGCCTGGGCGCCCTGGCGGCCTTCCTCGTCGCCCAGCCGCCCGGTCCGGACGACCGCAACCATCGCCTGCGCGCCATGCTCAATGCACCGAATTTTCCGGCGCACGAAACGGTGTTTCACGAGCGCTTCGGCGTACGCGACATCATCTCCGGTTTCGGCATGACCGAAGTGAATATTCCGATCTGGGGTCGCGTCGGTCATTCGCGCCCGGGTGCGGCCGGCTGGGTCTATGACAAATACTTTGACGTGATCATTGCCGACCCTGACACCGATCGCGCCCTGCCGCCCGGCAGCGTCGGCGAAATCCTGGTGCGACCCAAAGTCCCCTGGGGGTTCATGGCGGGTTATCTCGATCTGCCTGAAAAGACCGTCGAAGCCTGGCGCAATCTCTGGTTCCACACCGGCGATGCCGGTACCATGACGGCCGATGGCCTGGTGACTTTCATCGACCGCATTAAGGACTGCATCCGCAGGCGTGGCGAAAACATTTCGGCGGCCGAAGTCGAGGCCGTGGTCGCCAACCTGTCGGGCGTGGCGGAAGTGGCTGCCTATGCGGTTCCCTCGGATCTGCCCGGCGGCGAAGACGAGGTGATGCTCGCCATCGTTCCCCAGGATGCGCAAGACTTCGACCGCAATGCCGTGCTGGCGCAAGCCGATCAACTCCTGCCGCGCTTTGCCCGGCCGCGTTACCTCGAACTCATGGGCGAGCTGCCCAAGACTGCGACCGGCAAAGTGCAGCGTGCCGTGCTGCGCAAACGTGGCGTTGCCGAGGCCTGGGATCGCGAAGGCAAGACCTGACAACTTCCACACAAGAAAACGCCCCCTGATTCAAAGAAACAGGGGGCGAGGAGGGGAAGGGAGAATCAGAAAGCGTAGGTCGCGCGGACGAAGGCCTCGTTGGTGTACTCCAGACCCTGGACGAAGTTCTTGTTGTTCTGCTC
>JBAYVV010000253.1:0-4846 GCA_041674465.1 Sterolibacterium sp.
ACCCAAGGTGGCGACTCCTGGCATTGACTAATGTTCGCATTATTGCTAACCTTCATGTATGGCGTTTTCTGTTGAGTATTTCCATGCACGAGTGCTGGCCGAGATCGAGTCCTGGCCTGTCGACGTTCTCGCTGACTATGCGCGAATCGTCGAATTGCTAGTCGAGCATGGTCCCAACCTGAAACTGCCTTACTCGCGAGCTTTTGGTGATGGTCTGTTTGAGTTACGGCCTCGCGGTCAGTCAGGTATTGGTCGGGCGTTCTACTGCTTCCTTGTCGGGAAGCGCGTATTGGTACTCCACGCCTTTATCAAGAAATCTCAGCAAACGCCCGCCCACGAAATCAAGCTCGCCAGAAAGCGATTGAAGGAGATTCAAAATGACTGATCTGAAATTCAAACCTGTGCGCCATGACCACAAGGAGTTCCTGGAAAAAGCATCCAAGCGTCGCGGCTTTAGGGAGGCATATGAAGCCCTTGAAGTCGAATACGCGCTCGCTCACGAAATGCTGGCCGCTCGCGCTCGCGCTGGCCTTACCCAAGAGGCCGTTGCAGGCCGCATGGGTACAACCAAGAGCGCAATCTCGCGCCTAGAGTCGGCCGGAAAGCATGCCCCTTCGATGGCATCACTGAAAAAATATGCGGCCGCCGTAGGCTGCACGCTCAAGATCGAACTTGTTCCCACTAGCGCCAAACGGCGAAAGGGCGCCCAACCCAGCAGTCAACCGGACGCTGCGCGATAAGGCCGCGCGGCGCCGGTTACTTCTACGTTGGGCGTCACATGACCCGCACTTACACGGTGACTGAATGAATACATACGTTGCCTTCTTTCGTGGCATCAATGTTGGTGGCAACGGCTCTCTGCCGATGAAGGAGCTTGTCGCCATCTTGGAAGAACTAGATGCGCGGAAGGTCAGGACATATATTCAAAGTGGCAACGCCGTATTTGAGAGCACCGAAAAGAATGTGGCACGACTTTCCAAACAACTCTCCGCCGAAATTCTGAGACGCCGTGGCTTCGAACCACATGTGCATATTCTTACCCTCGAAGCACTCGCCAAAGCCATCGCAGAAAACCCATTTCCTGAGGCTGTAAACGATCCGAGTAGTTTGCATCTCGGATTTCTCGCCGCTCCCCCCAAGAGCCCCGATCTCGAAAAGCTCTCCAGCTTGAGAAAGAAGAGCGAACGGTTTCATCTAGGCGAGGGTGTGTTCTACCTGCATGCGCCTGAGGGTGTCGGTAGGTCGAAACTTGCGGCAAGCTCCGAGAGGCTTTTGGGTGTTCCAATGACTGATCGTAATTGGAGAACGGTTTGCAAAGTCATGGAAATGGCAGGAACGTGAGCGCGACGCCCAACCCTGCGGTGCAGGGGACCTGGCGCATAAAGCCGCGCCAGGCCTCTGACCTTGAACGTTGGACGTCATGAATTACTATCGCCGCGAAAGTTCCGCATGACCACAACCGCAATCGAGATTCACCCCTTATCGCCGGATCGTTCGGCAGACTTCATGTCGTTCTTCGAAGGAGAAGCGTTCAGCGACAACCCGAAATGGTCGTCTTGCTACTGCCAATGCTTTTACGAAGATCATTCGAAAGTTCACTGGCACAGTCGAACAGCAGCGGAGAACCGTGATTTTGCGAGCCGACGCATCGCCAATAACCAAATGCGAGGGCTCCTTGCGTATCGCGAAGGCCATGTGGTCGGCTGGTGCAATGCGGCACCGCGCTTGTTGCTTCATGCGCTCGACGCCGAGCCTATAGCCATGCCTGAGCGAATTGGCACGATTCTCTGCTTTCTTGTAGCGCCAAACGCTCGCGGCCGCGGCGTTGCTACAGCCTTGCTCAACGCGGCATGCGAGTACCTGAAGGATCAAGGCCTCCAATCTGTTGAAGCGAATCCCCGCCCCAGCGCCAAGGGCAATGCGGAGAACCACTTTGGGCCGCTGAGCATGTTCCTCGCTGCCGGTTTCACGGTGCGCAGAACCGATAATGACGGGAGTGTTTGGGTGGGCAAAGATCTCGAACACATTTCGTAACCCACCGCACTATGACGCCCAACCCATCCATCAACCCGGACGCAAGCGATATAACCGCTTGCGCCGGTTTTGTCAGACGTTAGGTGCCAGAGAAACGGTGCCCCATCAAGAAGGAGAGCGCGGTGAGCGAGTCCAGTGCAGAAAGTAGCCCCCGCACACTGGTCGGCAAATGCCTGTGTGGTGAAGTTCAGTACGAGGTAGCCGACACATTCCTATACGCGCAAAACTGCCACTGCTCCAACTGCCGCCGCGCCACGGGTTCGGCATTCAAACCATTCGCAGGCATTGAACGCAGCAAACTCCGACTCACAAGCGGAACGGAGAACCTCTCACTCTTCGGGACAGAAGATGCTCATGACGCTCACTGCAAAGCTTGCGGTTCGCTTCTGTACTCAGTTGTTCGAGATGCCAAGTTTGTTCATGTCGCGATGGGAACGCTCGTTGATACGCCAACCATTCGTCCCACAGCACATATCTTCGTAGGATCCAAGGCGTCGTGGTTCACGATCACTGACGACCTTCCACAACATCAAGAGTTCGGCTAATCAGAACATGAATACAACGCAGCCCGTCAAGTCACAACGCCTGGCGCCTAACCCCTCCAGCGAGAGGGACGTCCAAGGGCCATCGCCCTCCGCCGCCCCTCATGTCAAACGTTAGGGAGCACTGGCCGTGGACATTCCAGTACCCGCTTACCCCGCCATTGGCGCAATCATCGCAGCCACAATTGCCGGTGGAATTTCGTTCCTGGTGGCGGTGTTATCGAAGGATCATAAGACGTCGGAATTTCGACAAGCGTGGATCGATGGTTTAAGGAGTGACATTGTAGAGTTAGTGTCGGAGTTTCTCGTCATTACCGGGATGATTCGGGTAATGACAAACCATGGAAAGGCCTTGAACGAAATATTTGAGCATTTCGCCTACAAAGATGAACACTTCTCTAAGTGGGAAATGGCCAATGCAAGGATTAAGCTTCGCCTCAATCCTCAAGAGCATCAAAAATTGCTTGCGGCGGTTGGAGCACTGATGACATATGCGGCATCTGAGCAACTTAAGGATGCTAAAGCTGGTGATGCGTTGGTAGATGGATTAATCAATGAAAGCCAAGTTGTACTCAAGAGGGAAAGGAAGCGAGTAAAGAGTGGAGAGCCGGTCTTCATCGCAACGAAGGTAGTGTCACTGCTGATTATGGTGGCAGCAATGTCTCTCTGCGTTGCGTACTTGAAAGGCTACTGGCATGAATAGCTGCTCCCTAACCCTGCGGTGCAGGGGACGCTGCGCGATAAAGCCGCGCAGCGCCCCTGACCTTGAACGTTGTACCCTATACACATGGGTACTAATGGGACGGCCGTTTGATTACGCTTGACGTATTACGCTGGCCGTAATAAGCTTTGGGCCGTGATCCAGTCATTCAAGTGTAAGGAAACACAGAAGCTCTTCGAGGGTGGGCAACCGCGCCGCTTCCGGGCGATCCAGGGCGTGGCCGAGCGCAAGCTGGCGCAACTGGCTGCTGCGCAGACGCTGGAGTTTTTGCGTTCCCCGCCAGGCAATCGGCTGGAAGCCCTGAAACGGGATCGCGCCGGACAGCACAGCATTCGCATCAATGATCAGTGGCGTGTGTGCTTTGTCTGGACAAACAGCGACCCCGCCGATGTCGAGATTGTCGATTACCATTGAGGAGGCATCATGAGCAAACCCGTTGATCGTCTGCGCCCCGTGCATCCGGGCGAAGTGTTACGTGAGGACTTTCTCGCCCCGCTAGGGCTTTCGGTCAGCGCACTGGCCTTGGCGCTTGGCGTTCCGTCCACGCGCATCCACGAGATCGTCAAGGAGCGCCGCACGGTGACGGCGGATACGGCCTTGCGCCTGGCGCAGTATTTTGGCGGCGATGCTGCTAGCTGGCTGGCCTTGCAGGCCAACTACGACCTCAAGACGCTGCCCACCCGTGCCGAAATCACGAAGCGGGTTCCGCATCGTGCTTTAGCGGTGGCATGAATGGCGTTGGAACACGCCGATTTTTCCATTGGACGCGAATTCTGGACGGAAACCGGGCGCTGGCGCTGCACCGATGTAGGGGCGCGTACTATTTGCGCCATCAAGCTTGACGGCGACGCTGACTTTTACGCTAGAGCGCATTGATGGCCACCTATACCGCAGAAGTGATCTGGTCCCGCTCAGGCCAACCGTTTCTCGACAGTCACTACAGCCGGAAACACGTTCTCCGCTTCGACGGCGGAATAGACGTTCCTGGTTCTTCCTCGCCTCATGTTGTTCCCTTGCCCTATTCAGCATCAGAGGCCATCGACCCTGAAGAGGCGTTTGTTTCCTCCCTTTCCAGTTGTCACATGCTCTGGTTTCTGTCCATCGTCGCGAAACAAGGCTTCGTCGTCGACCATTACCACGACATCGCAGAAGGCGTAATGGCAAAGAACTCCGAAGGCAAGTTCATGATGTCGATTGTTACGCTGCGACCTGAGGTATCTTTCTCCGGAGCAAAGCAGCCGACGCATGATGAACTCGAGCTACTTCATCACCAAGCTCACGACGAGTGTTACATAGCCAATTCGGTAAAGACGGAGGTTCGCTGTGTGCCGAGGCAAAATGCGCTCTAACACTTCGGTCGAGGGAACGGCCCAGAAGCTGCGCTTCCGGGTTCCCTCCCTTCGGTCGGCCGCTCCTCACCTCCAACTTGGGCGACACTAGCTGCAATCACGTTCTGATTATTGCGATAAAAATTCAGGAATAATCGCCTCTCCACGCCTGACCTTCTTCATCATTCGCTGACTGATTTTGCGGTTGTCGCCCTTGATGA
>JBAYVV010000254.1:0-4833 GCA_041674465.1 Sterolibacterium sp.
CTGAAGCGGATGTCGGCTTCCAGGCCGATATGCACCTTGTCGATCAGGTGCGTCGGGATCTGCGCTTCGACGATCAGCGAGGTTTCCATCGGCACGATTTCCATGAGCACCTGGCCGCCCTGGATCACGCCGCCAACGGTGAACACTTTGGTATTCACCACCGTGCCGCTGACGGGCGCCCGGAGTTCGGAAAGGCTCAGATCGAAACGCAGGGAATCCACCCGGCTCTTCAGGCTCTTGCGATTCTTTTGCACTTCCGTCAATTGGGTTTCGACTTCCTTGCGGCGGGCGATCGTGAGCTGGGAGAGTTGCAGCTTGATTCCCGCGATGGTGGAGAGGGTCTTGGAAATATCCGATTGGGATGACGCCAGGCTCGCCAGGATTTCACTGCGGCTGCGCTCGATGTCGTTGGCCTTGCTGCGCGGAACAAAGCCTTCGTCGGCCAGCTCCTTGTTGTTCTTCAATTGATCGGTCATCAATTCCAGTTGCCGTTGGCGGAAGTTCTGGATGTTGTGGGTTTCATGGAGCTGCTTCTCGTTGCCCTGCAGCTGCTCTTCCAGAATGCGCCGCTGACCATCGGTATCGCGTTTCTGCGAGTCGTACATGTACTGCTGCTGTTGCTTGGCTTCGCGCGCGCGCGGGTCGTCGCCCATGGCGGTCAATTCTTCCATCCACATAATCGGCAGGGCGTTGCGCTCGGCCATCAGCCTCGACTCCGCGGCGAGAGCGTTGATGTATTCGAGTTCGGCCGAGTTGAGCGTGGCTTCCAGGTTGAGCGGGTTGATCTTGAGCAGCAGATCGCCCTTCTTGACCGAGGAGCCCTCGCGCACGGCGATGCTTTCGACCACGCCCCCCGCAGGATGCTGCACGGCCTTGCGGTTGCCATACACGACAACACTGCCGGGAACGCTGACGCCGGCATCGAGCGGCGCAAAGAACGCCCAGATCAGGAATGCCACGAAGGCAACAAAGATGATGTGCGCAAAACGCTTGCGCACGGGGGTGTCTTCGATTTCGATGGCTTTCCCGCCGCCGGCCCTAATAGCTTTCGCATCGTAGGGCGAGAAGCCGTCGAGCCAGCGCTGCCAGCTTGCGCCGATTCTGCCGAAAATGCCTTCGAATTTGCCAGGATTGTCGCTCATATGGTTTTAGCCCGCTGCACTGAGGGCAGGTTTGGGCGTCTGCTTTTCCGCCTGAAACTTTTGTGCCGCGCCGATGATGGCATCGACGCGACCGTAAGCGACCTGCCGGCCGTCGTTGAGTACCAGCAGATAGTCGGCACAATTGACCAGGCTCGGCCGGTGGGTGGTGAAGATGACGGTCACCTGGGCTTTCCTGAGGTTCGCGATGAGCTCCTTGAGCACGCGTTCGCTGGCATCGTCGAGGTTGGCATTTGGCTCGTCCATGACGATGTATTTGGGATTGCCATACACGGCGCGGGCGAGTGCCACCCGCTGTTTTTGCCCGCCGGTGAGCACGTGGCCGGTGGCGCCAATTTTCGTGTCGTAACCCTGCGGCAGCGCCAGGATCATGTCGTGGATGCCGGTCGCCTTGGCCGCCTCGATGACCTGATCCGGTGACACGGGACCGAGCCGGGCGATGTTTTCTGCGACGGTGCCTTCGCAGAACTCGATTTCCTGCGGCACATAACCCATATGAATGCCGAGATCGTCGTGCGCCCAGTCGGAGATTTCTGCGCCATCCAGCCGGACAGTGCCGCGCGCCGGCTTCCAGATACCTGTGAGGAGCCGGGCCAGGGAGGTTTTGCCCGCGGCACTGGGGCCGACGACGGCGATAATGGTTCCCGGCTCCGCGGCAAAGTTGAGGTTTTGCAGAATCGGCTTGGTCGTGCCATCGGGCATCACGGTCGCATTGGCAACGGCGATCTTGCCCAGCGGCGACGGCAGCGGCATGCGCTCTTCATCTTTCTGGTCTTCCATCAGCAGCGTGTTCAGCCGCTCATAGGACTGCCCGGCCGAGACGATCTGCTTCCAGCTTGCCAGTACCTGCTGGATCGGCTGGATGGATTTGCCGATGATGAGGCTGGCAGCGATCACCATGCCGCCGGTGATCAGGCCCTGGATCGCCAGAAACACGCCCAGGGCAATTTGCAGCGAGGGCAGGCTGTGTGTCAGGAAGGACGACAGGCTGTTCATGATGCCGCCGACCTCGCTGGCCTGAAGCTGCATCTGCAGGCTGTTCAGGTGCTTCTCGTGCCAGCGCTCGCGCAGGTGCGGCTGCATGCCCAGCGCCAGTGCCGTGTCGCTCTGTTTGAGGGCCTCTCCGGCCATGCGGATGCTCTCGGTCTGCATGTCGTTGGCGGCCTTGAGCACGGGGGTCGTCATGCGCTGGTTGGAGACCGCTGTCAAAAGAAGTATGACCATGGCGATCACGGCGAAAATCGCCAGATAGGGATGAAACATCGCGCCGAGGATGATGAAGATCACGCCGAAAGGCGCCTTCATCAAGGCGAGGATCGAGGATCCGGTGAGAAACTGGCGCACCTGGGTCAGGTCGCTGAACACCTCATTGGCATTCACCTGCCGCTTGCCGACCAGCCGCCGGAAAGCGGCATCGAAAACGCCGCTGGCCAGGTCCGAGTCGACCCGCAGCGAGATCCGCAGCATCAGCCGCGTGCGTATCCATTCCAGCAGTGACCAGAAGAGGTAGACGCCAAGCACCAGCACGGTCAGTGATACCAGTGTCACCTCGCTGCGGCTGTTCATCACGCGGTCGTACATGTTGAGCATGTAGAGGATCGGCGTAATGGTGAGCAACTCGATCAGTGCTGTCAGGATGAAGGTCAGGCGCAACGCGCGCTTGCACGAAGCCAGGACCCTGCGGATCGGTTCGTTCTGAACCTCAATCGCAGATCGCTTGATGCTGCCGCCGAAGTGGAACGGATTGATCATCGCGTGCCACCCGCAACAGAAGCTTTCTGATCAACCTGCAGCCCCGAACTGCGGGGACCGGGGTTACAGGTTGTGTGTTCCGCCTCCATTCGAGCTGTCATCCTTCACCACGTCAATACCCAGGAGTTTCAGCTCTGCGATCTTCTGATCATTCAATTCGCCGAAGCCGAGATTCCGCCCAAGATCCAGTTCAACATGCTTGTCTTCGGCGAAGACCTGATCGCCAAGTTTGCCAAGGGCTGCGACCAGATCGTCAATGCCTGCATCCTGCTGCGTGATCGGGTCGAAGCCAAGCTGAACTACGATATCGGCATTGGTGGCATCGACCTGATCAACGCCCAGTTCGCCCATCATCACCAGGGACATGACGGAATGGCCGCCGGAATCGGCGACATTCACATTCACGTCCTTATCGGCTGGTGATGACAGCAAACCGGCATTGAGCAGGACATTCGCCAACTCATCCGATACCTCAAAAGCGGTTGTCGTTTCGGCAATGGAATCGGCAAGCTCGGCCTTGGCCATGCCTGCGGAGGTTTGGACATCAATCGCATCAATGCCGTGAGCCTTGAGGTCAGCGGCGATTCCAGCGACATCCTTGAGTCCAATATTGCCTGTCTGGTCTTGATTGACGACCAGTTCAACATGTGTCTTGTGGTCGGGATCGAACTGCGGCAATCCTTGTGCCACCGCATCCCCGAGCGTGGTGTTTCCGAGCTTGACGACCAGTTGGCCGTCTGCCTGGCCGTCGACAGTATCGACACCCAGGGCTTGCAAATCGTGTACCGAACTGTCGAGGTGCGTGCCCGCCGCATGAACGGCCACGCTGTTGCCCTCGGCAAAGTGCGCATTCGTTGCGTACAGCATTTCCTGCGCCTGGGCATCCGACAGGGTGATGCCAAACTGGTTGTGGTCGATAAAATCGACGATCTGGCGTGGATCAGCCATCAGCACGCCGCCATTCTGGCCTAGCGCGCTGACATCCTTCGACAGATCGAAGCTATCGACGTGCATCATCTGCAGTTGCGCGATGTCGTCGTCGTTCAGGTTCAGCAGGTCTGCCGCATTGATGTCCAGGTTCACCTGATCGATGTCCGCAAACGTCGGCAGTGTGTTGATGCTGTTCAGGTGCTCGCTGCCCATGCTGACATGCAGTGCTGCGCCGGCTTCGGCCGCCAGCACCGAGGTGACACCCAGGGTCTGCAGGTCGGCGATGCTGCTATCCAGGTGAGTGCCAGCCACATGCAGCTCGCCTCCCTGGGCATAGCTCACGCCTGCCGCAATCAGCTCGTCAGCCGCGTTACTGTCCAAGGTTCCGTCTGCCAGGTTGACGACATCGACATTCAACCCGTGAAGCCCAGTTGCCACCGCGTGCTGGATGTCTTGACCTGCGTTATTCAGTAACGCCAGGTTGGCCGGATCCAGATCCTCCGTTATGGCGTCCGACGCCGCAAATCCTAGTCCATGGTCCGCCGCCACGTACAATTGGTCTACGGACACTCTCAGCGTGCCGTCCAGCGCATGAATCTGGTCGATACCCGCCGCATGGATCTGTCCGGCATGTTCGTTCGTCAGTACGACCGCCGCCTGGTCATCCGTCACACCTACGGTAACCGTACCGTCAGTCGTTATGCTCGGCAGTGCATTCAGGTTTGCATCACCCAGCGTGACATGCAGCGCTGCCGCGGTTCCGGCTGCGACCACGGAATCCACACCCAGCGTTTGCAAATTGGCGATGCTGTTTTCGAGTTGTGTGCCGTGAGCATGTACGGTTACATCGTCGGCTGCGGCAAAGTCCACGCTGGCGTTGATGAACTCCTGCGCTTGCACGTCCGTCAGGGTGATGCCGATGTCGGTCGCGTCGATCTTGGCGGCGATGTCCTGCATCTCGCCCACGGTCAGGTCGCTGCTGTCCTTGGTC
>JBAYVV010000255.1:0-4814 GCA_041674465.1 Sterolibacterium sp.
ACATATTTTGACGACTCGACGCGGCTCATGCGATGGACATAGCGCGGACAGTTGAAGAACATCTCGCCGACCTTGATCCTGACGATCAGGTCGGCCTCGGGGTATTCCTGCAGCAGCGGATCATCGTCGAGCATGTAAGCCTCGCCATGCAGGCGGACGCGATGCGGCGTTTCAAAATCGATGAAGAGCATGCCGATCTTGGAGTTGCCATGGATGTTGCCCAGCGACAGAAACATGCCATTGCCATCGTAACTGGGGAAGGCCAGGGTTTCCGAATTCAGCACGCGCACAAAGCCCGGGCTGCCACCTTTGTAGGAGCAGGTCGGGTAGCCCCGATGGTCGATGGTGGTGAGGAAGAAAAAATCCCGGCTCTGGATGAACATCTGGTGCTGTTCGCTGACCCGGTTTTCGACGATGATCTGCTGCACCCGGTCGGCCAGATTGCGCGTGTCGTGCTGGTCCTGCAGTTGCCGGTGCTGTTCGCTGTAAAACTCGTTCATGACATCGTTCTCCCCTTGAATTCGTCCCGGCGGCTTGAATCCGCGTGGCGTGCTTACTGTTTGAATTTGGTGAAGCAGGTGCCCCCGGTGTCTTCCTTGAGGCGGACGCAATCGTAGCTTCGCGTGGAATTGATCTCGTTGTTGAAGATCTGGATCACATACGTCGTTCCTTCGGAGCAGGCGACATTCCAGAAGACATTGCCCCGGTGGTCGTTGCCCTGGTAGAAAGTTTTGGTAACGCCGGTGCAGGTCACTTTATCCCTTGCCAGATAGGCGGTCAGAATGACGCTACGCTCCGCTTCGGTTGCCGCCAGGAGTTTTTCCTGGGCCGGGTTGGCTGGAACTGCGGCAGGGGCCGCGTGTGCGAACAAGGGCAGGCAGCAAATTCCTGCCACGAGGATCAGGGTGCGATAGGCATGATGCATGATGGATTTCCTGAACTGTGAAGGTCGGGGATTATGCGCCATTTTGAAAGGCGCAAGCATGCCAACGCCTGCCAGAAATCAAGTCGCCTTGATGATTTTTGGAGTGCGGTGCACGCAGAAATGCAGGCGTTTTCCGTTGTTGAAGCACATTAAGGAAACCCATGATCAGGCCTATCTTGTGATACCGTATTGGGCCATCGCGAAGAGGAAGGGGAAAAATGAAACATCCGTTCTTTGTCTGGTATTTTCATCTCTATCAATTCAACACGGAAATCTGGCTCAAAGCCATGTCGTCGGTCGGGCGTTATCCTGCAGCGCAAGACCCGGCGCGCGACCCGGCGTCCCCCGCCGGACGTTGAACACGCCCTAGCATGACTCCGCGTATTTTGCGATCTGTTGCAGCAGGCCTGTGCGTCCTTGCGCCGCTCGCTGCCGCTCAGGAAGTGAATCCTGCCTATTCCCAGGCGCGGCAGGATCATGAGATTCTGACGGAGGCCTGCGGCGGACTAAAAAACCAGAAGCAGGCCGACTGTCTTGATGCCCTGGTGCGCCTGGAAGAACTTGTTGCTCAGGTTCCGCCGCGCTCGCCTGCGGAAATTGCCGCTGCCAGAAAAGCCTTCGTGAAAAAGAAATATGCCGCTACGTTGCGTGCCTTCGCGGCGTTGAAAACGGCGACAGCCCGCCAGGTCAGCTTCGAGCAATATGGGCCGATGATCGACGCGGTGGCCAACGAGGTGGCGCTGCTGCGCCCACGTGCTGCGTCCGACCCGGAGCGTCAGGCAATCCAGGCGTTTGACCAGGCCATCGAGGAGTATCGCCAGGCGGCGAGGAACTGGGAAGCCGCTGGCAAATTCGGCTTGCCCGCCAGTTCCTTCGTGGTTCCCAAGTGGCGTGCCGCCAGAGACGCCGTCAAGCAGGCAGAAGCGCTGCTTGATGCTGCTGCGCGGCGCTGAGATACCTCGCCGCTGTAGTTTCCGCCTGGCAGGGCTTTATGTGTCGGTCTTGGTGCATCGTGCGGCACTGCGCTTTTAGCTATTCGCCCGCATATAATGTGGCAGTAAATTAAACAAGGTCAGTAGAGATGCAGCAGATATCCGCTGAACTGGAAAAGCGCCTGGGCAGTGCGGTCGAAAAGATGCCGCCTTTCCCCAAAAGCGTGCAGCGCGTGCTGGAACTGACGCGCGATATCAACTGTCGTCCCAAGGATCTGGTCGAGGTGATCGAGAAAGACCCGATCATTACCATCAAGGTGCTCAAGATCATCAATTCCGCCTACTATGGGCTGACCAACAAGATCACTTCGATCAACCAGACCGTGATTTACCTGGGCGCGAACACGCTCAAGAATCTGGCGCTTTCCTTCTCCACCGTCGGCATCCTGCCGAACAAGAACGAGGCAGGCTTCGACATCCATCATTACCTGGTCTCCTCGCTGGTGACCGCAGGCATTGTGCGTTTGCTGGGCACACTGTATGCACCGGGCGAAACCGATCCGACCGATTGTTATGTGGCCGGTCTGCTGCACGATTTTGGCAAGGTGGTGTTTGCCATATGCATGCCGGAAGAATTCAGCCAGGCGCTGGCGCTTTCCGCCAATGAACATATTCCTTTGCACAAGGCGGAAAAGGCCATCATCGGGGCCGATCATACGGTCGTTGGCGCCATGCTGGTGAAGCGCTGGCAGTTTCCCGAACCTCTGGTCGAGTGTATCGCCGGCCATCATGACCGCACCCAAACCTCAGCCATGGGCGAGTGCCTGCATGCCGCCGATTTGATTGCCGAGCGCCTGAGCTATGACTCGAATGGTCGGGTCAGCACGGAAAGAAGCGCCGTAGTCCTGGCCAAACGTTTTGGTGGCGATATCGATGACGTCATGGTCAGGTTGGGCGATCTCAGCAAGATCATCGACGAAGCGCAAATGTTTTCCCGCTCGGAGGGGAGCGTGAAATGAAATTCAGATTCTGGGGCGTGCGCGGTTCGATTCCCGTTCCCGGACCGAATACCTTGCGCTATGGCGGCAATACCACCTGCATCGAAGTGCGCGGCGATGACGGCACCCTGATCATCCTCGACGGCGGCACCGGCATCTTTTCGCTGGCGCAGACCCTGCTGCGTGAAATGCCGGTGACGGCGAACATTTTCATCACCCACAGCCACTGGGATCATATCCACGGCCTGCCTTTTTTCATTCCCTTGTTCATTCCTGGCAATACCCTGCGACTCTATGGTGCTTTTAATCCTGTGTCGGGCAGCGGGATCGAACAGGTGATGGGGGTGCAGCTGCAGTACAGCTATTTCCCGGTGCGAGAAGCGGAAATGAAAGCGGCCATTGAATACGAAACCCTCGCCATCGACCAGACCGTGGAGGTGGGCGATTGCAGGGTCACCAGCACACTGCTCAACCATCCCGTCATTGATTTCGGCTACCGCATCGAGTGCAATGGCAAATCCCTGTTCTTCACCGGCGATCACGAACCCTACTACAACATCTACGATCCCGGCGATGAGGCCTATGCCGAATACCAGGCGCTCATTGAAGAGAAGCAGTCTGCTGTCGATGAATCGATGCGCAACGTGGATGCCCTCATCGTCGACACCTCTTATACGCTCGAAGAATATCCCGGCAAGGTCGGCTGGGGGCACGGCTATTTCGATGCCTCGATCGCCATGGCGCTGCGTGTCGGCGCGAAGCGTCTGTACTGCACCCACCACGAGCCGACCCGCAGTGACGATGATCTTGAGGCCGTGTTTGCCACCGTCATGGCGCGTCACGCCGGGCAGTTGAATGACCTGGAAGTTTTCCTGGCGCGTGAAGGACTGGCACTCGAGTTGTAGCGTTGTAGTCCCAGGCCGAACAGAACGTCCGTCCCGGTGAAATGCCGGCCTTGCTGCGGTCGTCAGCCTGACGCGGCACAGCGCAGGAGAATGCTCGAGGTCTGCGACTCCGGGGTCTGATCCGCCTCTTTCAAAAGAAGCGATCGAAATGCACTTGCTCGAAGGGCACGTGATACTCCAGCATCAGCATTTCCTGGAGCGATTGCGTCATCGGTGGCGGGCCGGCGAAATAAAATTCATGTTGCGGCATCTGCTCGCCGAGAATGCGTTTGACATGCTCATGCACGAACCCCGTTGCCCCTGCCCAGGGGGTCTGCGCATCTGCGGCAGGGTCCGAGACCACCGGATAGTAGTGGATGCGTTCCCCATAACCGGGCAATTCGCGCAAGAAGCTTTCTCCGCACAAGTCGCTCGCCGTCCTGGCGCCGTAGAAAAAAAGCAGCTGCCGATCTTGCAGCATCCCGGCCTGCACTGCGCCCCTGGCGATCGACAGCATTGGCGCCAATCCCGAGCCACCCGCCACACAGACGATGTCGCGCGAGGACGCCTCGCGCAAACTGGCCAGGCCGTAGGGTGCGTCGATCTCGATGCTGTCGCCCCGCTGCAGGTGATGAAACAATTGCTCGGTGGCCCTGCCGTGGGCTACGCGGCGGATCTGGAAATGCCAGTGGCCCTGGGCGTTGGCGATGTTAGCCATCGAGTAGGCGCGTGGTGCGGGAACTCCGGGGATCGACAGCAAGGCGTACTGTCCCGCCAGGAAATCGGCATGGCCGGGCGCCTGGAAGCGGAACTCGTGGATGTCGTGGGTAATCGCAGAAGCGTCGACAAGTTCGGCCTGTCGTCGCTGCGGCACAATCGACGGTCGATACTCCGCCGCCGTGCGCACGCTGATCCGCAGCGGCCCTTTGGCGCGACATTGGCAGGCCAGCAGGCGCTTCTTGCGGCGGTCGCGTTCGCTCAGTCCGGGTGCTTCCGGCCACAAGTTTTCGACTTCTCCTTCGAGCAGCTCGAACTTGCAGGAACCGCAGCCTCCCGAACTACATTCATAGGGGAA
>JBAYVV010000256.1:0-4808 GCA_041674465.1 Sterolibacterium sp.
ATCTTCACGGTACTCTTCGTGGTGCCCCTGATGCTGCTCCTGCTGCCCCAACCGAAGAACACCGAGAACCGGCCGAGCGCGGTGCGCGACCTGGTCGTCAAGATCTTCGGCATCGTGGCCGATCAGGGCAAAGCCAAAGCCATCCTGGTCATCTCCATCGTCCTGATGGTCATCGGCAGCTACTATGCGGTTCAGGTCAAGGTCGGCGAATCGGAGCCGGGATCCCCGCTGCTCTACCCCAACCACGACTACAACATCTCCTCGCGCGCCATCAATGACCGCTTCCCGGGATCCGAAGAACTCTACATCGTGGCGCGCACCCAGGAGGGCAGTGGCCTGAAACGGCCTGAAGTGCTGCATGCCCTGGAACAATTCCAGCGCCAGATGCTGCTGGATCCGGCCCTGGGCGGTGCCAAGGCACTGCCCGGATTAATCAGGGCAGTCAACAGCATGACCCACAACCTTGACCCGCGCTGGGCGCAGATCCCCGACACCGATGCTGAAGTGGGCGGCCTGATGTTCGCCTACATGGCCGCCAGCCCGATCCCCGGGGCGCTGAAAGAATTCCTCAACACCGAGGAAACCATTGCCAACATGGTGTTCTTCTACAAGGACCACCAGGCCGACACCATCGGGCGGGCCATTGGCCTGGCCAACGAGGGTATTGCCAAGCTGGGCACCAGCGTGCCCGGCCTGAGTATTGAACTGGCGGGCGGCGTGGTGGGCGTCAATGCCGCCATCAACGATGCGGCGCGCAGCGACAACTACATCATCGTGCCGCTGGTACTGGTGCTGGCGTTCGCCTTCGTCATGATGTTCTATGGCTCGTTGCATGCTGGCTGGCTGATGATCCTGCCAATGATCTTCGCCACCATCATGACCTACGCCTACATGGGCGTGAAGAACATCGGCATGAACGTCAATACCGTGCCGGTGATCGCGGTGGGCATTGGCGTGGGCATCGACTACGCGATCTACATCATGCAGCGCATCCGTGAGGAAATGGCGCAGTTGCGCGATCTCAAGCAGGCCGTACTACGCGCCATCGCCACCACCGGATTTGCCGTGACCTTCACCGCGGCCACCCTGATTGCCGGGGTGATCATGTGGGTGATCTTCTCCGACCTGCGCTTCCAGTCCGATTCCGCCTTGCTGCTCTCGCTGATGCTGGTGCTGAACGCCATTGCCGCCATGCTCCTGATGCCGGCCTGGGTGATGATCTTCAAGCCGCACTTCATTACCGCGGCCTATCTGGATGAAGACGGCGTGATCCAGGTGGATGACAAACGGGCATGATCCGGACGCAGGGTGTAAATTGATGCATACGCAATGCAAGGAGGAGGGGGGATTGAACAGGGAACCTGCTCAACCCTAAACAGTTCGACGGCGGGAGCGTGTGGCTGTCGAAGGCTTTTAATGAGAAGAAGGAGTGAGACAATGCAAGAGAATTTGTTCAAGTCCCGCTTGAAGCCCGTCGCAGTTGCGACGTTTGCCGCTTTAATGCTCGGCTTCGGCATGAGTGCCAGCCGCGCTGCGGACAACCTGCCTGATCCGGGGGGAGCGGCCAGCGAAGATGCCTGGAAGGTTGACGTTTTTTACGAGAACGACACCCATGGGCGGAAAGACGTCGGCCTGTCCAAGTTTCGCAACACCTTTCAGGTAGAAGCCGACAAGAACCTCGGCGGCAATGGCACCTTCTCCAGCATCAAGTTCCGCAGCAAACTGCGCGGGACATACGACGGCGTGTATGCCATGAACAAGAAGGATTACGGCAAGAAAGCCGGTGGCCCGATCATGCTCGAGACGGGCGATCCGGGCTTCCAGCCGGTCCTGCCGGTACCCAGCCTGGGCCTGCCCTTCACGAGCGTCCCGCAGGGTGGCGGCATCATCAGCCAGGGCGCGACTGCCGGAGCGCTGGGCCTGACCACCAACACCTTCACCAATGGCTACCCGACGGCACTGGGCGCGGCCAATGGCAATGACGGCCTGAGGGTCCTGGGCGGCCATCTGCACGCCACGGCCGGCGGCGTTGCCTTCGGCGTACCGGTGCGCCCCTGCGACATCGATCGGCGCGGCTGCGTGGATTTCGGCGGCTATGGCAACCTGACCCAGAACGACCTGGAATTCCCCGAGTTCAACAACAAGGCCGACTTCATTCGCGAGGCCTTCCTGATCGCCAAGATGCCGCTGGCCAGTGGCGCCACCTGGAATTTCCAGCTTGGCAAGCAGCAGGTGGTCTGGGGCCGTACCGACCTGTTCCGGGTGCTCGACGTCATCAACCCGATGGACTACTCGCGCAACAACATCTATGACGAGATGCAGGACATCCGCATCCCGCAATGGATTGCCACCGCCGAATACCGCATGGGTGCGGGCGAAATCTTCGAGGACAACAACATCCAGTTCGTCTGGAACTTCGACAAATTCCGTCCCCACAACCTGGGCCAGGGCGGCACCCCGAACCAGATTCTCGATGTTGGCGACTTCTTCCGGGGTATGAAAAACTGCTGGGACAACGGCTGTACCGTGGCCAACTTTGCCCTGGCGCGTCCGGACATGCCGGGCTATGCCACCAACTTCGGCCCGGGGCAATTGGGCATCCGCCAGGTCAACCTGCCCGAATGGTCCATGCGCAACACCCAGCTCGGCGTGAAGTGGGAGGGCGTCCTGCATGGCACCAGCTTCTCCCTGAATGCCCTGACCTACCGTTCGCAACTGCCTTCCTTGCGCAATTTGCCCTCGAAGGGTGTGGCGACCAACAATCCCTTCACGGGCCAGCAAGGCCTCTGGTATCCGATCATCGCCTTTGATGTCGATTACCCGCGCATCCAGCTGCTGGGCGCTTCTGCCGACCTCCATGCGGAATCGATTGGCTCGACCTTCCGCCTGGAGACTGCGCTGACCCACGGCGAAGAGTTCCCGAACACCGCGCGTCCTTCCCTGTATTCCGAATCGCGCGTCTTGCGTTACGTGATCGGCTGGGATCGTCCGACCTTCATCCCCTTTCTCAGCACCTCCCGCGCCTTCCTGATCTCGGCGCAGTTGTTTGGACAGCGCTTGCTGGATCACGAACTGTACAAGGGCCCCTGGGGCAAGGTCGGCATGCCCGACTGGGAGCAGAACCATATTGCCACCCTGCTGATCAAAGGCTGGTTCCAGAACGACATGGTCAGCCCGCAGATCCTCATGGCGCATGACTTCCAGGCCAGTGCCACGGTGGTGTCGCCCTCGGTCGAGTGGCTGGTGACCGACAAGCTGAAGTTCACCTTCGGCGCCAACGTCAAGACGGGCGACGGTGCGCAGAAATTCGACGACACCCGTTCGATCAATCCCTGGGCCCCCTTCACCGGCTTGCAGGCCGACCGTGCCGGCGGACCGATGGCGAGCTTCAGTTCCCTCGGCCTGGGTGGCTTTGAGCCGCTCGGACGCTTCCGTGCCGGTCCGATCGGCATGGCCCAAAAAGAGGACGAAATCTTCGTCACGATGCGCTACAAATTCTAATTTCAAGTGGAGATATAACGATGAAACATAAACTGATTGGACTTTCCGTTGTTGCGGCGTTGCTCTCGCCGGTGGCCCAGGCGGTCACCGATGCGGAAATCGACGCCTCATTCAACCCGTATGCGGCGAGCGTGCCGACTTTCGCCGACCTGAAGCAAGGCTCGGTGATCAACAAGGACAACGTCGACAAGTACAAGGATGTTCTTGATCCGGCGACCTACAGCTTCATCAAGAAAGGCTGGCATAACATTGAAGTGGAAGCTACCCACTCCATTCCTTATGACAAGAACTACATTGCGGCGACCAAGAAGCACGCCAATAATGTGAAAATCGGCGCCAAGATGGGCACGATCGAAGGCTATGTGGCCGGTCGTCCTTTCCCGGCCGAGCCGGACCTCAAGGACCCCAGAGCGGGCGAGAAGCTGGCGTTCAACTACAAATACGGCATGGTGGCTGGCGACAGCGAGCGGATCCATCCGTTCTTGTGGGACTTCAGAGACTTCAACACCGGCAAGCTCGAGCGCACCATCCAGTTCGACTTCCGCTTCATCAACTTCATGCACCGGGTGACGCAACAGCCTGTGCCGGAAATTCTGCCCAACCCGGCGAAATTGTATCGTGGCGTGTATGCCAAGGTGCTGGCCCCGCTGGACGTGAAGGATACGCAGATCCTGATCCACCGCTACGATGACGACACCAAGGCGGACGATGCCTGGCTGTACCTGGGCTTCCAGCGCCGTGTGCGGCGTTTGTCGATGTCGAACACGACGGACGCCTTCCTCGGTTCGGACCTGATGATCGAGGACTTTGAAGGCCTGTGGAGCCGCGTTTCGGACTTCAAATGGACCTACAAGGGCACGGCCAACATGATGCTGCCCGTCTACCGCCACAGCGAGCTCAAGAAAACCGGTGTGGTCGAATCCGACGGCTTCAAGCATGCCGTGACCACGGGCAAGAGCGATTGCTTCTATGATGTGCCCTGGTCGCTGCGCAAGACCTATATCCTCGAAGCCGTGCCCAACGATCCGGCCAGTCCGATCGGCAAGCGCGTGCTCTACCTGGATTCGCAGACCGCCGTGTTCCCGCAGATCCTCATCTACGACAAGAAGGGGGAATTGTGGAAACGCTGGACCGTCGGCTTCAGTGATTCCGCCTACCACGCCGCCGCCAACAAGAATGCCGGCATGGCCGTGTATTCCACCGCCTCGATGACCGACGTGCAGTCCAACCACTGCACCAACCTCCGTTTGCACGCTATCATCGACGCAAAACTCGTCCCCAAGGAAACCTTTAACGTCCAAAACCTC
>JBAYVV010000257.1:0-4798 GCA_041674465.1 Sterolibacterium sp.
AGGGCGTGGAAGCTGCCGTTCAACGGAGAATCGGCGGCTCGCCGCCGCACACGGTCGTCGATGACCGCAGTTGGGGGTGAACCTGCCCCACAGAATCTTGTGGTCAATGTCAGCTCCATGGCGTGAACCGAAATTCAAAGCTTCAAACTCGCTGCCGGATAGCGGCCATTGAATTTTCGTTCCTTCGGAACCGTCATTGGTCAGTGAGTACTTGTAGTTAACTCCATCCACCCAGCAGCTTAACGAATCAGTACGCTAGATGCCTGCTTGTTGCGTGTTTCTGCTAGAAAACCCCTACCTGAGAATTGATCTGAAAGCTGCCGGCCTCTCACGCCGGAATCGCGCAACCGAGAGTATTTGGAACTGGCAATTTAGCAGGCTCAGTTAGTGAGCCTCTCAACCTTCTACAATGACTTATGATTCTGTTTCTAGACTTCGACGGCGTTCTGCAGAACCATCACGTCCTTCGTGTCGGCGGGAAGCCAAAAACCGCGGACCTCAATCGCTCGCTGGCAGCAAATCCAAATGTATTTGAACAGAAATAAGCGTTCAGACTGTGTGGCAATAAACGACGATCGCGGCTGGCCTGGCGATCATCGACATCGGCTAGTGTTGTCCAACCCGGAAAGAGGGTTGTCAGACCCGGCGTGCGTCGCGCAACTCCGTGCTGCGCTGAAAGTCCCAATGCGATCGCCCTAGGAAGGGAGGCGTACATGCAGGACATTTTTTTTGCCGCTGACGTGGAAAGTGTGGCCTTCGTGCACGGCAACCACTGCTTGAATATCACCATGTCACAAGCAGGGCAGATCGAGGCATGGATCCGTGAATTCGTGCAGCCTCTGACGGGCGAGAAGGTCGAATTTCTAGCAGCAACCCCCGGCGACTGGGCGAATTGGGAAGCAATGTGCCGCTTAGACAACGAGCTGCTCAACGAAACAGTTCGGCGCGCAACAGTAGCAGCTGACGACTGGCGCGTGCGGCGGCGTATCGAGATCTTCCTGGAGCGGCATCGCGGCAGCAATTGTGCCGCTCGAGCTCGTGCATTGGCTTGGGCAGTCACAGACCAGCCATGAAAGTCATCCTTCTGGAAGTCGGCCGTTATTTTCACAGCGCATAATCCGCGTAAGTCATCGACGGGGTGGTCATCGGCAATTACCTATTTCAGCACACCCCTGTGTTGGCTAGAACCCAGACGGTCAGGCCAAACTATCTGTCCTCAGCCGAGAGTTTTCCTCGGCTTTTGTATGCTTCACAAGGCGATGAACAAATTAGCAGTGGTGCTGGCAATTTTTACCTATACGTGGTCCGCAGGATAGACCCGATACCAAGTAAAGGTAGAGATATGAACACCGATGTGATGTTTTCAACCGCCACAGACCTTTGGGCAACGCCGCAAGCGCTGTTTGACCGCCTCAATGCCGTATTTAACTTTTCAGTGGATGTTTGCGCTCTCGAGGAAAACGCAAAATGCCGTAACTACTTCAGTCCCGAGGAGGATGGCCTCAGCAAAGAATGGCGTGGTGTATGCTGGATGAATCCACCTTATGGAAGGGAAATCGGTAAGTGGGTACAAAAGGCCTTCACCAGCGCAAAACAGCACGGTGTTGTCTGCGCGGTGAGAACTACCCATGCTGCGCATTCTCCAGTATCCAGGCTACAGCACTCTCAATTGATTGTCCCGGCTCAGAATTGGGGCGTTTAGGTGGGTATTGCTCACCGCGCACACTGGGTAATCCAAGCCGCGCATCAACACCAAATGTTATCTAATCAATACAAATAGGAGTTTCAACGGCAGTTGGCAGACTAACCAGCGTACTCGCCAACGTAACGAAGAAGTTCAATTTTTCAAGCCCTTGACCATTATTATTGGCAGCTTCACTGGTGGTACTATCTTGTCAATCAAACTCGACAGTACGTCAATGCGTCGTCCGGTTCCATACCTTCCCCCTACACTTCCAGGCTCGTGCCCGCAGATCTGATCTATTATTGAGTCATCTAAGCCCGTGTTACGGCAGAGGTCTTTAAAAAGATGGCGGAAACTGTGGAAAACTTTTGATCCTGCAGTAATTCCCAGTCCATGGAGGTGCCTCCCAAACCATTTCGAGAATGCTTTGCTCTGCACCTCATCGCAACTTGTGACTTTCGGGAATAAGCGTCCTGAGCAGTTTTTTACAAAATCTAGCAACCCGGCTTCAATCAGCGCTGAATGAATTGGCACATCACGGTCTGCGCTTTGCTCCGTTTTTCCATCTTCGGTATGGATATAGGGAATTCCGTTGGCATCTTCATGGAATTGGCTTTTCTTGAGCAAGGCAATTTCTTCCAAACGCATTCCAGTCAAGTAACCGATTGCCGGGATCCAGGCAGCCGCCTCTCCTCCTCCACCTTCCGGACGATGGTGCTTGGTATAAATGGGGGAATTGAAAATTAGCTGTAGTTCAGCATCGTTGAAGGGTAGGCGACTCTTGCCTGCTACGCCTCGTTTTGTCCGTTTAACTTTGATGTCTTCGAATGGATTCTTTGGCAGCTGCGCGGAATACTGACTGTTGTTCCGTCCAGCGTTGATAATGGTTCCACAAAAGCCAATCTTGTTGGCGACAGTGCCAGGCGCCAAGCCTTCTTCATGTAACAGGAAATCTCGGTATTCCAGAACGTCTTCGCGGGTCACCGCCTGTGGGGCAGATTTGCAGAAGCTCATAAATAGCTTCATGGCAGCCAGATAGGAGGATTTGGTGTTCTCGCGGCGCTCACATTCCTTGTCCCAGACAGCATAAATATTTGCCCAGGTCACTGGAGTTTTCAGCGATGTGGCAGTGGCGTTAGGTGCATTCTGAACTTCGTATTGGCTAGAGAGGACTATATCTGTGGGTTGCTTGATCACTTTTCCGGCTTGCCGCGCAGCCATATCTTCATAGGCTTCGAGACTGGCCCGGGTCATGGCGTATGCCAGGCGGCGCCAATCTTCCTTGGAGAATTCGGGTTGATACCCACGTGCTACCAAAAAAACTCGTGTCGCATGCATCAGTGGTTCCACGTTACCCATAGCCAGTTGGCGTCGCAATGCCTGGATGGCCTCGTCAATGTGCTGGCTGTACTCCTCAAATTCTTCCCTGTCGAGACCAGTAATGCGGGTTTCCTGGTCAGTCTCCAGCAAAGCAGCTTTCATGAGGTTGCAGAACTGTTCTTCCAGTTCTGGTGTCACGCTGGTCAAGGTAACGTGCCGGGTACGCGCAATGCCTTCCCGAGAGTAAGGCGCCACGGGCAAGTTGTCGATCCTTGCCCGAGCATCGGCAATGAGGTTGTCAGCCTCAACGGCAAAGCGCTTGCATTCGCGCACTGCTTTGGGGTAATCGCGCCCAAGGGATTTCTTGATCTCGCGTTTGCCGAGAATGGAGCGGAGTTCAAGTGGAACCACTTGACGAAAGTAGAAGGTATTTTCTTTGCGGGTGAGATACTGAGGCATCGCCTGTCCTTTCGGACCGCGGTTTGTACCCTCACTTTGTACCCTCTGACGTCGTTGGCGCATCGAAATAATATATCATATCAATGCGTTACGATGTGGTTGGCGGAGTGGACGGGACTCGAACCCGCGACCCCCGGCGTGACAGGCCGGTATTCTAACCAACTGAACTACCACTCCAGATGCTTGCGGCGCTGGCACATCGGCCGCAAAGACTTGCCTGCGCATTATACGAGAAGCACGATGATCCGGGGACTACTCGATGGACTTGGCGCCTAACTTCCCTTGCGCGCCGAGGGCGGCGCCACCTTGATCACTTCTTCGATGGTGGTCAGTCCGGCAGCGACCTTCATGGCACCCGAGATGCGCAGCGGCTTCATGCCTTCACGCGTCGCCTGCTCGCGAATTTTTGCGAGATCGGCGGCCTCGCTGATGAGTTGCTTCACATCATGCGTTAGCGACAGGATTTCGTAGATGCCGACCCGGCCCAGATAACCGGTCATGCGGCACTCGAGACAGCCCACCGGGCGATACAACTGGGCCGGCTTGGCTGCTTTCCATGGTCTCACCAGATCCATCCACAGTTTTTCGTCGTCGGCATCGAGGGGGCTGCTCTTCTTGCAATGCGGGCAGAGAGTGCGCACCAGGCGCTGCGCCATGACGCAGAGAATGGTGGAATTGAGCAGGTAGGCCGGTACGCCCAGATCGAGCAGGCGCGTGATTGCGGAAGGCGCATCGTTGGTATGCAGTGAGGAGAGCACCAGATGCCCGGTCAGCGCAGCCTGGATCGCCATGTCGGCCGTGGCGACATCGCGGATTTCACCCACCATGATGATGTCCGGATCCTGCCGCATCAACGCCCGGATGCCCTCGGCGAAGCCCATCTCGACAGCAAGCTGTACTTGCACCTGGTTGAAGGCGGGTTCGACCATCTCGATCGGATCTTCGATGGTGCAGACATTGACATCGGGCGTGGCCAATGTCTTGAGCGTGGTATAGAGGGTCGTGGTCTTGCCCGAACCGGTCGGACCGGTGACCAGGATGATGCCATTGGTCTGGGCCGTCATCTGCCGCCAGCGTTCGCTGTCTTCTTCGGAGAACCCCAGATCGCGCGTATCCCTCACCAGCACGCCGGGATCGAAAATGCGCATCACGAGTTTCTCGCCGAACGCGGTCGGCAGCGTGGACAGGCGCAACTCGACTTCCTGCCCTTCCGGGGTGCGGGTCTTGATGCGGCCGTCCTGCGGGCGGCGCTTTTCGACCACGTCCATGCGGCCGAGGATCTTGATGCGGCTGGTCATGGCGTTGAGCACCTGCATCGGAATCTGGTACACCTGA
>JBAYVV010000258.1:0-4783 GCA_041674465.1 Sterolibacterium sp.
CGCTCCTCGGCAGCGGCGGGAGAGCCGCTCTCCATGATGATTCCAGGCGCTGTCTTGGTGCTGGACTTTGGCTTGGTTGTCGTAGTTTTCACTTTAGTCTCCCATTTGAGCTAGGTTGTCGTTAACAAGAAAAAATCCGGTGAGATTGCTCAAGCCGGAGTGTAAAAACATCACGTTGCGCAAGGCTGGAGGAGAGATTCTGAAGCAAGTCGAAAACTCCATCGCGATACATGTTAGAGAGTACGACGACTCTCATATTTGGGAAATACCGTGAATGCCGTATTCTTGACTACCTGCTTTCCGGTAGTCGTGATTCGCTGCAAGCGTCCGACCTTGAGTCGGCATGTGCATTTCCGACAGGCCGATCCTGCGCATCGGGGGCGACTTCGACTTCCACCCGGTTGCGGCCCGCTGCCTTGGCGCGATAGAGCGCCAAGTCGGCGCGAGCGAGTGCGGCATCGGCATCGACGTCGCTCGCGCGGATCGCGGCAATGCCGATGCTGACCGTCGCGACGATGTTCTGCCCCCGGTGCATAAAAGGCGTATCAGCGGCTTTCTGCCGCAGCCGTTCGGCGAAGACACGCGCCGCCGCTATGCCGGCGCCGGGCAGGATGATGGCGAACTCCTCGCCGCCAACCCGGCCGGCGGTATCGATCTTGCGCAGCCCTGCGGTGAGCAATCCCGCGAAATGCCGTAGCACGCCGTCGCCGACGGCATGACCGAAGTTGTCGTTTACGTTCTTGAAGTGGTCAAGGTCAAGCATCAGGACCGCTGCACACTCGGACGCCCAGCGCTGCTGCCGTGCCAACTGCTCTTCCATTCCCGCGATAAAGCAGCGCCGGTTAGGCAGGTTGGTGAGGAAATCGGTGGTCGCAAGTGCACGCAATTCGCTCTCCATGCGCTTGCGCTCCGTGATGTCGCTTTGCGTGCCGATGATGCGCAACGGCCTGCCCTCGCCATTGCGCGCAGTGACCATGGCGCGCGACAGTATCCATTTCCAGCTGCCGTCCTTGCACAGCAGTCGATGCTCGACGCTATAGTCCCGTGCATTACCTTCAAAACAGGCATGCATTGCCGCATCCGCGCTCGGCAAGTCATCGGGATGGACGATTTTCCGCCACTCGTCAAGCGTGCTGCCCATCTCATTCTCAGCGTAACCGAGCATTTCTTTCCAGCGGCGTGAGAAGGTAATCTCTCCAATCTCGACGTTCCAGTCCCAAACGCCGTCTCCCGCACCTTCCAGGGCGAACTTCCAGCGCTCTTCGCTTAAGCGCAGCGATTGGTCGAGTCGCCTGCGTTCCGCCACCAAGCGGTTGAAGTTCTCGACGAGTTGCCCGATTTCATCGTGGCACCGCACCGGCAGGGGCGCGAATGCCTGTTCGTCCCGGGTCATCAAACGCATTGCGTCAGACGCCTCCGCCAGCGGTGCCAACTGCCGCACCAGGATGTAGCGCAACAGCAGGACCAGGGCCAGCGATATCGCGAGGGCAGCAAGATAGATCTGCTGTTTCATTTTCGCGATCGGTGCAAAGGCTTCCTCGGCGGAGATGCCGGCGACGGTAATCCAGCCTGTAGTCGTCAGCTTGCGGCTTACGCTCAGGTTTTCGATGCCCTGCGAATTAACGCCGATCACCACGCTCTCTATGCCCGCATCGATGCGCTGGTCGACCACTGCATTGACGCCACGCGCCGGTAATGACGTGAGGATGCGGCTCTTGTCTGTGGCCGAAACGATCAGGCGCTCCTTGGGCGACAACACCAGGAAAAACCCGGTATTGCCTATCTTGGTCTGCTCAAGTTGGCCGAACAATTCCGGACCGGACAGGATCATGGCGCCGATCAGCACGCCCGCCGTGGCGCCCGAAGCATCGTGCAAGGGCAAGGCGATTGCAGCGATCGCCTGCTTCCAGAAGCGCCCTTGTATCGGCTTGCCGATAGCCATTTCACCATTGGCCATCACATTGCGAAAATAATCGCGGTCGGCGACCGAGCCGCCGAGGCGGCCCTGCACCCGAGGATGCTCGGCGATGTTGATACCCTGTCGGTTGGCGACGAAGATGCCGATGGGAAAAAGCTGACGGGAAACATTGCGCTGTTCGAGCAGGCGGTTGAGCTTGCCCGGCTCGGACAACATCTCCGGCGTGATCGACGCCGCGATCTCCCGCATGGTATCGATGCGCAACTGGATCTTGTGGTCGAGATCGGTCACGACGTAGCCGACGGTTGCCGACATGTGGTCGGCAACCACTTGCTCCAGGTCGGCGTGGAAGACCTCGAAGATACGCGCCGCGAGTCCCCAGATCGCGGCGAGCACAAACAGCGAGATCCAGAGCAGGATGCGAACCTTGAGGCTGGCGGAACGATACTTGAACATGGTGTCGGCTGCGTCAGGTGAACTCGGATCGGTGCGTCAACATACGCCAGGCGTCAGCGCGCGGAGCCGTCGGAGAAGGCGAAGGCTTTTTTCCGGAAAAGGCTGAGACAGGCGCCCACTGCGCCAGGATCGTAAAACTTGCCCTGGTTCCTGGTGATTTCGTCAAGTGCGGCGTCGATACCCAAGGTCGGGCGATAGGGCCGGTGGGAAGCCATGGCTTCAACGACGTCGGCAACCGCCAGGATTTTCGCCTCCGTCAGCAACATCTCCCCCTTCAACTTTTGCGGGTAACCGCTACCGTCCAGACGCTCATGGTGCTGCAGCACGATTTGTGCGATCGGCCAGGGGAAATCGATACCCTTGAGAATTTCGTAGCCGGATTGCGGATGGACCTTGATCAACTCAAATTCGATCAGACTCAGTTTGGCGGGTTTACTGAGGATTTCCGCCGGGATGCTGATTTTGCCCAGGTCATGGATCACCGCCGCCAGATGCAGCCCGGCGATCATTTCCTGTGGCAAGCCCAGCTCGCGCGCGATGGCGACCGCCAGTTCCGAAACGCGGCGCTGGTGGCCGGCAGTATAGGCGTCGCGCATTTCGATGGTGGTTGCAATCGCCTGGATGGCGTCGGTCAAATTGGTTCGGATCTGATCGAGATACTGGCGACTTTTTTCCGCGGCCTGGTCCCGTTCGGTCCGCGTATGCAACGCGTTTATGCCAAAAGCCAGATCGCTGCCCAGCTCATTCAGCAATGCCACCTCGCCCGCATCGAAGGCATTCGGGTCGGCGGAAAAAATGCTGAGGGCGCCGAAGACGCGCTGCCCGTCCGAAAGCGGGACGGCCAGGTTGGCGTTCCAGTCATGCGCCACAGCCAACTGCTGGTAAAACTCAAAGCTGGCGTCCTTAAGGATGTCGCGGCGGATTTGCAGCTGCCCGCTGCGGATGGCCCCGGCAAGGGCGCCCTGCCCTCTCGCCGCATCGGCCCAAGTCAGCTGCAGACTGGCGAGATCGTCCTTGGTCACCCCCTGGCATGCCATGGGGATAATACTTTTCAGCGCATCGTCCGCAGGGTAGCCGACCCACGCCATGCGGTATTCGCCGATATCCACGATGATCCGGCAGACATCGTCGAGCAGGCTCGACTGGTCGGCCGCCTTGACCAGCGCCAGATTGCCCGCACTGAGGGTGCGCAGGGCGCGGTTGATCTTGCGCAAATCCTCTTCTGCATGTTTGCGCTCGGTGATGTCGCGCGCTATACCAAGCAGATGCGTGATTTTGCCGTTGTGCGTAAGCGGCGCAATCGTGAATTCGCTGGTGAAATAGTCCCCGGATTTTTTCAGGATGCGCAGCTCGAAACTCGGAAGCTCTTCCCCCTGCATGGCGCGCTCCAACAGCGGCACGACATCCGGCAGGTCGTCAGGGTGCACCAAAGCAAAGAACAATTTGCCGAGCCAATCGGCGCAGGTCCAACCGGATATTTGTTCAAAGTACGGACTCAACTTGGTCAGGGTGCCTTCACCGGTTAAGGTCAGAATGACGTCTCGGGCATTTTCAAAAAGTCCGCGAAAGTATTCTTCGCTTTCCCGGAGGGCCGCTTCGGCCAGTTTGCGCTCCTGGAAGCTGCGTTCTTCGGCCAGGGCGCGACTGATGGCGGACACCAGCCGCGCCAGGTGATCCTTCAGCACATAGTCGCACGCCCCCAGTTTGAGCAGTTCGACGGCGGCTTCATCGCCCAGCGCTCCGGTCACCATGATGACCGGAATCTGCGGATGCGTCAGGCGCGTATATTCCAGCGCGGCGCGGCCGTTATAGGCCGGCAGCCGATAGTCGGCCAGGACGATATCGGGCTTGAACTCGTCAAGCGCCAGCATGAACGCCTCGCGCGTGTCCACCCGCACCAAGGTGAATGCCAGCCCGGCATCGCGCAGCGCGCATTCTTCCAGCTCCGCATCGGTTTGGACATCCTCCAGCATCAGGATGCGCAGTTCGGCGTTCGGCTTAGCCATTACGATTTCCCGGAGCAACGAGCGGCATAGTGAAATAGATTGTTGCGCCTTCGCCTACCTTCCCCTCCGCCCACACCCGCCCGCCGTGCCGGGTGACGATGCGCTTGACGATGGCGAGACCGATTCCGGTCCCATCAAATTCCTCAATCCCATGCAGACGCTGGAACACGCCGAACAATTTGTCGGCATACTGCATGTCGAATCCCGCGCCATTGTCCTTGACGAAAAAAACGTTCTGATTGCCGTCCGGATAACTGCCGACATGAACCTTTGCCGCCGACTTTTGGCCTGTGAACTTAATCGCATTGCCCAGCAGGTTAACCCACACTTGGCGCAGCATGGCAAGGTCGCCGCAGGCGGCGGGAAGCGGGTCGATCTCCACGCTGATCTCGTGTCCGGCCTC
>JBAYVV010000259.1:0-4746 GCA_041674465.1 Sterolibacterium sp.
TTCCAGCCGCTCTATCTCCTGCTTGCTCATTTCGATCCGATCCACCAAGTCGCTCTCCGCTTATTTCCCAAGCGGACATTTCTAACTTGCCAGAACCGGACATTACTAACTTGCTTCTACAGCCGGTCTGGCGATCGCTTGACGCTGGATGACGCTAGCCACTAGAATAATACTTGATTTAATTGATAGGTTATTTGAGGAGATACATCATGGATGTGAAACAGCGTATCCACGAAACCGTGACCAGCAATCCGGTCGTGTTGTACATGAAGGGCACGCCGCAGTTTCCGCAATGCGGGTTTTCGCAGACGGCGGTGCAGATACTCAAGGCTTGCGGCGTGAATCAGTTCGCTTCGGTGAATGTGCTGACCGAGCCGGAGATTCGTGCCGGCATCAAGGACTACGCCAACTGGCCGACGGTTCCCCAGCTCTACATCAACGGCGAATTCGTCGGCGGCTGCGACATCATGAAGGAGATGTACCAGTCCGGCGAGTTGAAGAAGCAGTTGGAAACTCCCGCCGTAGCCCGGTAATACCCCCTCAGATCGAAGCCAGCCGGATATTCGCAGCACTCAGGCGCGTCGCCAATACCTCAAGAAAGGCTTGATAGAAATGCATGCGACAGGATTGTGTCGCATGCCGCAGCGCTTCGCCGCGGATGGTGACGATCTGGGCGACGCTCTGGGCGATCACGTCGGCGCCGCGCACACGGTTGTGTTTTCCGATCAGCGCCATCTCGCCAAAGCATTCCCCGGCCGAGAGCAGGTCCAGCGTGTGGCTGAGCTTGGCGACACGCACCTTGCCCTGACACAGGAAGCAGAAAAAATCGCCCGGCTCGCCGTCTTTCATGATCATTGTTCCCGGCGCGATCACTTCCCATTTGGAAAAACGCACGACTTCCCAGATCTCCACATCGGAAAATTCCCGGAAGAATTGCAGGGCGCGCAGACTGTTGAATTTTTCACTGTCGCTGAAGTCCTGCTGCGCTGAAAGCTGCTCATTGCGGAAGGTCAGCGCCAGGTCGCGGGAGAACTCCTCCCAGGTGGCATAGCGAAATTCAAGATTCTTCTCCATGGCGCGGGCCACGATGGCATCCAGGCTGGCCGGAATGTCGGCGCGATAGGCCGATGGCGGCTGCGGCTCGGCGATGGTGATCTGATACATCATGCTGTAGTTGTTGCTGGCCTGGAACGGCAGGTGGCCGCAGAGCAACTGGTACATCACGACGCCCAGCGAGTAGATGTCGGTGCGGTGATCGAGTGTTTCTTCGCGCACCTGCTGCGGCGACATGTAGGCCGGCGAACCGACGCCGGTGACCTGGGTCTGATCGGTGCCGCCGGTGATGGCGGCGCCAAAATCGGAAATCTTGATTTCGTCGCTGAGCGCTGCGTCGCGGTCCGCTTCCGTCAGCAGGATATTGGCCGGCTTGATGTCGCGATGGGTGATGCCCATGCGGTAGGCATAATCAAGCGCGCGCGAGCATTTGAAAATGATTTCAACCAGCTGCTCGATTGGCAGCAGGCGGTCAGGTGCGCAATACTGTTCGAGGGTGCCGCCCGGCACGTATTCCATGACGATGTAGCTGAGTTCGTCATCGACCACGGCGTCGTAGATCTGCACGATATGCGGATGCAGCAACTTGCCGGCCAGCGACGCCTCATTGACCAGCATGCGATGGTAGGCGTGCCCCTTGCCAAAGTCATTGAGCACTTCCGGCAGGATCACCTTGATCGCGACCTGCCGCTGGGCGAAGGCGTCAAAGCCAAGATAGACGGTGGAGGTCGCTCCCTCGCCGAGTTTCCTGTCGATGCGGTACTTACCGATGCGTTCCATGATCGGGTGGGCAATCGTCCGCGACGGCGTCGAAGTCATTTTTTGGTACGGTGCTACCCGGCCTGCAAGCGGGGTCAGTTCAGCGCCTGACGGATCCGCTGGATAGCTGCGCGCACCTGTTCCGGCGCAGTGCCACCGATGTGATTGCGGGCGGCCAGTGAGCCTTCAATGGAGAGCACTGCAAACACGTCCGTGTCGATCAGCGCGGAAAACCCGCGCAGTTCATCGAGCGGCAGGTCGGCCAGTGCGCAGCCCTTGCTCTCGGCACGTCGCACGGCGAGCGCCACGGCTTCGTGGGCATCGCGGAAAGGCAGACCTTTCTTGACCAGGTAATCGGCCAGGTCGGTGGCCGTGGCGTGACCCTGTTGCAATGCGCTGGCCATGGCGTCCGCTTTCACCTGGATGCCGGGCACCAGTTCGACAAAGATGCGCAGCGTGTCGATGACGGTGTCTACCGTGTCGAACAGCGGTTCCTTGTCTTCCTGGTTGTCCTTGTTGTAGGCCAGCGGCTGCCCCTTCATCAGGGTCAGCAGGCTCATCAGATGACCATACACCCTGCCGGTCTTGCCGCGCGCCAGCTCGGGTACGTCCGGGTTCTTCTTCTGCGGCATGATCGAAGATCCGGTGCAGAAGCGGTCGGCCAGATCGATGAAACCGATGCGTGGATTGAGCCAGAGCACCAGTTCCTCAGAGAAACGTGAGAAGTGCAGCATGATGAGCGATGCGGCTGCGGTGAATTCGATGGCGAAGTCGCGGTCCGAAACGGCGTCGAGAGAGTTCTCGCACACGCCATCGAAACCCAGTTCTGTTGCGACGGAAACGCGATCGATGGGGAAGCTGGTGCCGGCCAGCGCGGCCGCACCGAGCGGCAGCCGGTTGATCCGGCCGCGGCAATCGGCGAGACGCGCACGATCACGCTTGGCCATCTCGACATAGGCCAGCAAGTGGTGGCCGAAAGTGACGGGCTGTGCCACCTGCAGGTGGGTGAAGCCGGGCAGTGGTGTGGCCGCATGTTTTTCGGCAAGTTCGAGCAGGGCCAACTGGTAGTTGCGCAGCAGCGCATCAATGTTGTCCACCATGTCGCGCAACCAGAGGCGGATGTCGGTGGCCACCTGATCGTTGCGCGAGCGGCCGGTGTGCAGCCGTTTGCCGGCATCGCCGACGAGCGCGGTGAGGCGTTTCTCGATATTCAGATGCACATCTTCATCGTCGAGATTCCAGGGAAATTCATCGCGCTCGATTTCACCCTGGATCTGCGCCATGCCGCGTTCTATGGCTGCCAGGTCGGCAGGTGCGATGATCGCCTGACGTGCCAGCATGCGGGCATGTGCCAGCGATCCGCGGATGTCCTGCAGCGCCATGCGACGATCAAAAAACACCGAAGCGGTGTAGCGTTTGACCAGGTCGGAGACCGGCTCGGAAAACCTTCCGGACCAAGCCTTGCCGCCGACCTCACTGTGCTGATCTGTCATAATTGGCGCAGAACATCCAAGAATCATCCAATGGCAAGTATACGGCAAAACTCCAGCCCCTCCCGGTTGCCTGACTTCCGCAATCTCGGTGTCTGGCTGCGTGTTTTGTTGACGACCAATGCGTTTGCGGCTCTGCTTGCTCTCGCCGCCAATCAGCGCTGGAGCGAATTGCCGGACCAACTCGTGCAGGTCGCGGCATCTGTCGAGCCTCCGCTCATCGCCAGCCTGGTCATGCTCTATCTCCTGCAAAATTTGCTTGAGCGCTTGTCGTATGGCCGGGGAATCCTGCTCGCGGTCGGCGGCGTGATGGCGGTCACGGCTGTCTTTCATGCGCTAGTCGCAGCTCCTGCTGCGATTCAACCCGGTTCCGGAACGCTGCTGCGTGCCATGCTCTGGGCTGCACTGTGCGCCATCGCTTTGCTGTACTACTTCAACATCCGTGCCCGGCTGCAGTCGCCGGCACTGGCCGAAGCGCGCCTGCTCGCTTTGACGGCCAGGATACGTCCGCATTTCCTGTTCAACGCACTGAACGCAGTGCTCGGCGTGATTCGCACCGATCCGCGGCGTGCCGAGGCAGCACTGGAGGAACTGGCCGATCTGTTTCGCGTACTGATGCGGGACAATCGCGATCTGGTCAGGCTCTCTGAAGAAATTGCGCTGGCGCGCCAGTACCTCGATCTCGAACGCTTGCGGCTGGGCGAGCGCTTGCAAGTGAAATGGGATATCGAATCCTGTCCGCCGGATGCCTTGCTGCCGCCGCTGATGCTTCAGCCGCTGCTTGAGAACGCCGTCTATCACGGCATCGAACCGGCCGAAGAACCCGGCGAAATCAGCATAGGCTTTGCCCGCCGCGGCGAGGAACTGCGGATCGAGATGAGCAATCCATTCGATCCGCAGGCGCCGCAACATGCCGGCAATCAGATGGCACTGGACAACATCCGCGAACGGCTGATGCTGTTCTTCGATCTCGAGGCGCGCCTGGAAACCGAAGTGGTCAGCGCAACGGATGCGGTTCCCGGGCGCTACGTGGTGCGCATCGTCCTGCCCTATCGGCGGAGTTCGGAATAGTGACGGCGAAGCCTTTGCAGCTGTTGCTTGTCGATGACGAGGCGCCGGCACGCACCCGGCTCAAGGACCTTCTTTCGGATATCGCTGCCGAACTGCCCAACGTTGTCGTCGGCGAAGCGCCCGACGGCATCGAGGCGCTCGAATTCCTCTCCCATCCCGAGCGGCCGCACGTCGATCTGGTCCTGGTGGATATCCGCATGCCACGCCTTGATGGCATCGGTCTGGTACAGCATCTGGCCGGGAGAGGGAGCGCACCGCCGGTAATTTTTGTCACGGCCTATGATCAGTATGCGGTGCAGGCTTTTGACCTCAATGCGATCGACTATCTGCTCAAGCCGGTGCGTGCGCAACGTCTGCTGGCCGCGCTAAAAAA
>JBAYVV010000260.1:0-4730 GCA_041674465.1 Sterolibacterium sp.
CTTCTGACAGACTCGGTTTCCGCTTGTTCACGTGCCTCGGCTTGCTCAGCGGCACCGGCTTCGCTGGCTTGCCGATCCAGCGCAGCCTGTTCCAGCCGCCGCTCGGCGTCGAGTCGCGCTTCGGCAGCCGACCGTGCTTCAGCTTCGGCCTTGCCGCGGCGGCGAGCTTCGATGGTGAGTCGTCCTTCGGCGGCAATGCGTTCAACGATCATGGCTTCTGCCGCGCGTTCGGCTTCAGCCCGGGATGCAAATTGAGTGGTCAGCTTGCGCTCCTTCTCCTCCCGTTGTTGCGCCTCTCCCAAAGCAACCTGTTCGGCAAGTATTTCGGCCTGTGCCTCGGCTATTGCGCGTTCTTCTGGGCTTGCAACTACCCCGGCTGCGATCCCAACTGAATGGGACGAACGGGTTTGATCAGAGTCTTGTGGCGGCTGAGTCAAAGGGTTACCCATGTTCTGTAAGCTGGAAATGTCCAGGGATCAAGCGTCAAGATACCAAGCGCTTCCTCGATTATCGAAGTATTCAGTCCTGGCAGCAGCGCAGAAAACCGGGGGGAAACCCCCTTATCACTGCGGCATGGGAAGCGCGGTAAAATCGATGCCATGCCCATTTTGCTTGTTCTGACCAATCTGCCGGACGCCGAAAGCGCTCAGACGCTTGCGACCCACCTGGTCGAACAAAACCTGGCGGCTTGCGTAAACGTATTGCAACCTTGCCGCTCGGTTTATCGTTGGCAGGGCAAGATAGAAGAAGTCAGCGAGGTGCCGGTATGGATAAAAACCACGGAGGAGCGTTATCCGGAACTCGAGGTGGCGATCCGGGCGCGGCATCCATACGAACTTCCAGAGATTGTCGCTGTCTCAGTTGAGCGCGGCCTGCCTGAATATCTGGCCTGGGTTGCCCAATCAACTTCACCATCGGTTTCATTCCCTTAAAGCGGTACCACGTAATGATCAAACGCCTGCTCCTGCTGCTGCTCCTTGTCGCCAATCTTGCCGCAGGTGCAGACAAACCCCTGAATCCGGACGTGGCATTCAAGTTTTCCGCCGTGGCCATCGACGCCAGGACCATCGAGGCGCGCTGGCAGATTGCCGATGGGTATTACCTCTATCGGGACAAATTCAAGTTTGCGATTGAGCCGGACATGGCCGCAATCAAACTCGGCGAGCCAAAATTTTCGCCAGGCAAGGTCAAGGATGACGAATTCTTCGGCAAGGTCGAGACCTATCGCAACGAGGTCAAGGTGCTGCTGCCGATCGATGTTTCCAGCAGTGCAACCGGTTCAAATGCACCGTCATCGTTGACATTGAAGGTCAGTTCGCAGGGTTGTGCCGACTTCGGCATCTGCTATCCGCCCATCCCACAACAGGCAACGGTGGACCTGATTTCGACAGGCGCTGCGACGCAATCCTCGTCCGTTTCTGTTGCGGCACCGGCCGGAACGGATGCCAACGAAACTTCGCAGGTCACCCGATTGCTGAAAAATGCCAGCATGTGGACCATCCTGCTGTTTTTTTTCGGATCGGGTCTGGCGCTTGCATTTACACCCTGCATGTTGCCGATGGTGCCGATTCTGTCCGGCATCATCGTCGGCCATGGCCATGACATCAGCAAGACACGGGCATTGGTTCTGTCGCTGACCTATGTCATGGGCATGGCACTGACCTACGCTGTTTTTGGTGTTGCGGCAGGTTTATCCGGGACCCTGATTTCAAATTCCTTGCAAAACGCCTGGGTCCTGGGTGGGTTTTCCCTGCTTTTTGTGGTCTTGTCGCTGTCCATGTTCGGTTTCTATGAGTTGCAACTGCCCACAGTGCTACAAAGCAAATTCAGCGAGGAAGCCAATCGCCAGCAGGCCGGCAGCCTGCATGGGGTCGCTGCCATGGGAGCGCTTTCGGCCATCATCGTCGGACCCTGTGTTGCGGCACCCTTGGCCGGTGCCCTTTTGTATATCGCCAAAACCGGCGACGCCATGCTGGGCGGCGGCGCCCTTTTCGTCATGGCGCTGGGCATGGGATTGCCTTTGGTTCTGATTGGCACCTCGGCGCGTCACTGGTTGCCCAAGCCCGGACCATGGATGGAGGCGGTCAAGCAGTTTTTCGGTGTGCTGTTGCTGGCCCTGGCGATCTGGCTGGTGACGCCCGTCATTCCAGGGATTGCGCAAATGCTGGCTTGGGCGACTTTGCTGATTTTCTCGGCGATCTATCTGCATGCCCTCGATCCATTGCCGCCGCACGCGCAGGGCTGGCTGAAGTTCGGCAAGGGACTCGGCGTGATGGCCTTGCTGCTGGGCATCGCTCTCTTGCTTGGCGCGTTGGGCGGCAGCCGCGATCCATTGCAGCCGCTTGGTTTTCTTCGTGGCGCCAATGCGAATACTCAAACCCAAGTGGTGCGCTTTGAATCCGTCAAGTCGGTGGCCGAATTGGAGGCAAGGCTGAAGCAGAGCAAACTACCCGTGATGCTCGATTTTTATGCCGATTGGTGCGTCTCGTGCAAAGAAATGGAGCGCTTCACTTTCAACGATCCAGCCATCATCGCGAGATTGAACGGGATGCTGCTGCTCAAGGCGGATGTCACCGCCAATAGCCCGGAAGACCAGGATTTGCTGAAGCGTTTCGAACTGTTTGGTCCGCCCGGAATCATTTTCTTCGATGCAAAAGGAAAGGAAGCCGCCGATCTGCGCGTCGTTGGCTTCCAGGATGCAGCAGTCTTCGGCAGAGTACTGGATAACGCCCTGGCAAGACGCTGATCGCCTACAATTACGCTTTTATTTCACTCAAAAGATCATGTTTTCAGGAATCATCGCCGCGACGGGGAAAATCATCCGCATCGATCCCCGCGAAAAGGGAGTCAACCTCCTCATCGACGCAGGGAGCCTGGATCTCGGCGATGTGGCCGTGGGCGATTCGATTGCTTGTAGCGGTGTTTGCCTCACCGTCATCGATCGGCAGGGGAACAGTTTCAGTGTCGATGTCTCGCGCGAGACGCTCGATTGCACCGCCGGGCTGGATCAATTAGGTGAGCTCAATCTGGAAAAGGCCTTGCGCCTGTCGGACCGGCTCGGAGGCCACCTTGTCTCGGGGCATGTCGATGGTGTCGGTGAAGTGATCAAGTTCGAGCAGATCGGCGAATCCCATGAGCTGGTGACACGCGCGCCACAAGCGCTGGCCAAGTACATCGCTCGCAAAGGCTCAGTTTGCGTTGATGGCGTCAGCCTGACAACCAACGCAGTCACGGGCGCCGAATTCTCGATCAACCTGATTCCGCACACGGTAGCAGTGACCACGTTGAAACGCCTCAAGCCAGGCAGCCGCGTCAATCTCGAAGTGGATCTGATCGCCCGGTATGTCGAGCGGATGCTGACGGCAGAATAGGCCCAACGAAATGCTCCTGGGGGAGGGCTTTGCCAGTTCCCAGTGCGCACCGCCTACGCGTCTTTTCTCCCCATGCGTCCGGTGAGGTGGCGGGATAGACCCCCTCACTGATAGAGTATCTGCCGAAACGTGTCCTTGTCGGTTTCCCCCAGGTAAAGCGAGCTTGATATCTAGCTTGGCATGCATGACAAAAAGTCATTGCCACCCACAGAATACATGTGTAGTATTTCTTAGTATTACTTTGGAGTGCCACCATGGAAGTTGTGACAAGACCAGTTTCTCTAAAGCTAGAACAATCCGAGCATGAGCGGTTGAAGGTGCTTGCCGAATCAAAACATCGCAAGCCGCATTTCTTGATGAAGGAAGCAATTCGTCAATATCTGGACCGCGAGGAAGCCCGCGAATCATTCAAACAAGAGGCCTTGGCATCTTGGCGAGAATACAAGGAGACTGGACATCATCTTACCAGTGCTGAAGTTGGTGCCTGGCTTGACACTTGGGGATCGAAACAAGAAAAGGCGATATCGTCTTGCCACGAATAGTTGTTACTCCGGGAGCCGCTTCCGGGTTAGAGCGCTGCCGGCAATTTCTTGCGGGAAAAAGTCCGGCAGCAAGCAAACGCGCAGCACAGGCAATCCGGACGCAGTTCGAATTGCTTGAGACACAGCCGGGAATGGGCCGCCCATTGGAAGACGAGCCAGATTTGCGCGAATTGATTATCTCGTTCGGAGACTCCGGTTACGTCGCCTTGTATCACTACGAACACCAGACCGACAGCATTCTGATTCTGGCGTTTCGGCATCAGAAAGAGGCTGGGTATTAGTGTCTAGGCTGATTGGCTTACAATGCGTGCCTTGCGTTTAATGATTACTGACGTCGAGAACGCCACTTAAACTTCTTTCCATATGGATTTTGCGATCCAACCCGGAAATTTTCCCAGGAAAATCGATTCTCATGAGCATCAGCCCGATCCAGGACATCATCGCCGACATTCGTGCCGGCAAAATGGTCATACTCGTCGACGAGGAAGATCGCGAGAATGAGGGTGATCTTGTCATTGCCGCAGAATTCGTGACGCCGGAGGCCATCAATTTCATGGCCAAATTCGGCCGTGGCCTGATCTGCCTGACACTGACCGAGGCACGTTGCCGCCAGCTCGGACTCACGCAAATGACGCGCGAGAACAACAGCCAGTTCAGTACCGCCTTTACGGTTTCGATCGAGGCGGCAGAGGGCGTCACCACCGGGATTTCTGCGCACGATCGTGCGCGGACCGTGCAGGCAGCCGTGGCAAAGCATGCCCAGTCGTCTGACATTGTTCAGCCCGGCCATATTTTTCCGATCATGGCCAAGCCCGGC
>JBAYVV010000261.1:0-4615 GCA_041674465.1 Sterolibacterium sp.
GGACTTGCGCGCCCAGAATGCCATCGCCCCATACAACCAGCTCGATGTGCGGATCGCCTCGCATCGCAACGGCGACGTCGCGGCGCGCGTGGCGGTGCGCTTCGAGGAAGTGTTCGAGTCGCTGCGCGTGATGCGCCAGATCCTGGTGGTGCTGACGGACGATCTGTGCCGTGATCTCATCGAGCCGCTGCCGGCGGCTCGCGACGGTGCTTTCGGTATCGGCTGGATCGAAGGCTGGCGCGGCGATGTGCTGGTGGCGCTGGAATCCGGCGCAAACGGGGCGATCCGCCGTTGCCATTGCCACGATCCCTCGGTGCGCATCTGGCCGGCGCTGGAGCATGCCGTGATGGGTAACATCGTGCCGGATTTCCCGCTCATCAATAAGTCCTTCAATCTGTCTTACAGCGGCCAGGACTTGTAACCATGTATTACATCCTCAAGCAGATCCTCGCCACAGGCATCAAGACGGAAAACCCGCCTCTGCCCGACGCAGCCTTGCGCGTAACGACGCAACGGCTGGAGCAGGAGATACTGAAGAAACTCGGCCGGGCGCTGGTGATCCGTCACGTCGATGCAGGCTCCTGCAACGGCTGCGAACTGGAGATTCATGCGCTCAACAATCTCTATTACAACCTCGAAGCGCTCGGCATCAAGTTCGCCGCCAGCCCCAGGCATGCCGACCTGCTGCTGGTCACCGGCCCGGTCACCAGTAACATGAAGGTCGCCCTGCAGCGCGCCTACGACGCCATGCCCGAACCCAAGCTGGTGGTGGCGGTCGGCGACTGCGGTTGCGATGGGGGAGTTTTTGGCGAGAGCTATGCGAGCTGCGGCCGGATTGCCAATGTCATCGCGGTGGATGTGGCCGTGCCGGGCTGCCCGCCGACGCCGCTGGTGCTGATGCAGGGCATACTCACCGCACTTACCCGGGGTCCGCTGTGAACCAGAAGCAGGATCAACTCAAACTTGCCGTGGCGCGCGCCGCGTGCGACTACGTCGCGGCCCACCTGCCGGCGGGCGCCCTGCTCGGCGTCGGTACCGGCTCGACCGCCAACCTGTTCATCGACGAACTCGCCGCCATCAAGGCGCGGCTCGGCGGCACGGTGGCCAGCTCGGAAGCCACCCGCCAGCGCCTCGAAGCGCACGGCATTCGCGTCCTCGAACTGAATCAGGTCGACAGCTTGCCCATGTATGTCGACGGTGCCGATGAAATCGATCACGGCCTGGCCATGATCAAGGGCGGGGGCGGCGCGCTGACACGTGAAAAAATCGTCGCGGCGGTGGCCGGGATCTTTGTCTGCGTCTGCGACCAGAGCAAACACGTGGCAACGTTGGGCAAGTTTCCGCTGCCGCTCGAAGTGATTCCCATGGCACGCGCCCAGGTGTCCCGCGAACTCGCCCGGCTGGGCGGGCAGGCGCGCTTGCGCGAGGGTTTCGTGACCGACAACGGCAACCTGATCCTCGACGTGCATGGCTTGAGCATTGCCGATCCCCGCGCGCTTGAAAGCGAACTCGATCATGTCGCCGGCATCGTAGCCAACGGCCTGTTCGCACGGCGCGGCGCCGACGTGCTGCTGCTGGCGGGCGCCGACGGCGTCAGCACCCATACCCGCGCCAGCTGACCGAGGTTCGCCCGGGTTCTCCTCGATGTCCCACTCTCCCGACACCAGCACAAGCGCCGCGGACGACCGGTCACAGATTTCGATCCTGGTTGTCGCCGACGACCCGGCCGTATTCGGCCTGATCAAAACTTATCTGCAACGCACGGATTTCTGGCACGGGCATGAAAATCCCCCGTTGACCTGTACAGCAAGCGCCGCCGAAGGTATCGCCAGGGCGCGCGAGGCCAGGTTCGATGTCGCGATTCTCGACATGTCGCTGATCGATGTTGCGGAAGTGCTTGCCCTGCGCCGCGCCGAACCGGATACGGCGATCATCGTGCTGGCGCAGCAGGAAGACGAGGCGCTGGCCATCGCTGCGCTCAAGGCCGGCGCGCAGGACTACCTGATCCGCAGAAAATTCAGCCAGGAAGCGCTGACGCGGGCCGTCTCGAATGCGGCCATGCGCTGGAAGCTGGAACGAAAAATCGCGCTCAACGAACAGCGCTTCCAGGATTTTTCCTCGGCGGCGGCTGACTGGTGGTTCTGGGAAATGGACGCGGCGTTGCGCTTTTCCTTTTTCTCGAACAATGCCGCCTTGAACATCGGGCGCCCCATCGGGAGCATGCTGGGCAAGCAACGCCAGGAGCTTGCGGCAAAACCGGCCGATCAGCGCAGCGACACCTGGTTGAAACATTTCGACGATCTCGAACATCACCGCCCGTTCAGCCAGTTCGAATACCAGATTGCGCTGCCGAACGATGAATTCCGCTGGCTCAGCATCAGCGGCGTGCCGATTTTCGATGTCGGCGGCAGTTTCCGCGGCTATCGCGGCACCGGCACCAACATCACCCAGCGCAAACTTGCCCAGGAGCAGCTCAGCAAGGAGGAGCGCATCCTGCGCACGGCCATCGATACGCTCGACGAGGCCTTTGTGCTCTACGATGCGGAAGACCGCCTGGTATTCTGCAATGACAAATACAAGGCAATCTATGCCACCTCGGCCGACCAGCTGGTACCCGGCGCCAGTTTTGAACAGATCATCCGCGTCGGTGCCGAACGCGGACAATATCCGGAAGCAGTCGGCCGCATCGATGAATGGGTCGCCGGACGCCTGGCTGCCCATCGCGCCAGCAACGTGATGTTCACGCAGCAACTGGACAACGGCCACTGGTTGCGCATCCTGGAACGCAAAACCTCCGACGGCTACAACGTCGGATTCCGCGTCGACATCACCGAACTGATCGAAGCCAAACATGGCGCCGAAGTTGCCAACCAGGCCAAGAGCGATTTTCTCGCCACGATGTCGCATGAGATCCGCACCCCTCTCAACGGCATCCTGGGCATGGCGCAATTGCTGCTGATGGCGGATTCCAGTACCGAAGAGCGGCAGGACTATGCCGAAACCATCATCAAATCCGGCCAGACCCTGCTGACTCTGTTGAACGACATCCTCGACCTCTCCAAAGTCGAAGCCGGCAAGTTCGACCTCGAACCGGCGGCATTCGATCCGGCGCTGTTGATCCGCGAGACCGCAGCGTTGTTTGCGAACACCGCCTACAAGAACGGCCTGATCATCGATAACGCGTGGAACGGCCCCGCCCGTCAATACAAGGCTGATCCGACGCGGCTGCGCCAGATGCTGGCGAATCTGGTGAGCAACGCCATCAAGTTCACCGACCACGGCCAGGTGCTGATCGAGGGCGGCGAAGTCAGCCGCGACGGTGATCAGGCCGTGCTCAAATTCTCCGTCGCCGATACCGGCCCGGGTATTTCACCGGAGGCGCTGGCGAAATTGTTCCAGCCTTTCGCCCAGGCAGACGCCTCAATCAATCGCCGTTACGGCGGCACCGGCCTGGGCTTGTCGATTGTGCGCGGCCTGGCGCACCTGATGGACGGCGAGGTGGGTGCGGAAAGCCAACTCGGACAGGGATCGCGTTTCTGGTTCAGCATCCGTGCCGAAGTCATGCATCAGGATGCGGGAGCCGGCAGCACAGAGCACGGCGGCGTGACGGAAGTGGTTGCGCCGCAGATGCCAAGGAAATTTTCCGGACGCATCCTGGTGGTCGATGACAACGCGACCAATCGCAAGGTCGCCCAAGCCATGCTGGCGAAACTGGATCTCCGTTGCGAATCCGTCGAAAACGGCCAGCAGGCCCTGGATGCCATCATAGGCGGGATGTCGCCCAACCTGGTCTTGATGGATTGCCAGATGTCGGTCATGGACGGCTTTGAAGCAACGCGCAGAATACGCCGCTGGGAAAACGAGCACGCCCGGCCGCATTTGCCCACGCATTTGCCAATCGTGGCCCTGACTGCGGGCGCCTTCGAAGAGGACCGCCAGCGCTGCCTCGCGGCAGGCATGGACGACTTTCTCGCCAAGCCAATTGCCATGGCACGGCTGTCAGCGATGCTGGGGAAATGGCTGGACAATCCACCAGGCACCCCTGGGGTCGATGCCCACGGGATCAATACCTCTGCGTCCAGAGCAATGAACGCTGTTCCCACGGAAAATTCTCCCGCGGTGTTCGATGAAGCCGCCCTGCTCGACTCCCTGGGCGGAGACCGGGATATCGCCCAGGCCATCATCGCCTCGGCACTCCAGGAACTTCCCGGCTATTTCGACAAGCTTGACGCAGCGATTGCCTCCGGCAATTGGCAGGACGCCCAAAGATGCGTCCATACCATGAAGGGCCTGACCGGACAGCTCGGGGGAATCCGCTGTGCCTTGCGCATGACTGCAGCCGACAAGCTGCTGAAGCGTGGTGAAACCATGGACCGCCACACACTGGATGATCTGCGCGACGAATACCGGCAGCTTGAGAAGCTACTGCGCAAATGGCAGTGACCATTGCGCCTTTCTGAACTTTTGCTCGCGCAACAAGGACGCATGGCCGGGTAGAGTCGAGGTGTGACGCGGTAACAGTAGGCCCGGATTGTCCGTTTCCACCCCTTTCGTCTGGCGGTGCCCAAGTGTCCGTGCCATAGTTCCGTTTCCACACCCCGCTCATCGAACCGGA
>JBAYVV010000262.1:0-4593 GCA_041674465.1 Sterolibacterium sp.
ACATGATGGAGTGGTACGGCCGCACATTCGACCCGACCTACTTCGACACTAGCGCCGTAAACCTCGCACTGAACAGCATCAAGCTCTGACGCCCGTCAAGACGGTGCTGGCCGGACGCTTACATAGAATGCACCCGCTCTTATGGATCAAGAAAGCGTCAAGCATGCGGACAAAAAGCCTGAGCTTCCTGTTCCACTTGCCACTTCCTCGCGGTGGCCGACCTATATTGGCGGTCTAGGATTTGCACCCCGTCTACATCGATTAGCACGCGTGGATACGTCCGTGCTCCCCAATGCATTGGGTCTTGAGCGGTGCTTGCGATAGATGACTCACCTTCTCAAGATGCTCTGACTTCCAGCAGGCACGCTATCGCTCGTGTGCTGTCCTATCGGTTGATGTCCGCGGTCGGGGAGATAGGCGCTTTGCCAGACCACATCTATAACATCTCCGCCCATGATAAATGGGCATTCACCATCATTGCAATCGGATTTTGCGCAGGCCCTCTCGAAATTCGATGCAGGCCACGATTCTCTTGAGAGACTTCCAGTCGAAAGGTACTCAAACTCTATTTGCAAAAATACGACACATATTTTTCTGGGAAAATATTGTCATAGGCTGGAAGCGACTTAGCGTGAAATTCGCGCGCCTGATTCCGCCGCCGAAGATTCCGGGTTCCCCGACTATGGGCAAACGGGATGTGCCGCGCATGCCGCCGGGCGAGCAGCGGCGATGTGACTGAAACTCTGCGAAACTGAAATTCTGAGGAAGCTGCCGGCGGCGTCCCGATGACCACCATCAGTTTCCTCAGGTTTTCAGTTTTTCGGGACACTCAGTCGCCTCAGCGTCGGCCCCCGAAAACCTGAACGCTGATCCCAGGCGATGCCGTAGGGCGAGGGGAGCCGCCAATGTGAATGCACCGCTCGCCATATCGCCGGAGGGTATCAATCCCAGAGCCTAACCAATTGGCCGACCTGCGCCTGGAGGAGCTCACCGAATACGTCATCGGGTAGGTCAAGATCGACTGCACTTTGAATTGCGTCAAAAATGGAATAGCTCATCGAGAAGTTTCCTTTGATAATTGCGGGTCAGATAGAACACGATAGCGCCTATGAAAATCAGCGCCGGGAATAGAACTGGATGCAGGCAAATCAGAAGCAGTACGGCGACGACACCGAACACTCGTGTTGCATTGAAAGTCAGAAAAACTACGGCTGCGGAAGCGACAGCAAAGGTCAAAGCCATTGGAATGCTCCAGGGAAGAACTACAAGGGAAATGCAGAGGTAAAAACTGTGGCCTGCCCGGCGGGCGCCCGGTATTGCGCTAGACGTTTATTGCGGGTGAGAAAACACCTTAGTTACCGAGGAGTTGCAGACGAAAAACTGGAGTGATACGCGGACTTAAACTCCAGCGAACAGCGTCAGGACTTCTTAATGGCTTTTCCGACAGTCCTCTTCGCTGATGTCGTGTCCGCAATCACTGCGTCTTGGACTGGCGCGTCCATCGATGATGTTGCCTCGACGGTTACAGTCTTATCGGATTGCTTCACTGCCTTCTTTGCCACTGGCTCGGCGACCTTGATACTGACGCCAGAGGTAATGAGTGCCGACATTTCCTCAGCGAACGTCTTACCATCAGTGCAGGAGTAGCAGCGCTGTTTATCCGGCACCGGTTCGACGAGATGTTCGGCCACGAGGACAGCGCAGAGGAACCCTGCATTGTTCCCGGATTGCCCGACATAAGTGGACTGCAACACAAACGAGGTAATGGCTTTGTCGGCGGGTACACTGGCGAGCACCTTCTGAATCGCTGCCATAGAAACCCACTCCCGGCTGAAATATCCGGAAGAGCTATTGGCATGGACCCGAAAATATATTGCTGAGCCTTCATCGCAGCCGACGTGGTATGTCAGCTTGGACTTGCCAGAAAGTGAAGAACATTGGCCAGCCTTGAGGATGCGGATATTCGGTGTTGCTACAACGGGTGTTACTTGTTTCATGGCGATTCTCCTTGGTTGTGGTGGTGTATGAGGGACTGCATGCTTCATATAAGATGGAAAAATCAGCGCAATTGGCGACTCGCCATTTCGTTACCAGACCTTCGTCAGCATCGCCACACCCGAGTACTGTGTATGGAGAACATCGGCAAGATTGACGACGGCAATTCCCTTTCCGCCGACGTCAACCAAATACTGTCTAGCGGCGTTGCTATCCACAGATAGCAAGTACTCAGTTCCGCCGCCATCGATCTCGAACTGATGCACAGTGACGCCGAATGCTGCAGCCTTGCCGGCGAGCATTGCCGGGTGGCGGCACAGGAGATCGATCATGGCGAGGCATTCCGCGTGACCCTTGGGTAACAAACCATCAAACTGCATGATCGAGGCGCGTTCCTCCCAGTCTTCGCGGAGGTTGTCGTCGAGCTTTAAGACAAGTACAGCAACAAGTGAATCATCGGGTAAAGGCATAGGGACTCCAGAAAATGGAAACGCCACCAAAACCAAGCACGATGGCTGGCATTGATGGCGTAACGGAGGTGCAAAGGAATGTGTCTTAGATCGACTTTGCCGGTATCGCTAATGCTTGGCAAGCAGCCAACAGACCGGCGTCGATGCCTTCTTCTTTCGGAATGATGAGCGTGATACCAAACCCGTCATCGTTGGTGATAAACAACATCTCATAGCATGCATGGTGTTCCTCCAGGGATTCGTACCAAGGGTCATTCAGAATGCTTAAGCCGATCTCTTTCTCTAACTGCTCCACGGTGTCGTCAACCTCAGCGATCACGAAATAGCCGTGTTCGTCGGGGTCATAGGTGACTTCTGAGAAGACTTGCTGAAAGCGAAGATCGACCAACGCGCGAATACCAGGATCGACGATGAGAGTTGTCGCTGCCGAATCACGAATGGTCAGCATAGACTATCTCAGTAGTTGGTAACTGACACGGATACCACGTCTTTTTGCTGCGGCTGCGGCGGAACGACAAGAACTGATCGGTAATGCTGGCGAGCATTGGATGCAGGGACTGCATGGGACACCTCCAAAATGTGGACGAAATAAAGCCCGGCCACCGATAGGCGGACAGGCATGACGAGGTAAAACTAGCTACGGTTAGTTGCTACAATTGGTGAGCCACATAACTCAGCCACAAGCATTTATGCCCATTGAATCGATCCCGAAATTCACGCCTCCGGCAGCAAAGCTCTGGGCGACAATTACCAGCGATCACAAAAAGAGAATTCTTGAAAACGTCTGGTGCAGTAAATGCAGCCATGGAGTGACGATTACCAATTTCTCTGGCGTGATGAAGTCGGGAGATGTGTTGCTGGTTGGGAAATGCGCTGAGTGCCACGGCGATGTGGCCAGGCTGCTTGAGTTCAGTGACAGGCAGAATGATCGACGGTAAATTGTAGGTGTCACCCCAGCAGAAGCGGTATTCCGTAAGCAATGACAACGAAGATGCCTATTCCTAAGACAATGGCAGCAAATACCCTGATCAGGAATTCCCAGAGAACATACTGTATCGACTCCAAGAGTCCCATCTTCGGCATGTTGATGATTGCATTGCCCATGCCTAGGTGATCCGTAGTTGCCCACTTGAATACGCCGACTGCTGCTTTCTCGGTGGCTCTTCCGGTGGACTTGGTGAATTCATTGCCGGCGCGTTCTAGGTTGCGGCGATAGCGTTGCGGTAATGCCATGCGGGATTTCTCCTTGTGGTGGTATGCATGGAGGCAAATGAAAAGCCCCATGAGGCGAACCTGATGGGGCAGCTTCAAACAACTTTGTTATTGATTGCTGCTGCAATCGGTTACTAAAGCCGCTACTTCAGCAGTGACGGAATTTCCTTTCCCATCATTCGATAAACGTTCTTTATACATGATCTTGTAAGGTTGCCATCAGACGATTCGAATTCAAGATTCATTCGGTCCGAAGCTAATAGGACATGTTGTTGTGAATAAATGAAATATTCATATCCGGAATATCCACCGAGTACATTCTTGGAATTTACTTCTCCACATACAATATCTTTGGCGAAATACCATTTAGTTGATCGAATGTTGCGGAATTGGGCATTGTCTGGGTCGGATAGTGATTTCCTGACATACTGAATTGCTTCTTGTTCTTCCTTGAGGATGAGATACGCGGCTGCAACGCTTGTCAGTACCGTGACGGCGCTCACCGCAATGCACAGAGCGAATATTCTTTTTGGAATGAGAAAGGCACAAAAGACTGAACCGCCGGTTAATACCGCTGTGGCAAACGCGATTTCCGAGCGCCAAATATAGAGGGATGCGAGATTGAAAGCGAAAGACAGAACGACTACCCACGTCGAGAATTTATGCCCCGTGAACTGCAGACGCACCCCGGCGGCAAGGCAAATCAATGAGGCAATCTGGAAAACTAGAAACATGGGGTGGTAGGTCCCAATGTTCAAATGTTCCCACAGTGTCGATGAAAAAAACGCGAGCATAGTCGACGACAATTATCTTGACCGGTCGACGACAACTATCTTGGCCGGTTGGACCGCCAGCCCGGGAAGATCCGGAAGCGAGGGTTACAGTGACCTCTGACGACAAGCGTTGGGGGAAGCGA
>JBAYVV010000263.1:0-4538 GCA_041674465.1 Sterolibacterium sp.
ATTGTGCCTGCGCTGATATGATCGGCGCCGAAAGGACGCTGGCAACAAGTGCGGCAACAAGCATTGAGGATTTCATAGTGGTCTTTCCTTTAAGGTTGGATAGCTTTATGTTTCCATTACTGGTGCCTACTGTGGGCAACCAAGGATTGCCGTGAGCAAAAGGTACACGTCCACGGCGGCCTACGTTGCCGTGTCTTCTGGCGGCTTACTCTATTTCTTTCCGGAGATGACCGAAAAAAGCACGACGCCTAGTAGGGCAACAAGCAAGGTGGGAAGCCACATCCAGCTGATCCCTCCCATGCTTCCGCTCCCAATCACCCCGCCACTCATCATTGTCCCGGTCGCCATTCCGCCGCCGAAGAGCAGTAACAGTAGGGCTACAACGACAAACGCGATGAGAAGAGCCGTCTTGCTTGGGGCGTCCATGGTATGAGTCTCCTTTGAGTGGGTAAATTGTGGGCTTGAATCCCCCCGTAGAATCGCTAGCGCAATAGCTATGATCTGCAACCGCACTTTCCGGTTACGCCGCTGGTCACAAGGCTCACTAGAAGAGTCCACATATCCAATTGCGAGAGTATCTTTTTACTTGCGTACTCTTTCACCGTCTGTACGCTACCACACGCAAAATCATTTGTTTGCCTGTTGCTTCGCTCCGCCCGCGGAATTGCCGGGTAGCCCCCGGCCACCGTTGTCGTTGCGGTAACGCGCCGAGGAGATGTGCGCTATGCGCGCTCCACAGGCAGTAGGCCGCGACTGAAGCGAAGATCAATCAGGCGATCCTCGCTCGTCGCGGTCCGCTTCGTAATCTCACATGCATGTGGGCGCCCGCCGAATGCTGCTGGCGGTCCTGCGTACGCCTCAGATTAGTAAATCTGCGTCGGCATTGTCTCTTATCATCCAAACGGAAGATGACCACAGGATTACATTTTTGTCACTTTTCTCGACGACCTTATGCCCCTCCATGTAACATGCGTCCGTCATTCATTCACTGGGTGCATCAGGCAAGTGTAGAGGGGACCTGGCTGGGCTGGTTCGGGCATCGCCTCTTGCAAATAGCGCTCAGGCTCCAGGACGAACTTGGTCTTGCACTTGGCACTACAGAAGACGTAATGCCTGCTCTGGTAGTCCAAGGCGGTGTCCTTGCCTAGCTGAGCGGTCATTCCGCAGAGGAGATCACGACTCTGTTCCATGTCTGCACTTGCAGCGGTGTCTCTCATGCCTTCCTCGCCGCGGCAGCCTCGCTCAGCCTGGGATAAGGGCCGGCGTTCGTTCACGATAGTCCTCGTAGTCGCGGCCGAACTGCGCAGCTACCTTGGCTTCCTCGCGCTTTGCCAGCCGCATGTATACGAACACCAGGACCGGGAACATCGCTACTGTAATAAGAGTCGGCCATTGCAGCAGAAAGCCGGACATGATGAGGATAAAGGCCAAATATTGGGGATGGCGCACCCGCGCATAAGGGCCGTCAATTGCCAACTGGTGCTGGCGCTGTGCCCGGTAGAGAATCTTCCAAGCTGCGGCAAGCAACCAGAAGCCGCCGAAGATCAATACATTGCCCAGGATGTGGAAAAGCCCAAAGTGCGGGTTCCCTCGCCAGCCTAACATCACTTCAAGCAGGTGGCCGGCGTCATGCGAGCGCAAGTCGACGCCGGGAAAGCGTTGCGTGAGCCAGCCCGAGAGGAGGTAGAGCGTCAGCGGGAAGCCATACATCTCGGTGAATAAGGCAACGATGAAGGCTGAATACATGCTGAAGCTGCGCCAGTCACGGCTGCTCTTCGGCTTGTAAAAACTGAAGGCAAAGATGATGAAGACGGCCGAGTTGATCACTACCATCGGCCAAAGGCCGTAGGCAGTCGCTTCATGGCTCATGGTGTCCCTCCTTGTGTAACGGTGGGTCGCCTGCCTTGGCCGCAGAATGGTCGCCGTGGTGACCGTGATGCATGAAAATGTGCATTAGGGGGCAGGCGAGCAGCAACAGGTAAGGCAGCGCACCGAGGAAATGGGCGCGGTGTTCACTCAACAGTAAGAAGGCGGCGACTGCGGCAAGGATCACCCAGGCAATCTTAGCTCTTCGCTCTGCGCGACCGATTTCGTGATGATCGGCATGCATCTTGAATCACTCCCACACGTCGTTGGTATTCCGGTTTAGATCGGAGCTGCAATTCGACATCGGTATTGTCTCAGGTCGAACCCAACCGGACGCTAACCGCGAGATTACATTTCTGTCACCTTTCTCAGGAATTCCGCGACGCGCCGCCGGTGTGATGCCCATGTCCTACATGACTTGATCATAACGCAATCGTAATCGCGCCGTGGGGATTCTGTAAGCTCGGCTCGCGTAGCATCGTTCTTGCAGACTAACCTGTGATTCGATAGGAGAATGAAATGCTCAAGAAACTTGCACTACTGACGACCGTCAGTGCCATTAGCCTCTCTGTCTTTGCATTCGGCAGCAAAGTCGAGCCGCAACAGTCGATTCCGCTGAAAGAGGGATCTACCGTTCATATATTCGATAACGGAAAGATGGCGATGGAAGACAAATGGGGTAGGCCCATAAGCATGAGGCAAGGCGAGGTTATGGAAGACCAGAATGGCCAAAAGATAACCATGCAAGGCAACGAGGTTGCTCGCCTCAATCAGCTCTTACTACAACGACGCGGTTCCCCCTTCTAGGCAATCCATCGCACGCTGGTGATTCTCCGATTCCGGCTCAATCGAGAGTCGTCTCACCGTGCGATGCTCCTGACCTGCGCGGACACGATGTTCGTGTCATCACTTAGAACTCGTCTGCCTCGAAAAGATGATGTCAATGTTCTGGAGCCGAGACCCTAATGCGCATAGTCGCTTAAAACATTACGCGGCCATGACGTAACTGTAATAATGGTGACAGCGAGTTGTAAGATTATGGCGGTAGCATGTGCCTTACAGGGTCAGTCAACTGGAAAAGATGAGATGTTGAAAGAACTTCTGGGGAGCGCTGCGTGGAGTGTCGTTACCGCGACGTCGTTTGCTGTCGATCGGACTCGAGTTCAGAAAGTAACACCTGTACAGGGTCGCTCATCGGTGCTGTCACACTCAATCCTCGGCCGCTACACCACCATTAGGAAGCGCTTGGCCGGCAATTCTACTCAACCGTTGGTTGCATAGCTAGGAGATAACCACTTTGACACGCGCCGAGAGATCAGTAGGGAATGGCGTTACCGCAACAGGAGCCGGTGACAATGTTGCGGCGCTAACACTCGATCAAAATGGAATAATCTGCGATTGCAACTGCGCCACGGAGGCCTTGTTCAGATACCGCCGTAGCGAAATTGTTCAGCGACACATCTCCATGCTATTGCCGCAATTAGCACAGCTCGACTTTATGGAAGACGGCCGGATCAATCAGCGCTTGCATTTTCTCTGTCATATCGGCCACGCCTTTCAGGCGGTGCCGCAAGACGGCGAGTGTTTTGCCGGCGAACTGTTTCTCAACATCGCCGATGATATGACAGGCGGCTTCGTCTCAGTCATCGTGCGTCCGGCCGAGGAACCGACCACGGGTAGCGAGCGGCACTCAGCGTAGGCGCGATTGTATCGGCAAGCTGCCCTCGGCCGTCACCCGCTTTGAAGACGATGTCTCCTGCATCGGACGCATCAGCAGCCATGTCGGTGACGCCGGTGGCTTTGGTTGTAACCATCCGGGCCGGTAGCGTACTGCGCTGGGCATTTCTCAAACCTGTCCCGATTCTCACGCATCGAGAAATAGTACACGCGCCCCGGTTACGATGAATGAAGCGCCGTCACTGGATTGATAATCTCGCCGTTGATGGGATCCTTCGGGCACTATCCCGGGTTACATATTGATCAATGCTTTCCCGCTTTTTGTTGGCACGCACATCGTTGCCGTGCGAATGGCTATGCCCCATACCGCACCCCATCCGGCCGCGCCGCAACAACAATAGCATCCCGATCACGGACACAAACCATATCCAGTCTTGCGAGCGCGCGCGATCACCGAGGCACTCATGCTGGCCAATGCGATGGCCGTAGGCACCAATTGCCAAAAAGGGCTGGATTCTCGGGCCCGACACCACGGTCAAAGTGTCCATCGACATCTTTGTCGGGCATCTGGGCTTTCACTCTCGCTTGGATCCGGACCAAGCACATGTAGGTGCGGCCCGGCGACGGATTAGTCTGTTAGTTGCCTCGCAGCAAGGGTAACCGTGCGCTAGAGGGGCGCACCTACCGCTGCCCGACCTTATCGCGCCTTTGCCCAGTGGCGTACGAAGCGTGGATTGGCGCATCGGGTCTGAAGGCAGGGGCGGTATTCCGTAAGGTCGTTCACTGGGGTCGTATCGCCGACGAGGGGTTGGCTACGACCAGCCTCATCCCGTTGCTGCGCCGGCTGTTCTCGGCCGTCGGCGGTGAGAATCCGAGCGACTACAGCAGCCATCCCGGGCGTCGCGGTTTCGCTGGCAGGGCAAGGTCCAATGGCTGGGACATGAAGGAACTGATGGCATATGTCGGCTGGGCGCGCATTAACATTGCGACGCCCA
>JBAYVV010000264.1:0-4518 GCA_041674465.1 Sterolibacterium sp.
TGGCCTTGGCTAGCGGCCTGGGCTGGCTGGGTGCTGCGCTATCGCTCAGGCAGCACCTGCAACATCCCAACTAAGGCCTGGTGGTCAACCCGCGGCGTTGATCTTCTTGATCAACTCCTGCAGCACCGATTCCGCCTTGTCGTTGCTAACCTGGCAGGTACCGGCATTCTCGTGTCCGCCGCCGCCATACTGCAGCATCAAGTCGCCGATGTTGGTCTTCGAGCTGCGATTGATGATCGATTTGCCCGTGGCCAGCACGGTGTTCTGCTTCTTGACACCCCACAGCACATGGATGGAAATATTGGTTTCCGGGTAAAGCGCATAGATCATGAAACGATTGCCGGCGTAAATGGTTTCCTCGTTGCGCAGGTCGAGCACCACGAGATTGCCATGGACTTTGCTGCAGCGCTGCAGCTGCTGCTTGAACTTGTCCGCCTGCTCGAAATACATGTCGGAGCGTTCCTTGACATCCGGCAACTGCAGAATCTGGCCGATGTCGTGGTTGCGGCAGTAGTCGATCAGGTCCATCATCAAGTCGTAATTGGAAATGCGGAAGTCGCGGAAGCGCCCCAGCCCGGTGCGTGCATCCATGAGGTAATTGAGCAGCACCCAGCCTGAGGGCTGGAGAATTTCTTCGCGAGAAAACTGCGCCGCATCGCCCTTGTCGACTGCGGCCATCATGGTGTCCCAGGCAGCCGGAAACACCTTATGGCCTCCGTAGTAGTCAAACACCACCCGCGCCGCAGAAGGCGCCGCCGGATCGATGACATGATTGGGGCGGTCGCCGGTGTTGCGCACAGTCTCCGAGAGGTGGTGATCGAACACCATATACGCGCCGGCAACATAGGGCAGATTGGTCGTGATATCGCGCGGACCGATGGCGATCTTGCCGTCTTGCATGTCCTTGGGATGGACGAAGTTGATTTCATCGACCAGATCGAGATGCTTCAGCAATACCGCACAGACCAGGCCATCGAAATCGCTGCGTGTCACCAATCGATATTTATTGTTGCCCATCTTGCACTCCCAAAAATGAATGTTTGAATCAGTCCGGCAATCTGCAGACTGAACTTGCCGTTGCGCCATCTGCCCGTATGCGATCATTATGCCGCTAGCTTGGCCTCCCGGCAAGCCTCCGGCCCAGCCTCCCGGCCCTGGCTCTGTTCAGTCGATAGCTGCATGCACGAACCAACTTGAGCCCAACTTGAGCTTGTCGCCAGAACGCGGTTGGTCTATCCTTTGAAAGGGATGGACCGGCTACTCCGCTTCAGAAGAAAGGACGATCATGGCGACCAATAGCATCAGCTCAGCGGCCAACTCCGCTGCCAGTGCAGCGCATGCTTCAATGCAAATCCGTCCGAAAAATCCGGCCGAACAGCAAACCCGGTCAGCTACGGAAGCTGCCGCCTTCAGTCAGACACAGCAGCAGCAAGTGAATCAGGCCCAGCAAGCCGCGCCGGTGACCAATGACCGGGGCCAGACGACCGGACGAATTGTTAACGTCACGGCCTGACAAGTCGGGCCGGTTGTTCCATCACAATCCGTTGGCGGGTGTTGCGGCAATTTCAGCGACGTTGGCATCAATCAGCCGGCGGGCAATGCTGATCCGGTGCGGCAGGCGCGGCAGGCTATCGATGTTGAACCATTCGGCTGCCTCGATTTCGCCGGGCTGGGGGACAATCTCTCCGCCAAGATAATCGGCCACAAAGGCGATCATCAGGGAATGCGGGAAAGGCCAGGATTGGCTGCCGAAGTAGCGCAGGTTGCCAATCTCCACGCCGACTTCCTCACGGACTTCGCGGCGCAGCGTTTCTTCCAGACTCTCTCCCGGTTCGACAAACCCGGCCAGGGCACTGAACATGCCTTCGGGAAAATGTGGCGAGCGCGCCAGCAGCAAGGAGCGCTCTCTTCTGACCAGAGCCATGACGGCCGGCGCGAGGCGCGGATAGCTGACCAGGCCGCAACTCGGACAGGTGCGGGAACGTTCGCTGCTGCCAAGCTCGGTAGCAGCACCGCAACGACCGCAATACTGGTGAGTCAGGTCCCATTGCACGACCTGAGTTGCACGTCCCGCCAGACCGAAGAGCAGGTCATCGAGACGTCCGAACAGGCTGCGCAAACCGCGCCAGGCCCAGGGTGCCGGGAGATCCATCTGCCCTGAAACAGCGCTGGCGTAGCAACCTTGCTCGTCAAACTGCCCGAGGTAGTGGGAATGGGAACATAGCGGCGCCAAACCCAGGCTTTCCATTTCAGATCGACTGGGGATGCGCGCCACCTCATTTTCTTCGCAGATCAGCAGATCGCTGCCCTGAAACAGGAAACACCAATCACTGCTTGCGCACTGCTCGGGCGCCAGGACCGCAGGCGAAAACATCATCGGGCAAAAGATTCGGTTCAGTCGCCTTCAAAGCGCGGCTTCTGCTTGTCGACGAAGGCCAGATAAGCCCGCTCGAAATCCTTGGTCTGCATGCAGATCGCCTGGGCTTCGGCCTCAACCTCCAGGGCCTGATCGATGCTCATGTTCCACTCCTGATGCAGGCATTTCTTGGTAACCGAGTGGGCAAAGGCCGGACCGTCTGCCAGAGAGTGCGCCATCGCCTGGGCTTTGGCGAGCACTTCCCCGGGCGCCACGATTTCATTGAAATAGCCCCAGGCGAGGCCTTCCTCGGCGCTCATGGTGCGACCCGTGTAGAGCAATTCCGAAGCGCGTCCCTGGCCGATGATGCGCGGCAGGATGGTGCACGCACCCATGTCGCAGCCGGCCAGGCCGACGCGCACGAACAGGAAGCCGGTCTTTGCGGCAGGCGTGCCATAACGCAGATCGCAGGCCATCGGGATGATCGCACCGGCGCCAACGCTGATGCCATCCACAGCCGCAATCAGCGGTTGCGGGCAGGTGCGCATTTCCTTGATCAGATTGCCGGTCATGCGGGTAAATGCCAGCAGTTCGGCCATGTTCATTTTGGTGAGCGGTCCGATGATTTCATGCACGTCGCCACCCGAACAGAAATTGCCGCCCGCCCCGGTAATCACCACGGCACGAACATCCTCGGCATACTGCAGTTTGTGAAAGGTATCGCGCAGTTCGGCGTAGCTTTCGAAGGTCAAGGGATTCTTGCGATCGGGACGATCCAGCGTGACCGTCGCAACCCGGTCGGCAACCTCCCATTTGAAATGCTGCGGACGCCAATCGGCCGCCTTGAGCTGGTACATGGAACTCCTCCTGTGCTGAGTTTGAGAACGGAATTCTCGAACTGTCCGCGAATTTGGACTAGGACGAAAAATCCTTGATCGTTTGGCGGCCAATGATCAACTTCTGCACCTCGGTCGCGCCTTCGTAAATCCGCAGGGCACGGATTTCACGATAGAGCAGCTCGACAGCCATGCCGGATTTGACCCCTAGCCCGCCAAAAATCTGCACGGCTTTGTCGATCACTTGCTGTGCCGTTTCCGTGGCCACCATTTTAGCCATGGCGACTTCAGATGTGGCCGGGACATTGAGACAATCGCGGCACCAGGCTGCGCGGTATACCAGCAGAGCACTGCTGTCGATGCCGGTGGCCATCTCGGCCAGGGCAGCCTGGGTCAATTGGAAATCGGCAAGGGTCTGACCGAACATGCGACGCGAGGTGGCACGCGACAAGGCTTCGTGCATGGCGTGACGGGCAAACCCCAGCGCGGCGGCGGCAACGCTGGTGCGAAAGATGTCCAGGGTCTGCATTGCCAGCTTGAAACCGGAACCCGCCTTGCCCAGCAGATTGGTCGCGGGGATACGGCAGTTGTTGAATTGCAGGGTGGCCAGCGGGTGCGGCGCGATCACGTCGATTCTTTCTGCGATGCTCAGTCCGGGCGTATCCGCATCTACCACGAAGGCGGAAATGCCGCGACTCCCCGGCGCTTCGCCAGTACGCGCGAAAACGCAGTAGAAATCGGCGATCCCGCCGTTGGAAATCCAGGTCTTGGTGCCGTCCAGCACATATTCGCCCCCTTCCAGGCGGGCCGTAGTGGCCAGCGCCCCCACATCCGATCCGGCATCCGGCTCGGACAGGGCGAAGGCGGCGATAAGCTTGCCCTGGCAGACCTGCGGCAGGTATTTCTGCTTGAGCGCAGACGAGCCGCCCAGGGAGATTGCGCCACTGCCCAGCCCCTGCATGGCAAACGCAAAATCGGCGAGGCCTGAATGCTGGGCAAGGTTTTCACGCATCAGACACAGCGAGCGGACATCAATCGCCTCATGCGCACCGCCATACGCTTTGCCTACGCAGTACTTGAGCCACCCTCCGGCACCGAGTTTTGCCACCAGGGTGCGGCAGGTCTGGTCGGCATCCTGTTCGGGCTCGGCCTGAATATGCGCGTTGGCCCACGCGTTCACTTCGCGCGCCTGATTGCGGTGGTCTTCATCGAAAAACGGCCAAGCCAGATAATCATTCATTCCAGATCCAATTCATGACTCAATTCATAACAAAACGACAAATGCCTGAAAAAGGCGGGCAGAATGCCCGCCTGAGTTATTCTAAA
>JBAYVV010000265.1:0-4517 GCA_041674465.1 Sterolibacterium sp.
ATGACGGCTGTGACGTAGATCTCAGTCATGGGATCCCCGCATCGCTCTGTGTTGATTGTCGCCGTTAGTCAATGGCCAGATCGCTTGTGCTTGATGGAAGGATTGTAATCAGAAGAGCGCCAGCTTGCGTGTGGCATAACCGGTCACGAAGGAAGCGCCTGATGCAATGAGTTTGGCGAGTAGCAAGGGGAAAGCCAGCCACTCGACACAGGCCGCAATCACAGAGACATTGACGATCAGGCCGATTACTCCGGCAGCAATGAAAACGAGAGTCTCGACGGATTTCTGGTGGATGAGTTTTCTGCGCTGAAACACGAAGCGCACCGACAGCGTGTAATGCACCAGGGACCCGGCCAGAAATCCGAGCGTTGCGGCGATCGCATAGTGAATCACCTGCGCCAACGAAAGCAGCACAGCGATGTCGATACCCAGTGCGATCAGGCTGGCAGCAAAATACCTGCCAAATTCCCGGGGGAAGCCCCGGCTTGTGCCTGGCAGCTTGAACGCAATCGGCTTTGCTCGGAACATGCGCTAATTGGCGTGAGGAAGGAGGTGGAAAGGGGGTTTGTTATAATCAATCCCATCATAATCGCATAAGACCTATGAGCCAAACGGCCAGACCCAGCGGTGCTGCAAAGTTGCCGTCGCGTGCCATAGAGATGGCACGACGCGTCTTGCAAATCGAGGCGGAAGCGGTTGCTGCACTTGGCGCCCGGCTCGGCGACGAATTTTTGCGTGCAGTCGAGATGATCCTTGGTTGCCATGGCCGGGTGATTGTCTGCGGCATAGGCAAATCCGGGCACATCTGTCGCAAGATCGCCGCAACCCTGGCGAGTACCGGCACCCCGGCTTATTTCGTGCACGCGGCCGAAGCCGTGCATGGCGACCTGGGCATGATCGCGCGCGAGGACATTCTGATCGCACTTTCCAATTCCGGTGAGAACGATGAGTTGCTGACGATTGTTCCCCTGGTAAAGCGCCAGGGTGGCCGTTTGATCGCGATTACCGGCAATCCGGCTTCCCCGCTGGCACAGGAAGCCGATGTGCATCTCGATGCCAGCGTGAAGGAGGAGGCCTGTCCGCTCAACCTTGCACCGACGGCCAGCACGACTGCGGCCCTGGCCCTGGGTGATGCGCTGGCTGTGGCGCTGCTTGATGCGCGCGGTTTCGGCGCGGAGGATTTTGCCCGCTCGCATCCCGGCGGCGCACTGGGTCGCCGCTTGCTGACCCATGTCAAGGACGTCATGCGGCCGGCGCAGAATGTGCCGATCATTCCCGAGAGCGCGACAGTCTTCGCTGCCCTGACCTCAATTTCCGAGGGTGGCATGGGCATGATTGCGGTGCGCGATGGCAGCGGCGAACTCTCGGGTATTTTTACCGATGGCGATCTGCGGCGAGCCATGCAGAAACTCGGCGATTTGCGCCAGACACCGTTGTCGCAAGTCATGACGCGCAGGCCACGCTCCATTGCGCCCGGACGTCTGGCCGTGGAAGCGGTGCAGTTGATGGAAGAGCACAAGATCACGCAACTTCTGGTGATCGACGAGACGGGTGTGCTGTGCGGTGCACTCAACATGCATGATTTGTTCCGTGCCAAGGTAGTCTAGTGAGCGAGTCAATGTTTGCCTCTATCTCTCAGCAGAAAGCCAGCCAGGTCAGGTTGATGGCTTTCGATGTGGATGGCGTGATGACCGATGGCACGCTGTATTACTCGGCACAGGGCGAGGAGTTGAAAGCCTTCAACACCCTCGATGGTCATGGCCTGAAAATGCTGGCGAATGCCGGTATCGTGCTGGCCATCATCAGTGGACGCGGTTCGCACGCACTGGAGTTGCGTGCCAGGAACCTGGGCATCGAAATTCTGTTGCAAGGCGTCGAAGACAAGCATGGCGCAATGCAGGGCGTACTGAAGGAACAACATCTCGATTTTGCCAACGCCGGCTACATGGGTGACGATGTGGTCGACCTTCCCGTGTTGCGCGCCTGCGGATTTTCCGCCAGCGTACCGAACGGCCATGCCTTGGTACGTCGCCATGTCGATTACGTGACGCGTTGCAGCGCGGGCCAAGGCGCAGTGCGCGAAGTCTGCGAACTGATACTCGCCGCACAGAACAGGCTTGGCCAGGCATTGGCACCTTACATTGTCATGCCGCCGACATCCGCCAGAGCATGAAAATCCATAGCGCAAACTTACTGCCGTTGATGCTGCTGACCTTGCTGGCAGCGCTGACTTTCTGGCTGGAACACGCCACTGAGGTCGACAAGGCGGGAAACAAGGACAAGATCCGCCATGATCCGGATTTCATCGTTACCTCACTGAGCGTGCGCCACTTCAATCGCGACGGCGGCCTCCAGCACGCGCTGCAGGCCAAGGAAATGCTGCATTATCCGGATGACGACAGCACTCATATCACCGAGCCTGCCCTGACTTTTTACGCGCATGCCGAGCCGACCCGGCTCAGTGCGCGCCAGGCTCGTGTCAGCCAGGACGGCAGGCTGATCGAACTGAGCGACAATGTGCGGCTCGTTCGCGAAGCCACCCCGGATCGCCCCGAACTGGTACTGACGACGGCCGCAATGCAGGTTTACCCGGATGACGAAATCGCCCGCAGCAGCGTGCCGGTGACCATCGTCAATGGCAAGAGCCTGATTCGCGGCATGGGCATGGAAGCGGATCACGGAAAGCATCTCTACACGCTGACAGGCCGGGCACAAGCTACGCTATATAAAACGCAACCACAGGCGACGCCATGAATCCAATAGCCAGAATGCTCCTCGTTGCCGCACTGATCTTCTCGTCAGTGTCGGCTCAGGCGGAAAAAGCGGACCGCGACAAGCCGGTCAATCTCGATGCCGATCGCATCCTCATCGACGATGCCAAAAAAATAAACACCTTCGAGGGCAATGTTCAGATGGTGCAGGGCACGCTGACGATACGCTGTGAAAAGCTGGTCGTCACCCAGGATGTGGATGGCTACCAGAGCGGTGTTGCCACCGGTGGTCCAGGTGGGCTGGCGCACTTCCGGCAGAAGCGCGAAGGCAAGGACGAGTACGTGGAAGGCGAGGCTGAGCGCATTGTGCACGACGGCAAGCTCGACAAGACCGAGTTTTTTCAGCGCGCCCATGTCAAGAGCGGTCAGGATGAAGTGCGCGGTCAGTACATTTCATTCGACGGCAAGAACGAGAACTATCTGGTCAGTAACGGACCTGCCGGCGCCCCGGCGGCAACGGCACACGGCGCCAACACTCGGGTGCGCGCAGTGATACAGCCGAAGAAGAAGGCCGAAGCGGCTACCCCATCGGCCTCCAGGCCGAGCCCGGAGCCTCCGCCGCTCAAGGCCGTACCCGAACTCAACAATCCCAAGCAGGAGTAATACACATCATGAATTATGGAAATATCATTGCAGAAGTTCGCGGCAAAGTCGGACTCATCACGCTCAATCGTCCCAAGGCGCTCAATGCACTCAATGACGCACTGGTCAATGATGTGGTTGCGGCGCTCGAGGCTTTTGAAGCCGACGCGGCGATTGGCGCCATCGTCATCACCGGCTCGGAAAAGGCCTTCGCCGCCGGCGCCGACATCGTGGCCATGAAGGACTGGGATCACATGGATGTCTATAAGAGCAACTTCATCAGCCGTAACTGGGATCGCGTCGCGCGTTGCCGCAAGCCGATCATCGCCGCCGTGGCCGGCTATGCTCTGGGTGGAGGTTGCGAGCTAGCGATGATGTGCGACTTCATCCTTGCAGGTGACAACGCCCAGTTCGGGCAGCCGGAAGTCAAGCTCGGGATCATTCCTGGATCGGGTGGTACGCAGCGTATGCCCTTGGCGGTCGGCAAAGCCAAGGCGATGGAGCTTAGCCTGACCGGACGTTTGATGGACGCTGTCGAAGCCGAGCGTGCCGGTCTCGTTGCGCGCATCGTGCCCGTCGCTCAGCTTGTGGACGATGCTGTGGCCACGGCGCAAACCATTGCCAGCTATTCCTTGCCCGTGGTGATGATGATCAAGGAGTCGGTCAATCGCGCTTTTGAGTCTTCGCTGCAGGAAGGCTTGCTGTTCGAGCGTCGTACCTTCCATGCCTGTTTCAGCCTTGCCGACAAGAAGGAAGGCATGAGCGCCTTCCTCGAAAAGCGTAAGCCAAACTTCAGGAACGCCTGAACTCGGCAGTTCCCGCCGGCCTGTCCCCGGGTTGGCGCTACTTTCTCAGCGCCAGTGCCACCCCGAGGGCGGCCAGTGCCATGCCGACCAAAGCCGGGGCGTCGAGTTGTTCGCCGAATACCGCCCAGGCCAGCAAGGCCGTGGTTGGCGGCGTGAGGTAAAACAGCGCCGAAACCCGCGTTGCCGCGCCGTGCCGAATCAACTGATGCAGTAGCGAGATGGCACCGAGTGAGAGCACCAGGACCAGCCATCCCAGCGCGAAAATGAAGTTTCGATTCCAGGTGATCTGCATGGTTTCGAACATCAGCATGAAAGGCAGGAACACCAGGCCGGCGGCGACAAACTGCACCAGGGAACC
>JBAYVV010000266.1:0-4508 GCA_041674465.1 Sterolibacterium sp.
GAAAGTCTGCTCACCTATGCCAAAGAAAGAAATCCTGAATATGCCGCCATGCGGTTTGAAGCCGAAGCGGCCAGGGAACGCATCTATCCAGCAGGCGCACTGCCTGACCCGGTATTGCGCACAGAGTTGCAAAACATCACCAATTCCGGTTCTGACGCCAGTCCCAATCTGCTGCCCGGTCGCGTCGGCAGCACCAAGTACACGCTGATCCAGCCTGTACCTTTCTGGGGTAAGCGCGATCTCAAGCGCGAAGCAGCCGAAGCCGACGCTGATGCAGTCAGGGGTAAAGCCAGCGTGACTTGGACGGAGCAGGCGGCCCGTATCAAGATAGCGTATGCCCAGTATTTCGCCGTGGCGCGGCTGATCCGCTTGAACCAGGAAGTCATCGGCCTGATCGACCGCATCGAGAGCATTACCCAGGCGCGTTACGCGGGTGGGTTGGTGCCACAGCAGGACGCCATCCGCGTCCAGGTGGAACGCACCGCGATGAGAAACGAACTGATCCAGATGGAAACTGAGCACCACCATAACCTTTCCCGCCTCAATGCCCTATTAGCGCGACCCGTCCAGTCGCCGCTGGCCGATCCGGAACGCCTGCGGCCGATTCCCTCTGCTGCCAAGCTCGACTTCGTCACTCTTGAAGATCGCCTGCGCAGTAAGAATCCGCAACTCTTCACCGATGAGGCCCGTATCCGCGCTGCCGAGAAAAACCGCGACCTAACTTATCGCAATCGCTATCCGGATTTCAGCCTCGGCATTTCCCCGATCCAGATGGGCAACCGCGTCAATGAGTGGGAACTGATGGTGGAATTCAACATCCCGCTGCAGCAGGAAAGCCGCCGCAGCCAGGAGCGCGAGGCCGAAAAGATGACTGACGCGGCCCGTGCCCGCAAGGAAGCTACCGCTAACCAGTTGCTGGGAGACCTTTCCGAAAACCTAGCCGCCATTGATGCGGCAAGGCGCATGGAAATGCTGGCACAGACAAGTCTGTTGCCGCAGTCCGAGCTCACTTTCCAGGCAGCACTCGCCGGCTATGAAACCGGCAAAGTAGATTTCGCCACGCTACTTGATGCGCAACGCCAGATACGCAAGGCAAAGCAGGACATCCTTAAGGCACAGGCCGAACAACAGGCACGCCTGGCGGACATTGAACGTTTGATAGGGGAAGATTTATGAAACTCGGAGCGGGAATTGTAGTGGTCGTTATCGCGGCGGCATTAGCAGCGAGCGGGGGATATTGGATCGGGACGCGCCAAGGTGGCAGCGAACACAGCGCTGCAACGGCAACGCAACCGGTAGCCGCAACACCTGCTGGCGCCAAGAAGGAACGCAAGCTGCTTTACTACCGCAACCCAATGGGTCTGCCGGATACCTCACCGACACCCAAGAAAGACCCGATGGGGATGGATTACATCGCGGTCTTCGAAGGTGAAGAGGATGGAGAAGAGGGTGCGACAAGTGCGGCTAATGTGGTCAAAATCAGCACCGAGAAGGTGCAGAAACTCGGGGTCAGGACTGAGGCCGCGAGTCTGCGCACTCTGGACAAGATCGTCCGCGCCGCCGGACGCATCGAACCCGATGAACGTCGTCTCTTCACCATTGCCCCGAAGTTCGAGGGTTATGTCGAGCGCCTGCATGTCAATGTCACGGGGCAAGCCGTGAACAAAGGACAGCCGCTGTTCGAGGTCTATAGCCCGGAACTGGTGTCGGCCCAACGCGAATACGCCATCGCCGCCCAAGGCGTGCAGTCCCTCAAGGAGGCGGGCGGTGAAGCGCAGAACAGCATGAAGCAGTTGGCCGACGCCAGCCTCGCGCGTCTCAAGAACTGGGACATCTCGGAAGAGCAGGTCAAGGCGCTGGCCAGGTCCGGCGAAACCAAACGCACGTTGACCTTCCGCTCGCCGGTCAACGGCATCGTCACCGAAAAGAAAGCCGTGCAAGGCATGCGCTTTATGTCCGGCGAAATGCTCTACCAGATCACCGACCTCTCGGCAGTGTGGATCATTGCCGACGTTTTTGAGCAAGACATCGGGCAAGTGAAATTGGGCGCCAAGACCCAGATAAAAATCAATGCCTATCCGGGCAAGGTCTTCGAAGGCGCCATCACCTATGTCTACCCAACACTGAAAGCCGAAACCCGCACCGTCCCTGTCCGGGTGGAACTCTCCAACCCTGGGCAATTACTCAAGCCCGGCATGTTCGCCCAGATGGAACTTGCTGTCGGCGAAAAGGCTAAGGTCGTCACAGTACCTGTATCGGCCGTCATCGATAGCGGTGCGAGGCAGATCGTCCTGGTTCAGCTCAAGGAAGGTCGCTACGAGCCACGCGAAGTCAAGCTTGGTGCCCGCAGCGACAACTACATTGAAATCACCGATGGGGTCAAGGACGGTGAAGCAGTAGTAGTTGCCGCCAATTTCCTCATCGATGCCGAGAGCAACTTGAAGGCCGCCGTCGGTGGTTTTGGTCATTCGGCCCACGGCACGACACCGAAGACGGAAGCCGGGGCAGAGAACACGGTGCCTGCCGCCAAGGGAGCCAGTCACCAGGCCGATGGCAAACTCGAAGCCATCGATACCAAGGTTGGAACGGTGACGATCACTCATGGTCCCGTGGCCAGCCTCAAGTGGCCGGGCATGACGATGGATTTCGTACTCGCCAACTCTGGACTACTGGGAAGTCTCAAAACCGGTGCCATAGTGTCATTTACGTTCATCGAGAGGACGCCTGGCGAGTGGGTAATCATCAAGCTCGAAGGCACAGGCGCTGCACGTCCTGCAGCTCATTCCGGCCACTGAGACGGGACACGCCATGCTCAGCAAAATCATCGACTGGTCGAGCCGAAATGTTTTCCTGGTCTTGCTCGCCACATTGTTTCTCGTCATCGGGGGCATTTACGCTGTCCTGAAAACGCCGATCGATGCGCTACCCGATCTGTCGGACGTGCAGGTGATCGTCTATACCGAATATCCCGGCCAGGCGCCGCAGGTGGTCGAGGACCAGGTGACTTATCCGCTCACCACCTCGATGCTGTCGGTGCCGAAATCCAAGGTGGTGCGCGGCTTCTCGTTCTTCGGCGCTTCCTTCGTGTATATCATTTTCGAGGACGGCACCGACATCTACTGGGCCCGTTCGCGCGTACTGGAATACCTCAACTTCGCTTCAGGACGGATGCCCAAGGGCGTCACGCCGCAGATCGGCCCCGACGCCACCGGTGTCGGCTGGGTGTATCAATATGCCTTGCTGGCCAAGGACAGAACGCTGGCAGAGTTGCGCGCCATCCAGGACTGGTATGTGCGCTATCAATTGACCAAGGCGCAGGGCGTGGCCGAAGTGGCTTCGATCGGCGGCTTCGTCCAGACCTACCAGGTGACGGTCGATCCGACCAAGCTGCGCGCCTACGGCATCCCCCTGATGAAAGTCACGCAGGCGATCCGCGATTCCAACCGCGACGTCGGCGGCCGAGTCATCGAAATGGCCGAAACCGAATACATGGTGCGCGGCAAGGGCTATCTGCGCGGCAAGAACGACATCGAAATGCTGGTCGTGAAAAGCGACAAGGGAACACCAGTGCTAATCCGCGACATCGCCCGAGTCGAACTGGCTCCGGACGAGCGACGCGGTCTCACCGAACTCAACGGCGAAGGCGAGGTGGTGTCGGGCATCGCCATGGCGCGCTATGGGCAGAATGCCCTGGAGGTCATCCACAATCTCAAGGAAAAGATAACGGAAATTTCTGCTGGATTGCCCGAAGGGGTAAGCATCGTCACAACCTACGATCGCTCCGAACTGATCCATCGCGCCATCGACACCCTGAAGCGTACCCTGGCCGAGGAATCGGTCATCGTCGCCCTGGTCTGTATCGTCTTCCTGCTGCATGTGCGTAGCGCGCTGGTGGCAATCCTGATGTTGCCGGTCGGGATATTGATGGCCTTCATCGCCATGCGCTTGCTGGGCATGAACTCCAATCTCATGAGCCTGGGCGGCATCGCCATCGCCATCGGGGCCATGATCGACGCCGCCATCGTCATGATCGAGAATGCCCACAAGCACCTGGAGCGGCTCAAGGAAGGGGAGTCGCGAACAGAGGCCATGATCACGGCCTGCAAGGAGGTCGGCCCAGCGCTGTTCTTCTCGCTGCTCATCATCACTGTCTCCTTCCTGCCGGTCTTCAGTCTGGAAGGTCAGGAGGGGCGATTGTTCTCGCCGCTCGCCTACACCAAGACCTTCTCCATGGCCGGCGCCGCCCTGCTCTCGGTGACGCTGGTGCCCGTACTGATGATGCTGTTCATCCGCGGCAAGATCATGCCGGAAGCCAGGAACCCGGTGAATCGCTTCCTGATCTGGGTCTATCGTCCGATCATCGCCGGCGTGATGCGCTGGAAGAAGCTGACCATTCTTCTCGCTGTGCTGGCCTTGGGCGTCTCGGTGTACCCGGCAATGAAGCTAGGCTCCGAGTTCATGCCGACGCTCAACGAGGGCACCCTGTTCTACATGCCGGCATCATTACC
>JBAYVV010000267.1:0-4497 GCA_041674465.1 Sterolibacterium sp.
CGCAACTGACCGATTCACCGCCCTCGACTCTGAGGGCGCTTTTTCGGGGGACCTGATCGCCGGTTTCCGGAAAAAGCGAACGTACAAGCAGGCAGTCCGCAGCGAGCTGCCACGCAGGTTTTCCGTGGTGTCTGCAGATCCCGCCCTAGAGTGGATCTACCACCCTGGCCGCAAGGTCGGAAAATCGATAGCAGTAGCAGCGCTATCGAATCACCGCCGTGAGAATCCTCTCATGGCCAACCCCTCAGGGGCGCATACCGCTCCTTTGGGGAACCTCCCATGGACACGTGCGCCCCCGTTTTTCAGGAGGTCACGCATCATGATTAAGAAACTGAAGGCAATGGCAATGACGAATCCGGACGCTTTCGTCTTCTGGATCACCGTCGTGCTGGGCTCAATCGGACTGTTCGGGATGCAAAGATGAAGACGGGCCACCACATCGCTACCAAAACGATTCCGCTGTGCCGTCCGTTCGAGGCCGCGGAAATTCCCCTTGGGGACCGCTTCGATGTACTTGCAGTGTGCGGCGGTTACGCACTGATCCGCTACGAGGGCATTCGGTGTTGGAAGTCACTATCCGGCTTCGAACGCTTCTGCGCACAGCTTTCCCCGATGGTTCTTGCGGATGACGGCTTCCGCTTGGTTCGTCCGGAAAGCATCGCAGGCACGAGCAGCTTCCCCCTGGTGAGAACATTCGACACACTAGCGCCCGAAGCACGGTCCTTGCCTGAATCGGTGCTGGACATGCTCGAATTCGTCGATGCGGCAATGTCGCCGGAGCGAGCCCATGCGTAGCCTAAAGTGCATCGGCCCGACGCCACCGGGAGAAAGCGCAGCGCAACCGGGCAGCCCTGAATACCACGTTCTCTCGGATCTCGAGTGCGTGGTGTTCAGGCGCCAGCTGCAACGCACGAAGCCTGTGCCGGCCGGTATCAAGGCCGCGTACTCGATCAGGCAACTGCCGGATGATCTCTGTCCGCGCCGCGAGGTCGTTCTGACTTTCGACGATGCGGACAAGAGCGCTGCCGCATTTGCCTCGGACATGCTCGAAGCCGTTCCGATCCGCTGGGACGCCCGAGCAATGTTTGAGCTGGTCTGGCTTTCCAAGCGCGAAAAGTTCTACGGCGAGGTGCGCCGCGGCAGCATGCTCGAATCTGACGTACCACCCCAGTATCGCGACCCCGTCATCCCGCAACCACCAGGCGAAACCCTGGCTGAGTTGCTGATGACGATTCACTGAAACCCCATTGCCCGCGTCCGTATAGGACGCCGGGCCTTCCTTCGGCGCATTGGTCCCCAGTGTTCCGAAGCAAGGCAGCACGCCTCATCAACCCTATCTCTACAGGAGAAGATCATGCAAACCACGAACACCCCGACCGTCTACCACAACGGCACGCCGATCTCGCCACAAGATGCACTTTTCACGTTGCTCACCGTCCACATGCCGGCGCACGACGAGGAGGCAAGAGTCCTCTTTGCCCAGGCGCAGTTCCGGGACGGTGAAGAGGCTCGCGACCTACTGCTTGAACACGGATATGAATTCGTCTTCGCTGGGGAGTAGCCCAGGGGACGAACACGCCCCGAGGTTTGCAGGGCCCATGCAGGCGTTGGCCGCTGTGACCCCGAGGCACGGTTTAGCGGCCCTGCATTTACCCACGGAAGCGATGGGAATCCATACCCCGGTCTCAGCCCTGCAACTGAGGCTGTGGTGTCTGCTGAGGTTGTTGAAATATAGCGCCTGATGCAACCGCCGCGACAAGAGGAAAGCCAAGGCAAAAATACTTCCGCCAATTTGGCGAAAGGCTCGTTTACCAACATCAACTACCGGCTGTCGCTCTCCAGGCAGGCGAACAAACTTTTCTTGATAAGACACAAACCAGTTGCCGTGGCCGCCGTTTGTGTATAGTAGAACCCTTTGCTCGATGACCAAGGAAGAACAAAATTGCCAAACATTGCATCCGTTCTGAAGGAAGAGATTGCGAGGGTAGCGCGCAAAGAAGTACGCAGCGAAACTGAGAAGCTGAAGAAATCGTCGGCGCAGTACCGGTCAGACATTGCCGCGTTGAAGCGACGCGTGGCGACACTAGAACAACAGGTGTCGCGTCTTGATAAGAATGTCGCGAAGAAAACTACGGTGCCCGCGGCTCCCGTTGCCGACAGCTGGGTGCGGTTTTCTGCAAAAGGGTTCAGTACGCAGAGGCAGCGGCTTGGACTATCCGCTGCGGACATGGGTACTCTTCTCGGGGTATCAGTCCAGACGATCTACAACTTGGGAAGCGGGGAATACCAGTCCGCGCGGGCAGCAAATGTCGGCAATTGCGGCGGTGAGAGGTATGGGCAAGAGGGAAGCCAGCGCTCGGCTCAGCGAACTCTCGGAGTAAGCAGCAGGGGCAAGCGGAGTAGAAAATCAACGGTATGCGAGCATTGTCGGTGGCGGTTATCACCGCAAACTCACGGTCCCATCATCGTAGGCCATAATCACCCTATGTGTGGCCGCTACGTCATGTTTGGACCTGAGTCTCGTTACCGTGACCACTTTGACCTGTTTGAAGCCCTCGATTCCCACCGCAACTAAGCTTGGGGACTGCCATTGCCTTCCGTCGTCTTTCGCAGCGCCGCCAGCAGTTGCCTCTTGAACGCTCTTGGCATCGCCGAGAACAACAATAGCAGTTCGGCCTCTGCGTCGTCTTCGGCATAGAAGAAAGCGACCGGAACATCGAGGACAGCAGCGAGGCGGCAAACCGTCCCATAGTCTGGCGTATGCTTCCCACGTTCGTACTGGTTCATTCGGGCGCTGGCAGAGCATTCGTCGATTCCCGCAAGAATGCCTAACTGCTCTTGGCTAAGGCCTTTTTTGGTCCTTAACTCCCTTAGTCGCCGTGGTAGTACAGGCGCATCCCGCATGTTCGGCAATTTTCGTCAATTCAAAACCTAAGAGTTTCTTAGGGTTTGGTTGACAATGTACTAAGGAATGCTTAGCCTCTTGCTAGCTGGCAATAACAGGGAGCCTAGCAATGTCTGCACAGTTGACGAAGGTCTGTCGACAGGCTTGCGTCGACCCCTATAGTGCAGCCTTTAATCTGTCCATAATAACCATAAGCGCTCTGGCAGTTAGAGTCTAAACGTAAATCGAGTCGATTGAGAAGGCCACGCCAAACCTGGTAACAAGAGAGGTGAACTGAATTGTCATGGTCGGTAGCTTGGAATCGCCGGAGGGTTACGTTGAAGGAAGACAATTGGACGAGAAGCAACAGGCAATTGAAGCATGCTCTTGCCCACGCGCTTCCGGGGAGCGCTTAGCAACTCCCCAATGCGCTGTTGATCAGTGCGTAGGCGGAAGCAATTCTATTTTGTTCGTGAAGGCTCTGCCGGGCCTTTATTGCAAGAGTGCCGTAACTTACGCTGATAGTCACTTCTGCACCTGCGTGAATCGGATGCACGTGTATCTGAAACACGGACTCTAGCGATGGTTTGGGAAGTCCACGAGAAGGCTGACGACAAGGACGGCGTGAAAGAGTGGTCCTTGTATGTCGTGTTCGTGTGGAATGACGAAGAGCCAAAGATCAACGGCAGGCCAATTGAACATGGCTACTGGTTTCTCGGCAAGGATGGTGGTGACCCGGCAGGGGAGAGGTTTTATCAGGAGGGATGGAAAATCGCCAAGTCTGAAGCTGAACGGCTGAACCGATTAGGCAAACGGCCAGGTCGGTAGTGAGACGATACAGGCACTATGCGAGGCAGCAGAGCCCAGCGGATCAGACAGCATATGAGCAGGCCGAGTTTCAGGCCAAGATTCACCGCCTGGGGCTTTGCGCCGACAAGAATCTCATGCCACCCTGGGAGTGACGGCCCACCCGTTCGACCTAGAGTTACCCTGCGCTTTCCCGGGCACGAGTATGAGTGATAACTTGGTAGGCGGAAGCGACCAAGCTCAAACTGGGTCATTTACTGCTGATCAGGATACCTTCCGCAAGCCCTACCGGCCCGCCGAAAGTGCGCGCTGGGAGGGCGCCCGCAAAGCGGACAGAGTCATGCGACCTCCCTAACGCGAAACCATCCGGCAATGCTGCGCCGTTTGTTGTGGGCGATGAGCACTTCGTGCGGAAACAATTCGCTTAACAAGATGATCATTTTGCCAAATGTTGGGCTTACCGTCGCGATGACAGTATCAGCGGTTGGTTCAAATAGCACCAACTCGCCACCATCGCGGGCCAGCCAGTCATCATTCAAGTACAACACGGTGGAAAGTATGCGGTTCTTTTTCCGGTCAATACTTCAGACGAGAAGCCCTGCACCGAGAGCTAGGCGTGGAGAAGGTTGCCACGTATTTCGCATCCGAACTCGCCCGTGCGCGTAAAAACCGAGCATTGTGCGATGGGATTGCGATGATGGAATTCTGCGTACGCCGTAGGGAATATGAATTGCACACCAGGCCATGACCGACGATCAGCTACCTACGCTGCGATTCGCTCCGCCGCCGGCGCGACAGTCGGTTCC
>JBAYVV010000268.1:0-4488 GCA_041674465.1 Sterolibacterium sp.
TGCTGCTGTCCATCCTCGCATGGATAGATCGAGTATTCGGTGAAACCCTCCGGCTTGATGCATTCGTAATAATCATCACCTTCGGCGTAGGCAGCGCTGCAAAGGATAATGACACCAATGGCAAGTGCGGTTTTGAGCATGACTTTCCGAACGGGTAATTAAGAGCCTATCCGTAAATAATCCGGCCCTGCGTTGCAGCGCATCCGCGATGGATGCAAGGCGCGAGCCGCAGCCCAATGTACATCATTTGGCAAGGCTCGCAACGCCGCAGACGCGCGGATTCGCTGCAACCCTTCGGGCCAATGCCGATTTGAGATGCAGCCCGCGAAGCAAGACGCGCGGCGGTGTCATCACCGTAAGCGGCTTGCGACAAAGGGATGCGCTCAAATCGGTATTGGCGCAGGGCTGGATTATTCACGGATAGGCTCTAAGTTGCGGGTTTCGATCGCCTGGCAGGATCAGAGTTCCTTGAGAAACCGCAGCATCAGCGCCGTCGTCTGTTCAGGTTTTTCCATCTGCACCCAATGCCCTGCCTCTTCGACCGTTTCGATGAAGCGCATATCATCAAATGCCGCCGGAAACGTTTCGCGCCAACCGGGATCGAACAGCAACACATCGTCTTTCGCCCCGGCAAGGAAGGCTGCCGGTTGGGTAAACCGTTGCCCTTCGAGTTCCGGTGTGATGCCATTGTTGGTCGGAAGGTTGCGATACCAATTCAACGGGCCACGGAAACCGCTGAGGCGGAATTGTTCGACGTAATACGCCAGATCCTCGTGCGTCAGCCAGGCCGGGAGCTGCTTCGGCGTCGCCAGCGCATCCAGCAGACCGCTCGCTCGCGGATGCTCCAGTTGCCGAATGAAGCTCGCAGGCGGTGCATCCGCGCTGAGCGAGTAGTACAGGGTGAGCAGGCTGTGTTCCAGATTGCGTTCCAGTTCGGCTTCGGCGATTCCCACATCCTGGAAATAGCGGATATACCAGAAGCGGTCGTCCATGCCGGGCGGATTGAGGACTTCAGGCGCTGGCCGAAAAATCGGTACGGACATGCCCATGACCGCCTTGCACATCTTCGCATGAAGCAGCGCGGTGTTCCACGCCACGAGGCAGCCCCAGTCATGTCCGATCAGGATGAATTCGTCCCGGTTCAAAGCGGTGGCAATACCCGCCACGTCTGCGGAGAGTGCGCGAATATTGTAGTCGGCGACGGCCGTCGGACAATTGCTGCCACCGTAACCACGCTGGTCCGGCACGGCCACTTGATATCCGGCATTCACCAGCGGATCAATCTGGTGACGCCACAAATACCAGCACTGAGGAAAACCATGGAGAAGAATCACCAGAGGGCCTTCGCCTTCGACCACAGTACGCAATCGGACGCCGTTGGTATCGATCAACTTGAATTGTCGTTCTTTCATGTTTCCTCCTCGACCAGACCGATTTTGGTGTGTTCGCACGGATCAAGCTGGTCGCGCTTCATGGCGCACCTGATCATAGACATACTCTTCTGCTGTTGCGTGCGATCAAGCCTGATGTGCGGCTTGACGGGCATGCGCCATCAACGGCGCAAGGAATTTCTGGAAAGCCTGCTTGTTCTCGGCAGACATCTTGGTAAAGTGCAGACCCAGGCGAAAACCGCCCTGCTGGGGCGAGAGCACGCAGCTGATGACCTTGCATTGCGTCTCGAAAACCTCAGGCGGATTCTTGGCATCGCCCGGATTGAGCATGAGAAAAAGGTTTCCTTCATGGCCGATTTGAATGTTGCGACTGGAAACAAAGGAAATGCCATCGCTGCTGACATCCAGGCTCTTGCCCTGAATCGAGTTGCGTTTGCCATTGTCCTCAACGGCGAACGCTGCGCGCAGTCGCTTGCTATACCGCGGACTTGATCGGCTATCTGACATGGGCAAGGAGGCGCTTCGATGAATTGGAACCGGAAGGAATTATAAACGGGGATAGGGCCTGTTCCGATAGAATCCGACTCAATCCGGATGCCATGAAGATCGCTGCATGAATCTGCTCAAAACCCTTGCTACCGTCAGTGCCATGACGCTGCTCTCGCGCGTGCTCGGGTTCGTGCGTGACTTCGTGATTGCACGCAGCTTCGGCGCCGGTCTGGCGACGGATGCTTTCTTCGTTGCCTTCCGCCTGCCCAACCTGTTGCGCCGACTGTTTGCGGAAGGTGCCTTCTCCCAGGCCTTCGTGCCCATCCTCGCAGAATACAAAAACCTGCGTGGGGAGGACGAGGCGAAACGTTTGGTCGATCATGTGACGACCATACTGATGCTAGCCTTGGTGGTGGTCACGGCACTGGGCATGGCGCTGACACCGCTGCTGATCTACCTCACCGCGCCGGGATTTTCGGCCGACGCTGACAAGTTTGCGCTGACGGTTGAACTCACCCGCATTACCTTTCCCTACATCCTGTTCATGTCGCTGGTCGCACTTGCGGCTGGTGTGCTCAACACCTGGAGCCGCTTTGCCCTGCCGGCATTCACGCCGGTTCTGTTGAATCTCTCTTTTATCGGCATGGCCTTGCTGGCGGCGCCCTATTTCGACCCGCCCGTGCTGGCCCTGGCCTGGGCGGTTCTGCTCGGCGGTCTGCTGCAACTAGGCATCCAACTGCCCGCGCTGGCCAGGATCGGCATGCTGCCGCGCTTTGCCTTCAGCCTCAAGGATCCCGGCGTGAATCGCATCCTCAAGCTGATGCTGCCGGCCGTGCTCGGTGTTTCAGTGGCGCAGATCTCCCTGATCATCAACACCATCTTCGCTTCCTTCCTGCCTCACGGCAGCGTTTCCTGGCTCTACTATGCGGATCGCCTGATGGAATTTCCAGCCGGATTGCTCGGTGCTGCGCTCGGTACCATTCTGCTGCCCAGCCTGTCCAAGTTTCACGCCGATGCCCAGCCCCGGGAGTTTTCCGCCTTGCTCGACTGGGGCTTGCGCCTGACGCTGCTGCTGACCTTGCCCGCCGCATTAGCTCTCGCACTGCTGGCGGTGCCACTGCTGGCCACTTTGTTCCAGCACGGCGCCTTCACCAGCACCGACGTACTGCAGACGCGCAATGCGCTGGTTGCCTACAGTATCGGCTTGACCGGACTGATTCTGGTCAAGGTGCTGGCACCGGGTTTCTATGCCCGTCAGAATATTCGCACACCGGTGAAAATTGCATTGATCACCCTGGCCCTGACCCAGCTCATGAATTTTGCCTTCATTGGCTGGCTGCGTCACGCCGGCTTGGCGCTGGCCATCGGCCTGGCTTCCTGCATCAATGCCGGTTTGCTCTATCGCGGTCTGCGCCGCAATGGCACTTACCAGCCACTGGCCGGCTGGCTGCAATTCTTCAGCAAGCTCTGCCTGGCACTAATCGTGATGGGATTGCTGCTCTGGTTCTTCACGGGCAGCGAAGTTGCCTGGCTGGAGATGTCCAATGGTGAGAAGGTCACGCGGCTGGCTGCCCTGGTGGTCTGCGGAGGAATCGCTTATTTCGGCAGCCTCGCGCTACTGGGTTTCCGGCTAGCCGATTTCAAACAGCGCGGTGCAATCTGAAAGTTGCAGATAGAAAAAGGGCGGCTCAGAATCTGAGCCGCCCTTGACGATTTGTTGTCTGACTTGATCAGGCGATCAGCGGAACGATCAACAGTGCAACGATGTTGATGATCTTGATCAGCGGGTTCACCGCCGGGCCGGCCGTATCCTTGTAGGGATCACCCACGGTGTCACCGGTTACAGCGGCCTTGTGCGCTTCGGAACCCTTGCCGCCGAAATTGCCGTCCTCGATGTATTTCTTGGCGTTGTCCCACGCACCGCCGCCAGTCGTCATCGAAATCGCGACGAACAAACCGGTAACGATGGTGCCAACCAGCACGCCACCGAGGGCCTGTGGGCCGAGGGCGAAGCCAACGACAACCGGTACCAGCACCGGCAGCAAGGACGGAATCATCATCTCGCCGATAGCCGCCTTGGTCAGCATGTCCACCGCACGTGAATAATCGGGCTTGGCGGTACCTTCCATGATGCCCTTGATTTCCTTGAACTGGCGGCGCACTTCAACCACTACCGAACCGGCTGCGCGACCCACCGCCTCCATCGCCATGGCGCCGAAGAGATAGGGAATCAGGCCGCCGATAAACAGACCGATGATGACGTTGTGGTTCGACAGGTCAAAGGTCAGGCCGGTCCTGCCCGCAGCCTCCAGGGCATGGGTGTAGTCGGCGAACAGCACCAGTGCTGCCAGCGCGGCGGAGCCGATGGCATAACCCTTGGTCACGGCCTTGGTGGTATTGCCAACGGCATCCAGCGGATCCGTCACGGCACGCACTGAAGCGGGCAGTTCCGCCATTTCGGCAATGCCGCCGGCATTGTCGGTAATCGGGCCGTAGGCATCGAGGGCGACGATGATGCCCGACATGGAAAGCATCGAGACGGCAGCAATGGCGATGCCGTAGAGGCCGGCCAGGGCAAAAGCGGCCCAGATCGACAGACAGATCGCCA
>JBAYVV010000269.1:0-4455 GCA_041674465.1 Sterolibacterium sp.
GACGCTGCGCCACAGATCGTTGCCGATCAGTTGCAAGGTATCGATATCGGCGTCGATATAGTCGCTCGGCTTGTTGCCGACGCCGATCATCATGCGCACCAGTCCTTCCGCCATCACTGGCACGCTGATCAACCGCTGCAACTCGGCGTGACCTTCAGGCAAGCCGTGCTTGTCGGCAAAGTTGGGGTAGTCGTTGAACACGACCGGGCGTTTCTGGCGGAAGCAGTCCGCCCAGATACCGGCCTGACTGATCGGGTAATGCTGGTCATGGGCGGCCGTGCAGCCTTTCAGCGCGCCGCGGGTCCAGGTGACCAGTTCAATGCTTTCCTGATCGTCGTTGACGAAATGCAGGAAGCCGATGGCGCTGTCGGTGATGCTTTCGGCAAGTTCCAGCCCGCGTGTGAGGAATTCGCGTTCCGGCAGGGCGCCGGCCAGCGTGCCGATGTCGAGCAGTGCCTTGGTGCGCGAGCTGTCGCGGTGGCGCTCGGTGATGTCGGTGTGAGTGCCGAGCATGCGCAACGGCTTGCCCGCGGCATCATGTTCGATCAGCCGCCCCAGGGACAATATCCATTTCCAGTCGCCGGCCTGTGTCTTCTGGCGAAACTCGATGCGATACTCGGGCAGGCGGCCGGCGATGTACTCCCGGTAGATGCTTGCGACAGGCTCGCGGTCGTCGGGATGCAGGCGCTCGATCCAGGCGGCGTTGGTTTCGTGGAAAGTGGCCGGATCGTAGCCCAGCATCAGCGCATATTCCGGGCTGACCACGGCTTCGCCGGTCTGTACGTTGAGGTCGTACAGACCCTGGTTCGCCGCCCGCAGCGCCAGCCTGAGCCGTTCTTCGCTTTCGGCCAGCGCCGTCTCGATGCGCACTTGCTTGGCGATTTCCTCAAGACGGGCGACTTCCTGCACCAGGGTGTTGGTCTGCGTACGTGCGGTCAGGGATTTCAGGTAGCCGCGGCCCAGGGCGAACAGCAGGAACAGCATGGCCGCGCCGGTGGCGACGAACCAGACCAGGGTCTGGCGCGCTTTCGCGTACACCTCGGCATCGTCCATTTTGGCGGTGAGCAACCATTCCGTGCCCGGTACCTTGAACGCCACAGCCAGTCCGGGCTCGCCGCGATAGTCGACGCCGGCGACGGTCTCCTGCTGCGTCAGCACGGCCTGCGCGGCAATGAGTTGCGGCGTGGCCAACGGCAAACGCAGGCTCAGGGGCGGAGCATCCTTGTGCCGTAAGGGGTTCAGGTATTCCAGATCGTCGCCGCGGCGCCGCGTCAGCAGCGTTTCGGCGCTGGCGCTGGCACCCGGCCAGGTTGCGATCAAAGGATACAGGTGTTTGGCCGGATCGATCTGGAACAGGGCGTATCCGATGGCTGGCGCGGCTTTATCCGCGCTTGCGATCAGGGGCACGAGAATTTCCAGCACGACATCGCCCGGCGCAGCGCCGACCTGATGCAAGTCGATAAACCCTGCCGCGCGCTTGGCCAACACCTCATTCGCCACTTTGCGATGCTGCCCGTCGCTGTGCAGCGTGCCGCGGCTGCCCAGGCGTGGCACGCCCGCGCTGTCGTAAAGCCAAACTGACTTGAGTTCGGGATTTGAGGCGTGCAAATGGCGAAAGCGTGCTTCCAGCATGTGTGTGGCGGCAGCCGCATCGCGTCCATCCAGCAAGCGGGCGAAGTTGGCGGCCATGACCCCGGCCGGGGGCTGACTCAGAAAAATCAGCCGATCACCCAACCAGCTCTGGATTTCCAGGGACTTGAGCGAGGCCACCGCGCGCAGATTTTCCTCCGCTGCCCCCCGTGCCTGTTCAAAAATCCTGGCTTGGAAAAAGTAGGCGCCAAGCACCAGCAGGACCAATCCGCTGGCAAGAGCGGCAATCCGTAACCTGAAGCTCGGCAGCTCGGGATGGTTTGGCTCGGACATGTGACTTGGGCGGGAGGCAGGAGTCAATCTGGATTGTCGGCTTTCGCGGCCGTGCAAGCAAGTCTCACAGGGCAAACGCCAAGGGCAAACGTGTTGCGCCAGATTGGAATCGACGGTAGTTATTATCCGTGCTTCTCACGACTTCGCTATGCCAATTCGCTGTACGGCTGATTTGGTGTATAAAGAATCAGCGACACGAAATTCTGGACCCGTCCAACCTATGGGGGATTGCCACAATGCCGGATTTCATGGTGAAGGGACCGGTAGTCGCGAGTCCTGCCACAAACCTGGTCGATGGCTGCTGCCGTTGAAATGAAGACATTTTCGAATTCTCCCTTGTTCTGGAAGTCGTGGGCCAAGGGTGCCGGGCTTGCCAGCATCGCGCTCGGCGTGGCCGTCCTGATCGGCTGGCTGGTGGACAGCGCGATTCTGAAGAGTGTCCATCCCAGCCTGGTGGCGATGAAAGCCAATACCGCATTGGGCTTTTGCTTGTCTGGCTGGGCGCTTTACTGCAAAGGCCATGATCCCGCGCTATCTTCAGCACTGCGGCGCCGAAGCGGGCAAGCCTGCGCCGGCGCCGCAGCGCTGCTGGGCTTGCTGACGCTGGTCGAATACTTCGGTGGCGTCAACCTTGGCATAGACCAACTGCTCTTTTATGAACCGCCGGGCACTGTCGGCACCCTGGCGCCGGGCCGCATGGCGCCGACTTCAGCGCTGTGCTTCGTGTTTGTCGGCGTGGCGTTGCTGGCGAACGGCGCATCGCGCCAGGGCGCCCGCCTGGTGTTTGTCCTGGCGGTGCTGGCGGCTTTACTCGCGCTTACCGCAGGACTGGGTTTCCTCTACGCTGCTCCAAACATCTCCGGACTCGGCTATTACACCCAGATGGCGGGACATACCGTGCTGGGGTTTTTCGCGCTCGCCGCGGGTCTGCTCTGTCTGACTCCCGATCAGGGGCTGATTGCGTTAATCACGAACCAAGGCACGGCGGGGATGCTTACGCGTCTCCTGTTGCCGATCGCCATCAGCCTGCCGATCCTGTTGGAGTATCTCAATCAAGCCAGCAAGCATGCCGGGATTGTCGAAGCCCAGTTCGGCGTGGTTCTGGTCGACGTCGTCGACATCCTGGTATCTGTCGCGCTGATTGTTTGGGTCGCCCGTTCGATTGCCCGGGCCGAAAGCGAACGCGGCATCATGCAGGAAGCCTTGCGCGAGAGCGAGGCGCTCTATCGCTCGCTGTTCGAAAACATGCTCGAAGGCTACGCCTATTGCCACATGCGGTTCGTGAATGGCGTACCCGATGACTTCGTTTATTTGAAAGTCAATGCGTCCTTTGAGAGGTTGACCGGACTGAAGAACGTCACCGGTTTGAAGGTCAGCGAAGTCATTCCGGGCATCCGCGAAGCCAATCCAAGCTTGTTTGAAATCTACGGCAGGGTGGCGCTGAGCGGGAAACCCGAGCAGTTCGAAACCTACGTGGAAGCCTTGGCCATGTGGTTTTCAGTCTCGGTTTACAGTCCCGAACGGGAATACTTCATCGCCATCTTCGACGTGATCACCACACGCAAGCAGGCGGAAGCCTCCGTCCGCGCCTCCCAGGAAAAGACCTTGGAGCTGCTGATCGAATCCGACCGGGTACGGTCGGCGCTGCTAAGTGCCATGAAAGATCAGAAGATGGCCCAAGAAGCGCTGCAGAACAGCGAAAGGCGTTTTCGGGCGCTGATCGAGAATGCATCGGACATCACTGTCGTGATCGGCGCCAGTGGACAAATCAATTATGTGAGCCCTTCGGTGACGCGGATCGCTGGCTACCATCCCGACGAGCTGATCGGCCAGAGCATGCTGAACCTGATCCATCCGGATGAGCAGCCGCTTGCGTCGAGCAACTTCAAGAAGATCATCGCGGCGGCGCCCGAATCCATACAGCGCGTCGAAAGGCGCTATCTGCACAAGGATGGCTCATGGCGTACTTTCGAGACGGTAGGCAAGAATCTGCTGACCGATCCGGCGATCGCCGGGGTCATTGTCAACATGCGCGATGTCACCGAACGCAAACAGGCCGAGGATATCTTGCGCCTGGCCGACCGGGTATTCCGCAGCACGGTCGAGGGCATCGCGGTGACCGACATCGATGCCAATATCGTGGCCGTCAATCCTGCCTTCGAGGCCATCACCGGCTACAGCCAGGCCGAGGTGCTGGGCAAGAATCTGCGCCTGCTCCAGTCCGGTCGTCAGGATCAGACTTTCTATCGCGAGCTGTGGGCCAGTCTGCTGGCCACCAGCCAATGGCGCGGCGAATTGTGGAACCGGCGCAAGGACGGCGAGGCCTATCCGGAGTGGCTCACCATCAGCACCGTCAGGAATGCGCACGGCCGCACCACCAACTATGTGGGCGTGTTCAGCGACATCAGTTCAGTCAAGCAGGCGCAGCAGCAAATCGAGTTTCTCACCCACCACGACGCACTGACCCGCCTGCCCAATCGCGCCCTGCTCAAGGATCGCCTGAACCAGGGCATACAACGCGCCCAGCGCGAA